>NZ_CAWUDJ010000023.1:0-108370 GCF_963920875.1 Anabaena sp. CCY 9910 | reverse complement strand
ATAACACTACCATATCTAAATATGTAAAGTTTTATTACGACATTCAACATTTCTGTATTGATTACAATAATACGCTGATTTTCTTGCAAGAAAATCTTTTTAAGATTGTTAGATAAAGATGGTATATTTCGAGTAAAAATTATTTTTTTTACTTCATCACGATATATTTTTTGTAGTTCTTTCCTTGAAGTAAACCAAGTTCTTTTTTTTGATATATTACTAATATAAAATAATTCTAAAACATCCTCATATAACGATTTATCACTTTCTAAATGAATAACGTTTTCTCTTTCTTCACTTTTATCTGGAAAATGTTTTTTTTGAGAAACAAGTTCATAAACAATCACAAAAGGAATGAAAGGAGTAATCAATATAGCTAAAAATATAGCTTGTGTAACAAAAAATAAATAATTTGTAATTAGCCATAATACTCTTATTACCACGACTATAATATTTTTAGATTCTTGTTCATTGATACTAGAAATTTCTTTTATATCTTCCAAATCCCAGACTTTAAGTGTATTACCTTCTAAACTAAAAATTGCATATTTGCCATCTAAGCTGATAGCACTTGCATAGACAGAATTTCTATAATGATTAGGACTAGTATCTTCTTCAGATTCAAGAGATTCAAGACTCCAAACTTTTAGCGTTTTGTCTTTTGAACCAGAAATTAACCACTTGCCGTTAAGGGTAACTGCGGCAGCATATAGTGAGTCATTATGTCCAGTAATGGTAAAAAGTTCTTTACCAGACTCTAAATCCCAGACTTTGAGCGTTTTGTCTAGTGACGCAGAAATTAATTGTTTACTATCAGATGTAACAGCGACAGCAACTATCGGAGCAGTATGACCTAATAGGACGAAAAGTAGTTTTTCCGTTTCTAAATTCCAAACTCTAACAGCATTTGTACTTGAACCAGCAATTAGTAACTTGCTATTGGGACTAATTGCAACTGCATATACTTCATCTGGGTACACCTCATCTGCAAATTGTCCTTCTCGTGGTTCTTTATCTATATTATTAAAGCTAAAATGTTCCCTACCAGTTTTTAAATCACAAACCTTAATAGTCTTATCATCTGAGCCAGATATAAAAAATTTGCTATCTGGATAAGCCACAATTGACCTGATTAAATCACTATGAGGAAAAACGGTAAACTTTTCTTTTCCTGATTCCAAATCCCAGACTTTAATAATATTGGGTACTGAAGCAGAAATCACCCACTTGCTATCAGGAGTCACTGTTAAAGCAACTACTTGAGTACGATGACCAGAAAAAGTAAAAAGTTCATTACCTGTTGCTAAATCCCAGATTTTGAGAGTATGGTCAGAGGAACCAGAAATTACTCGCTTACCATCAGGGGTAACTGCGATAGCATTTACGGACTCAGTGTGACCTATTAAAGTGAATTGTTCTTCTCCAGTTTCTAGATTCCAAACTTTAAGAGTGTTGTCTTTAGAACCAGAAATTACCTGTTTACCATTAGGAGTCACAGCTACTGCTTTTACCCAGTCACTATGACCTACAAGAGTGCGTACCAAGCGTCTGCCTGGTGGTATTAAACTTGGGGTTAAAGAATGCAAGCAAGTATAAGTTTGGCTTTGCTTGACCTTCTCTAAGAATGTCTGAATTTCAGGTATTTCTTCAAAGCCCAGTAATCGTCCTTGTAATTGGCTGGCTAATTGTTTCTTATCTTCTGCTAAAATATGTGCTGATAGTCGCAGGGTTTGTTGAATCAATTGCAGTAATTTAATTTGATTGTTGTCGTCCAGTAAATCATAATCTTCAATTAGTGATTGCACTCCAAACTCAGGATGATTAATCTTCGTGACTATAAAATCGAAATCTGTCAGGGTTTGGTAATACTTTTCTAAATTTCCCGACTTCACTAAATTTGGAGCTAAACTACCCAAGTAAGCACGTTGAAAAGCGGGACTTTGTGCCGCTAATTTGTCTGCAAATTCTCCCATATCACTCCATCTTCGTTACAAGGTAGTCTGCAATGCCTTGATTAACCTCTTGAAATAGCTTCCGTTTAGAATCCAAAACCCGTTTTGCTTTCAAAAAGTCTAAAAAACTAGCGTGATAAATGCTATAGCAGATTTCTCCTTTTATATCCTGCTGCTTCAAATACTCAACCCACTCTTCTAAAACTAATTGCACATCATATTCATCTTCTTTGGCAATAGCTGCTATCATCTCATAAGGAATTGGTGTACCAATCTCCACTAAAATAAACAGGATAAATACTTTTACTTCTTGGGGCTTTGCATCCATCCCCATACGTTCCCAATGAACTTGATAATATTCCTTAAGACCATTGGGTAATTGCTTTAAACTCAGGTCTTGATAGTCACCTTTAGCAATTCCTGGCAAGACATAGCGCAGGTACATGAAATTATTTTCACTCTTAGTTGCTACCTGCTCAACAAAATCATTCTCATCAATTTTGCGGTCTTGAATCCATTGTCTAAGTGCCTTCTTATGGTCTTCATCGACATTCAAAAATAACCCAATATACTTTTTGATATCTTCACGGCTCAAATTAACATAGTCATTTGCCCTTAAATCTAGCTCCTCCATCGGGACATCTGGTGCAGACAAGCGTTTTTTATCTATAGTATATGGTCGTCTAGTCAGCAGAAAATAGACACGTTCTGGTAGCGCCGTTGGTAAATCTAAAAGATTTCCCCCAGCTTCTTGCTCCACTTCATCCAAAGCATCAACTACAATTACCAGACGTTCGCTAACAGGAATTTTTTTACTAACTTGTTCTAGTAAATCAGCTAAATTAGCCTTCTCGACATTCTGCAACTGGTAACGCTTACTTAATTGCTGGCGAATACTTTCAAGAAATAGCTCCGCTCGATTGCTACTAGTTTGGCGAATATTAAAATAGCATGGCGATTTATTGTCCGAGACGTATTTAGCAGCAATGGTACTCTTCCCCATCCCCGCATCACCCACTACTGTAAAATAACCACTGCGATTTTTATTGCAAAATTGCTTAAATGCGTCAAAAACAAACTGACGACCACAAAACGAGCGAATTTTTTCTCTAATTAACGACTTAAATTCTGTTGGATACTCGTCTAAATTCCATTTAGGAAAAGGCTGAAACTCTATTGATTTACTTCTTTTAGCAACCTTAATAAATATTTCCCCGAACTCCTCCAACTCCGATTGCAGTTCAATTTTCATCAATCGGATATCAAATTCTGAATCCTTCCCCTGCAAAAACTTTTCTACTTCCTTGTAAAAACCCAAAGGATCGTTTGAAGTATAAGCACTCCAAAAAGCATTTTTAATTTCTCTTGCTCGAAAAAGATTCAGCAGTACTTCGGGCTTATCTACACCATACTCAATTAAAGAATAAACATAGACACCATCAACATCTTTAGGCGGTTGCACTGGGTCAAAATTGAATTGTTTTAAGGTTCTAACTACAGTTTCATTGCGTTGAGCTTGATTAATAACCAGAGAAGCCGCAGGTTTAGCAATACTTTTAAGTGCATTAACTACAAGGTCAATATTCATCTTCGCTACCAGTAGAAATAATTTTTACACCTATAATTTATCCTAACGACAGATGCCAAAATTAAGCAAATATACAGTCTTATTATAGCGATCGCTCTTTCTTAGATCGTATTTCACGTAAATGAAGTACACGGGTAGGGGTACCACATGTTCCCTAAGATTATCTCCATCTCATTCATTTGCAATCTGCTGTAACCTCTTCCTCAGCCTTCTTTCTCTCTACCTCTGCGATTTGATTTTTATAATCATTTGATAAAGTACGTAGGGCGTAGCACAGCACATCGTAGACATCGCTTTTTGTCATTGATACCTAAAAACATCGCGTATTCGCATAGCTGTTCTAAGTACTAAACTCGCAGTTTAAGATTCAAAAATGCAACTTTCACTCTTAAGTTTAATATTTTGCAATTTTACACAAAACTTTAAATGAGAAAAAGACGTGAGTTTAACCACGTCTCTAGGTAATGGAAAAATAATTTATGCCAGTTTTTACGCTACATCCGCTACTAGCAAACCGTTGACAGCAACAATGAAAATCTGTGCTAACTCAGGAGTGTTACAACAAGGTCTTTCATCCCTATTACAGGGTTGTGCTACCCATTTGCCCTCAAAATTTTGATAAAAAGTTCCTAGAAGCTGAGAACCATACCAAACTCGGTACATTTCTCCCAGATCATCTGGTACTGAGTCGATTTCAATTTCTGGTGCTACTGCATCAGCTAACTCCTCAACGTATTCCTCGAACTCGGATTGTGCCAAACTTCGGTTATCAAATACTTCTTGTGTAATCATGTGAATGACCTCATCAATGGGGTTGCACAAAAGGCGATCGCAGTCTTTCGCAAGGTTGATAAAATACCTCGATTAACCCCAGAAAGGTTAAACGGTATTTGCAAGGCATTGAATTGTCAACCCGGTGAGCTTTTGGAATATGAGCCAGATGACGGCGATCGCAGCGAAGTTTCTCTTGTTGATTGAGCATGAGTGCGATCGCCACAATTTACGCTTGTTAACGAAGTGTGCTAACTGTGAAACTCCATTCCCGATTCCCGCAGAGTGGGTACAAGGTGAATGTCCTCACTGTTTCCTGCCGTTTGCAACAATGGCGAAGCGTCAGAAGCATTGCTAAGAAATGCCATCACTTGCGGGGATAGATTTCTGTCTAATCGGCTTTTTCGACGGCAGTGAAAAGTTTGAAGAATTTTGGCTATACTTGTTGTCTGTAGATGGTATGAGATGTGATTTGCTGAAGTGGACAGAAGGCTAGAATATATTCGAGTGTAAACAGCTTTTTATTCTGAACAGCTTTGTTACGGAATTTTAGTAGCGGTCTAAAATGGTGTCGAGGCGATTGCTATTCAGTTAGTTGAGAATAGTAGCTATAGTGTAAAGCAACCCATTTATTTACCCAGTATAAAAGTAAGTCTTAGCTATATAACTTGAGGAATGATTCCTGCCAAGTGTAATATTTCAGTGCTATGGTAAATAGCTTTTTGCATTCTTCACTTTGATAGTGCAAATGTACTATAAAATTAGGGTACACCGAGTATCCGGTTTCGGTTATAAAATATGGCACGCGGCGAAATTCTCAGAAAACTCTTCAGAAGCTTCTCTCGCAATGAGAGAGAAGAGTTTTTAGCTGCCGCTAAGGAACTAATCGAAGAAGAAAGAAATAAAAATCATATATTGCTTGCTAGGGATCTGGAAAAACTGCTTCAAAACGGGAATGGATACACAAAACCCCTAGCTGCTAACCCTAGCCCTTGGAGTCAGTTTCCTGAACCGCCCAAAGACAAGGATACTGGGCTGGCTTTACTTGAGGTAAAACAATTCGATCTAACCTGGGATCACATTGTCCTCAGCGAAACAATTTTTGATATTCTGCAAGAAATTGTCCTCGAAAACCGTAAGCAAGACATACTCGCAGCTTACAATCTCAAACCCAAAAACAAATTACTATTCTGCGGGCCACCTGGCTGTGGTAAAACCCAAACCGCAAAAGTTCTCTCCAGCGCACTTGGTCTGCCCCTTGTTTACGTGAACCTAACGGCAGTATTCTCTTCTTACTTAGGTGAAACAGCAACGAATCTTCAGAAAATTTTTACCTACATTGAAAAGGGTGAATGGCTTGTTTTGTTCGATGAGTTTGATGCGATCGCCCGCGATCGGGATAATTTCAATGAACATGGTGAAGTAAAACGGTTAGTGAATAGCCTGCTACAACTCATCGATAACGCAACTAATCAAAGTATATTTGTTGCAGCTACTAATCACGAAAAACTCCTAGACAGTGCTGTTTGGCGACGTTTTGATGAAGTGATTTTTTTTGATAACCCGTCGGTTGAACTGCGGACGGCTCTTTTGAGTCGTTATTTATCTGCTATTCGTTATACTGCTATTGATTTGTTTGCTTTTGCTACTCGGCTTGAGAATGCTACTGGAGCAGATATAGAGCGTATATGCTCTGACGCTATTAAAGCTGTGATTCTAAGGGGTGAACGTACCTTGACTGCTGATGATTTAGAAGTAGCAATAGGCCGTTTTGTCACAAGACAAAGTATAATAGCAAACTCAAGATAACTATTTACGTCTAATCACGATGGGTAGTCAGTTTGAACACCTGAAATTACCGAGAATAATAAGCATTGAATTACCTCGGCGATCAACTGGTGGTTTTGGGGGTACAAAACGTACTAATGTCAGTGAACACGGTAAGCTGCTATTAGATCAAATTTCTACCCTAATTGAGCCTGTTAAGCAAAAAACTAGCCCTTTTCGTCTCGACCCAAAACTAATTTTTAAGATAAAAGTTGCTGAAAAACATTCTTTTTCGGACGACTTGGTAACTCAGATAGGACTAAATGTCTTAGCACGAGAACCTAGTAAAGCTATTGTTGTATTTTCATCTGACAATGAGCTAACTGAATTCAAAAAGCGGTTAGAGAGTTACAGCCAGATTAAAGATGGCCCCAAATATGAATACTTAGGGGCAATTGATGAGCTAGTTCCCCTCGAACCACAGGATCGCATTGGTCGTTTGTTACAACTAAAGCCTGTACAACCAGATGAACTTGCAGCCTTAGATTTGGAACTCTGGCATACAGGCTATCCCAAAGAAATGCGAAAGTATTTAGATGGTTTTGCCAAAGATATAGAGGGCTTATCCAGCGATACTGCTCCTATGAGAATGACTGATAGCTACGTTGGCGAATACCTCTGTATTGCTCGAATTAAAGTTACTCAAGAAGTTTTAGAGCTTTTACTAGAATTGCCCATAGTCAAAGAAATTGATCGCCCACCCCAACCTGCTTTTGAAACAACTGCTGACTATAATCTGCCAATTTCTGCTTTTCCCGAAGTTGTTTCCCCACCTGAAGATAATTGCGGTATTCTGGTTATCGACTCTGGTGTACAGCGTGGACATCCTTTAATTGCTCCTGCACTGGGTGAGGCTGAAGTATTTCCAGATGCAAAACGGCAATTCATAAAAGGTGGCCCGGACGATGTACATGGACATGGTACAAGTGTTGCGGGCATTGCTATCTATGGAAATGTTGACAACTGCATTCAACAGCGTTCTTTTGATCCAACAGCTTGGTTATTTTCTGCTCGTGTAACAGATGAGAATAACAAATATGATGAGGATCTTCTTATAGAAACTCAACTTCATGAAGCCATTCGTGCTTTTGTTGAACAGTATCCTAATTGCAAAGTCATAAATATCTCGCTAGGTAACGATGAACAAATTTACCGAGACGGTATGAAGCAGTTTCGATTAGCTGCAAAGATAGATGAAATTGCTTACCAGTACCAAAATAAAAATATTGTTTTTGTGGTTTCAGCAGGGAATACGGAACCACCTCATAAAGAGGCAAAATCAGATGAGCAACTACAGACTGACTACCCAAATTATCTCCTGAACGAAGATGCTCGAATTATCGACCCTGCAACTTCAGCAATTGCACTAACTGTAGGTTCTGTATCATTTGGTCGGGGTAGTATTACAGAACCTTCTGATGTTCGTCGTCAGGCGATCGCCAATTTACCAGGATACCCCTCTCCCTTTACGAGAACTGGTTTTGGAGTGGATGGGATGATAAAGCCAGATGTTGTGGACTTTGGCGGAGATGTTGTATTAGACCTCAAATATCGAGAAGGACTGGATTTACCTAAAGCTAAATTGCGACTCCCAGATACCGTAGCTGGTGTTTCTGTTGTTACCCTCTCCAAAGATTTTAATAGTTCTTTATTTCATATCTGTAGTGGTACGAGCTTTGCTGCACCCCGTGTTGCTAACCTTGCTGCTCAACTTTTTACAAAATATCCAGAAGCTAGTTCTAATTTGATTCGGGCCCTTATTGTTAACTCTGCGGTTATTCCCAAGGAAATCCCGCCTGAATTTCAATGTCACAGTCACCAATCTCAGAGTCAAAAGACAAAGCAAATTGAGAACCAACTAGCTATCTATGGTTATGGACAGAGTGATTTGGAACGTGCAATGTATTCTGCTGAGAATTACGTTGTTTTATCAGAAGACAACATTTTAATTCCAGTAGGCAAGTTTCATATTTATGAAATTCCTCAATTACCGCCCGAATTTTTTGAAGTAAAAGGTACTCGCATACTCTCAATCACCTTGGCATTTGACCCACCAACTCGTCCTACTCGTGGAGACTCATATTTGGGAGTCACAATGGAATTCAATCTTTTCAAGGGTCTTGACCATACAAGTATTGTGAATGCTTATGTAGATGCTAGGAAAACAAATGAGCCTGATAAATTTACAGAAATATCTCTAGATATTTTGAAGAAAAATCATGGTTCTGGCATCTCGGTTGATTTATCTCCAGGTTCTAACCTTCGGAAGAAAGGAACGGTACAAAGGGGACAAGTAAAAATATTTCCTCAGTCCACAAAATATGAGCAAGGGAACATGACTCTGGTTGTGAGCTGTAACCGTAAATGGGCAAACCCAGATGAAATAGAAATGCAACGTTATGCCTTAGTTGCTTCAATTAGCCATTCTGATACTCAAGTTAATTTATACAATCGTATGAGGCTCCAGATTAACCAGAGAAGTGAAAGAGAGCAAGAGCGACAAAGAGCAAGAGTTTAATTGAGAATGAAGTAGAGTAAGCGCATCATTCTTGACGAAAAAAAGTAATTGAAGCTTGGCTTGTTTTTCATGATGCGATAGCGTTTTTCAAGATAAACCTTACAGCATCAAGCTATCCTTCCTAAATTTTTATTCCTAGTATTTGCTTCATCAATAAAGCACATCAAGATATCAGATAAGTATTTTATCTGTATTTAACAGATATTTAAATCTATATATTTTCAAAACCTTCCAATAATTTGAACGTATCCACTCCTAATAAATGCTTAAATTCCTCTTTTATAGAAATTACTTTAATTCCGCTTTTTGCAGCTAGTTCCTCAGCTTGTTTAACCAAAAAGTTATTATTATCAATAATACTTTTCTTGTTATATTCAAAATTCTCATAGACAATTGACTTAAATTTTTCTTGATCAGCTTCATCCAATTCTTTAGCTCTATTTAGAAAATAATTAAGTTGTCTTATCTGCTCATTATTTAAGTCACAAATCTCTTTTCTTTTTGCTAATAGCCAATCGCCAATTTGCATACTTATGGCTGTTTCGCTTCTTTTTGCTAGTATATTTAACTCAACATCAGTTTTTACTATATTTTGCAGGATTTCAAGTATTCCCTTCATTATCAATAAATTATTCTCTTTAGTCTGTCTATCAATTTCTGATATAAGTTGGAGCTTTTCCATTTCTAATCGAGCTTGCTTTTCATATTCAATAATTGCTAACTTTTGTTGTTCGCGGTTATTAAATCCGTTTATCAAGCCACTAATAATATCAAGCCCTGTATTGATAATTGGTAAAAACCACATAAATAGTTACCCTAGCTCTTTGTAATAGTTTTTAGTGACTTGAAGTAGTACATCAAGCGTATTTAGTTTTTCGTCAACTTCTTCAATTTCTAACTCTAATCTGACAATTTCATCTTGAACATTAAAACCTATGGTTTTCTGTTTATTAATAGCTTCATTTAGATTTTGAGTTAGCTTTTTAATTTGAATATTGATTTGATCATCTAAATATCTTATTATTTCTTCTATACCTTCTTCCGTTAACAGAAGTATTTTCTTTTTAGCTTCTTTAACAGCATTTTTAATATTTTCTTTTGATGATTTTTGCAATTGATCTAATCTAACAGAATAAACTGTTTTAGGACTACTACAGCAACCACCCCCAGTTTTCCTAGAATTATATAGAGATTCTACTTTATCTATTACAGAATCTAATTGAATTTTTGGGAATACAAAATTTTGAGTATTTAGTTTTATGTTTAATGTATCGCCAATTTTTCGATTTAAATCGGTAATAATTTTGTTTGCATCATTATATGCTTCATCAAAAATCTTTTGGCGTTCTGCGCTAGCAAATAATTTAAGTTCTACTTCAAACTTCGTAGCCATTTCTCTAGTTGTTTCTGTGAGTATGTCATTGTATGTTTTTAGTACTTTATTTATTTCGTTTTCATTCTTATTATCACCTAAATTTATAATACTGCCAGCAATATTAACAAGTATTTGAAATCTGTCTTGAAGGCTTTTATCCAATTTTAGAAAATTTATAATAAAACTAGATACTGAACCTAATGATTGCGTAATAAGTTCCCAAACACCATCAAATTTATTATTAATTTTGGCAATATCAAAGATTTTATCTATTAAAATAGACAATTCTTCTCCAAAGTTATTGTATTTTTTAATTAGGGAACCTCTAAACTTTTTTTTAGATAGGTCTATTTTTTGATTCAAAACATTTTTATCAGCTTCTGCTTCTTTGAGCCATTGTTTCAGTCTAATAACTATCTCTTCTAACTCATTTAAAGTTTTCTGAGAGTATCCTAAACTTTCCTGTAAGGAACGTTTATAATCTTGAATATATATATTAGCTCTATTGATTGCATCAGTAATTAAGTCTTTAGTTTGATTACTATTTTGCAAATAGCTGATGATAGCATTATCTAATGCTTGAATATTCGAGCTTAAGATAACTTGATTTTTAGCTTGAATTACCGATTCAGGTGTCACATCATCTAAATCTAAAAAAGGAGCAAAAAATTTTTGAAACTCTTTTTTTCTTTCTTTATCTGATAAGCCTTGCTCGTCAATTCTATACAATAACGCAGGTTTGGCTGCAACACCTATAATATGCTTGTCAGGAACTTTATAGCCGTAACCGTTTTGAATACGATGGCGAATGTCTTGTAATTTATCTTCTAAAGTTGCACCTTTGTAAGATTCGTGCATATCAATTTTATTGATCACAAAAAAGAATTTTTCATAAAATTCAGGGTTGAATCTTTCTCTTTGCCTTTTAATTTCTTGTAATAATTCATCTTCACCAGAAATATCAAACTTTGTGAAGTCAATCACATAAATAACTACATTTGCTTTATCAATAAAATTGTATGTTATGCGTTTATGGTCAGTATGGGCTGCTGAATTAGGACCTGGTGTATCTACAAGTTGAATACCATCAAGCTTAATATGATTTTTGAGATAGCGTATTGGCGTATCTATTTTTAGCTCTTGTACATACTTATTATTAATAAAACTTCCTAATTCTACTGCATCAATGTTTTTGATAGATATTACACTCTCTCTTAAAAATAGACGAGCTTGATTAGCATGAATATCGAAGTTTTCGTCAATTTCTTCAAAAGGATTACTAATATAAGTTATAGACTCAATATCTTCTATAACTTCTGAGCAATAAACTTCAGCATTTGTAATTAAGCCACTCTCTAGGTATCTGTTTAAATATTTTTTTAAACTACTTACATCTCTATAAGAAATCACTAAAGTTTTATCTTTAACACTGATATGAGCAACAGTTTCTCCATCACAATGATTTATAAAGGTTAGTCTGCCAGTACAAGATTTTTCTAAGGATGGTAGTAGTTCAAAGCCTAATATTGCATTAATTAAGCTTGATTTACCAGCCTTCATTGTTGCAATAAAAGCAATTTGATATGTATTTTCTTCTATTTTGCTTAGTTCTCTTTGCAATCCATTAGCTGCATCAGTAATTCCTTTTTCGGTTAGAAATATAATTGTTTTTTTTAGTTCTGTAGTTAAATTAATACGAACATCATCCCAAGTTTGTATATTATTCATGATTTCCTCATTCTTAATTTCTGTGATAATTTCTTGATTACGTTCATTAAGCTGCTGGTCTAGATGATTTTCTAAGACTTTAGACGTAAGTTTTAGTAAGTGTTTTTTATACTGTAAATATTTATCTAATTTATCTAATTCTGATTGAATATGTTTTTTTGCTAATCTTTCAGTTTTAACAATTCTTGCGTATTTTTCTAAATCTTGATCATTATACTGAGATGAGGGCTTTAGATTAATATTAGTAAGCAAACTCAAAATTACAAAACGTAATTCTGGATATTGATGAGCTAGTTCTAAAAGTCTTGCTTCAGTTTCTTCCTCAAAAAGTTCCAGGTAGCTTCTAATATTACTTAAGGTGGCAGTTTCGCTGTTTTCCCTATAAAGATTTTGATTAATAATTAAATATAAGTCATTAATAAAGAATGCTTTTTTCTTTTTTATTTCTAAAATAAGAGTATCAACTACTAAATCAAAGACTGCCATTTTGGCAGTAATACAGCCAAATTCAGCCATTTCAGCTATCAAGCTTGTAACTTGCCAAATTTTATTTAGTCCAATATCTATTTCTATCTTACTAATGCTTAAAAAGTAGCTAATGTTTGTTTTATTTAGTAATTTTGAGTTAAGCTGTTGTCTACAATCTTTTAAAAAATCTTTTACTTGACCTCTATATCTAATTAATTCATCATGATTACAAGTTAGATAATCAAAAAGCTGTGGGTATTCCTGGGAAATTTTTCCAAGGTTAATCATATAAAGATTATCGCTTCAGGTTATTTTATTGGCATTTAGTTTAAGTCTTTGCTTATTCTTCCCAGCCCTAAACTATAAATAACTACTATAGAAAAAATATTTGTTAAGTTAAAACATAGCTCATAGTTGCGATCGCACCTCCCAAGCCAAACTCCACTAGTTCAGGCGATCGCCTCCTGAATTGGGCTTCCTAGTACCTGCTTCAATAATAAAGTTACGGTTGACTACGGTTGGTCTATGTTTAGGGAAGATGCCGTTATGTATGCCTGCTGAGGATGACTCAGTTGTTCAGGGTATCGCAGCTTTAATAAGCCTCTATCTAACATGGGGTTTACATAGTGGTTCCGAATGCTGTCAGGTTCTCTTCCCAGTAGTTCAGCTAATGTTCGGAGTGGTAAGTAATGTTCGGAGCAAAGCTCTAAAATAACCTGCTCCACAACCTGTTTACTGGTGCGACCTTTCTCACGAACGGGGGCGGCAATATCTTCTAGTCGCTTGTAATGTTCGGGGCTAGATTCGTAATGTTCGGAGCTTGGCTCATAATGTTCGGGGCTAGATTCGTAATGTTCGGAGCTTGGGAGCAGTGAAAACAAATCAGGTTTAGCTTCCTTATTAGTTAAAGTATAGTTTGTTCCACGACCACGACCAGAACGTTCTAAGCAACCTTTATATACTAAATGCTTAAGACGGTCTCCTATTTCTCTGGGGTGTTCTTCTCTGTAACGTTGAATATCAGTATTACAAATCTCTCCAAATTGATGCGCTAGTACCAAAATAATCCGTTCTAACTCTGTTAGTTCTGAATAGTTATTGCCAATAATCTCTTTTAATTCTCGCTCAACATTTTCCGGAATCAAGCTGACCATTGGTAATGTAAATGATGTCATTTCTAAATCTAATTTTTCTGACACCAAGGGAATTAACCATTGCTGTTCTTTCCAAGCACGGAGAATTTTTCCAAAACCTGAACCTGCTCTTTCACCCAAGCCTAGCATTTGGAACATTTTTTGCAGGTTGGGGTTGCGAGGATCGCTAATTCCACCATCATAAAGCTGTTGAATAGATATTCTCAGGCGACCGGGATTAGAAAAGAAAAAAGAATTTGTAAATTTGGTAACTAGAATAGGGCGACTAGATTGATGATCGGCATGAATTAGGGTATTAACTAATGCTTCGCGCAGTGCTTCATGTACATGAGTTTCACCTCGCCGCACTGCATCTTTGTTAAGTTGAAACGGAACATTGATATCGTTAACTAAACGACTGTAAACACGGTAGTAAAAGTTAAAAAGATTAGGTTCCCATTTGCCATCGAGTGTCAATCTATAAGTCCATCTGGTTTCTGGATCATTAGAAAGTCGCTCCTGATAATCTAATTGGTAGTTAGGAAGTGCGTCTAAAATACTGCGCTCACGACCAAACATGAGTAAGCCTGCTAATGTTAACCCTTCCTTACTTGTCAGGCGATCGCGTTTCCAGCCCCCTAATTGTATCAGCAAGTTTTTATCGTCTAATGCCAGCCAAGGGTGATCGGGTTCTCTGGAAGTAAACCTTTGGCGAAATGATTTAAGAGTTTCTGGATCAAGGTCAGTAAGATTAAATCCTTCTAAAATTTGGATATCTTGAGATTCATGTGCAGCATCCCGTAACATCTGCCGCACTTCATCTTGAGTGCAATGATAATCTCCTTCAAAATTACGTTTGAATGTGCCAGTAATTGGGTTGTTATTGATGTACACAGGACGCTGTTTTGGTGTGGCTCTGGGTACTCTTATAATCACTACATTTTGCGTTTCAACCTGTTGTAGTTGCACATCTGAACTAGAACAAATTGGGGTGCTAAGTTTTTGTAAATTATTATGATTATCCCAAAACTTTTTCAATAATCCATCTGGATTACGTACTCCAGAAATCGCAAGTCCATTTTTACTTTCACTGACACCAAGTACAATGTAGCCTCCATCTGTATTTGCAAATGCGGATACTGTTTCCCAAATATCATTGGGCAAACCACCATCAGCTGACTTAAACTCAAGGTCTTGGTCTTCTCTTACGTTTATGTTTTGGAGTAAATTGTCTAAGTCCATTTACAGACCTCTGTTAGCCCACTTGATGGATTATTGTATGTTTTAATTTATTAAATTAATCTAAATTTAGGATGCTTTTGACTTTTTACAGTTCTCCTTTGAAAGCTTTGTCAAGTATCGAGGGTAACAGGGCATCAAGTTCTTTTATTGTTTCTTCTCTTAGTTTTCTCATTGTGTCTACTTTGGTTTGTAGTTCATCAAGGTAGGCGACAATATGACGTTGTTCACAAAGAGATGGAAGATTAAACGGTGCTGAACGAATTACACCTAATCCTAATGTTGGAACACCAACGTTTGGATTCATTGTACCTATGAGGTAGTTAATGAAAGCTGGGCTTCTTGTATAGTGGAGTAAGTATCCAGGTAAAACTTTATTTCTATCTGGCTGAATTACACATAAAGTGTGAGTCATAGCAAGTTTCATATTAGCCGGATATGGACGAGCATAACCAACTTTACCTTTACGAGAAAAAATAATATCATCTTCCCCTACTCCGAATCTTCCAAGAGTATCTTCGTAAAATGACAAAGGAACGCGCTTTACATTTTTTGTACTAATCTCGTTATTTCCTACAAAATCCACTGTTGAAATTATAGGAATACCATCATCAACATAAATTGGATATCGATGTGAGGGGTTTGGATCAATAACTGTAGATATTGTACCTAACTTGATGGAATCAGCATTCGGAGAGAAAAACTTTTCTTGGGATGCTCCTATAATAAATTCAGTTTCTTTTGCCGCTTTCTGACGTAGCGATCGCACTTCCTCAATCTTCCCCACCAGTTCCTCAACCCGCGTCAGAATCCGTCTTTGTTCCTCTAACATAGTAGGTAACTGGGGTAAGTCTAAGTGCGTTTCGCCATTTTGCCTTTTTTCAACAACCTTTAAAAAATCACAAATATTTTCTTGAAGCTCTTTGTCTGGCAGTGGTAAGCAAGTTTCTCGTAAAATCTTCTGGCTTATATTTGGTTGAGCGCCGCCAAAACTATCATTTAGAAAATCTTGCCTTTTATAACGTAGAAACCAAAATAGAAAATTAGTGCTAATCTTATTTGTCTTAGGTTTAACGGCACAAACCGCTTGATTAGATGCTGCATCAATGCCAAGAATACCAAGTTTTCCAACAGTTGCGCCATACAGAGCAATGACAAGAGTTCCTTTAGGATAAATTTTTGCAGAAGAATTTTTTAATCCCTCATAACTGATGAATTCTTCAGCCTGTTCAATAATTCCATCATTCAATTCACCTGATTTAATCCAGGGAATGTCACCACCATAATAGCTAGTTGCTGTTCGGCTAGGAGTCCCACCCGATGTTGTTTCAGCTAATTCGCTTAAACGATATATAGGAATTTTAGAATCTTCTAATTTGTGAAAAATTAATTGTAAAGCAGAAATTAGCCTAGCATTTTCGATATAGCGTTTTTGAGCGGCTGTTAATTTTGTCATTTATCTGCACCTGCCAATAATTGCTGAATCTCTGCCATAATCTCAGCAATCCGCCTATCCTTTTGGAAAATATCAGCAACTAACTGCTCAGGTGGTAAATGCTCAAAATTTTGCTGATTATTCGGGTTTTTGCGGTCAAGATTATAAATAGGCCAGTAAATGGCATCTCCTTTAGCCTTCTCATCTTTCGCAATTTCGCGCTGACTTTGCTCCTCAGTTTGAGCCTGTTTTACTTCATCCTTAAGTAAATGAATCTGACTTTTAATCTGTGCAACTTCTTCGGGTAGCGAAAAATCCAAAATAGAATTTTGTAAACCTTGGATTTTCTCAGTTAATTCCTTAACAGACTTGGCAAGCTTATTAGCAGCTTCCTCTGCTTTTCTAGCGGCATCCCAATGAGGTGTAGCTTCTTTTATCGCCTGATTATAAGCTTGCCTAAAGTTATACTTCCAAGCCTGTTCATTCTCTTCTCGATTCTTCCACCATGCTACACATTCAGCAAAATCTTCATCTTGTATCGGCTTAGTTTTAGTGAAAGTTTTTCGTCCTTCTGGTAAAGGGATTTCATAATACCAAATTTCATCTGTTTGTCCAGAACGGTCGAAAAATAACAAATTTGTGGGAATGCTGGTATAAGGCGCAAACACCCCATTAGGTGAACGGACAATGGTATGCAGATTAAAATTATTGAGCAAATCCTCCTTGACTTTAGCGCAAATTCCATCCCCAAATAGCACCCCATTCGGAAATACTACTGCTGCGCGTCCTGGTTTGGGTCTTTGTCTGAGACGACGCATAATCAACTGAAGGAATAACAACGCCGTTTCTTTAGTTTGTCTATCTGGCGGAAAGTTATTTTTAATTCTGTCTTCCTCCTCACCCCCAAACGGCGGGTTAGTGAGAATGATGTCCACCCAGTCTTTTTCACCCATTTCGGCAATAGTAAACCGCAGACTATTACCATCATCAATATCGGGATATTCAAACCCATGTAACAGCAAACTCATGTGCGCTAACATTAAAGGCAAGGATTTCGCCTCAGCACCAATAATGCTTTTCTGAAGTATCTGCCAATCCTGTGCGCTACACTGTTTTTTCAGGTATTCATACGCCTCAACCAAAAAACCACCAGTTCCGCAAGCAGGGTCAAAAATGGTTTCTCCCAGTTTCGGTTCCATCACCTGCACAATAAACCGCACTACCGGACGAGGGGTGTAAAATTCACCAGAATCTCCCGCAGCGTCCCGCATTTCTTTCAGCATGGACTCATAGAGGGTGCTGAGGAGGTTCACTTCTTCTGATTTATCAAAGTGAATTTCATTTACCTTACTCAGCACATCCCACAGTAAAGTCCCGCTAGTCATGCGGTTGTTAACATCTTTAAATACCTTGGCGATAACATCAGCGCGATCGCGTCCACTTTTGCTTTTGAGATTCCGCAAATAAGTGAGTAACCCTGCACCTTTTGTGCCATCGGGTAAAATTGCCTCATCATTGTTGATGAAACTTTTCAAGCGATCGCCCGTAAAATTTTCATTAGCAGCCCAATCTCGCCAGCGATAAGGCGTTTGAATAGTTGGTTTATAAGAAATTTCTTCTAACTCTGCTTCCACCTCATGCAGTTTCTCGGAATCATCCAAAAGTTTCAAGAACATAATCCAAGTCAACTGGGGAAGACGGTCTAATTCTCCATTTAATCCCTTATCCGTCCGCATGATGTCACGCGCTGACTTAATCACGCTTCCCAGTTTTTGGGCCGTAGTTACGGGTTTATCGTTTTGTTTGGTAGTGCGTTTGGGCATTCTGGCTAATTATATCTTGCTTTAAAATCTTTAAAATTTCGCTGAAAAGCGTACATTAATCTTTGAATTTCATTTGCTTGTCTAGGGATTATATTATGTTCCCATTTCTTACGATGATTACTTAGCAATTTTTCAATATTATTTGATGTTTTGTTAGATATAAAATATATGTCTTCTTTTACATTTAAATCTGACGCTAATCCAATAAAACTTCTACCTAGATGTAATTGTAAATCTGATGTATAATGCTTACATTCAATTGCTATAATTACTTTTGTATGTCTAGGTTCATAGGATATACTTCTACAGCTTCTAGCCTCTTCTTGTAATAAGACACATAAATCGCATTCATGAGAAACTTGTGAGCGTCCTTGAATTCTAATCCCTACATGAGCTTCTAATATTGGTTTACCGTTAAATTCTATTACAGCATGAGTATAGGGGTGGGTTGAAACATAAATTTGCCCTGGGCTACGACGAAAAATTAAATATTGAGTATCTTGTTCAAGCGCGTTTTGAAACCTAATCTTTGCTCCTTCATTTTGCGCTGCTCTAATCAAAATACTAAAAATATAAGCTTCATATAAATCTGATACATCAGTTGAACTGCCAAATCCTAGCTGAACTAAGCTCCCTATTCTAGTTCTAATTCCTTGAATTAAAGATAAGTTGATCGGCATTATTCTTCAATCTCCCGGCGCAAATCATTCAGTAAATTTTGTAATCTTCTAGCTTCTTGCCAACGCAAATTTATTTGATTATTATTAAAAATAAAATAATGATGAGTATCTTCATCTTCTTCTGTATAAAATTTTATTCTTGGTTCTAGTTGTAAATCACTCATATCTTGCATTAGAAATTTTCCTATTTCTTGCTCTAGCTCTAGAGTATTTACAATTGCTGTCTCAAAAGCTTCCAATAAAAGTAATACCTTTTCTTTATCTGTGTAATCTTCTCGCTTGATCCGAGGAGTTTTTTCTCGATTTTTTTTAGCTAATTTGTCTTCTATACTGACTATTTTTCCTTCATGAATAGAATTATTCACTTGTTCTATAATCCAACCTAATTTATACTGATTAATTATTTCTTCAACCTCATAATATAAGCTTTGATAATCATCGTTATTCATAACTATCCTTTATGCAGTATAAAGTAAGCTTTGTAACTCATTCACTGCTTTCCTAAGTTCTTGCACTCCACCGAACCTTTGAGCAATTTCAGCCACATTTCCATATTTATCAAACTCGCGGTTAGCCTTAAATGTGGTTGGGATATTAAATTCATCAACTCCTTTCTGTGCATACCTGTCCAAAAGTATTTCTAAAATTGCTCTAGCATCTTCCCCATACTGCTCAAAAAAATCAGCCTTGCGTCGTCGTAACCTTTCAGCCCGTTGCTTGCAAGTCAGCACTGGAGCATCAAAGGCAATATGACATAGTAAATCAAAAGGGTCTGCTTCGGGAAGATTAGTAACTTGTTTTAACTCATCAAAATCAATTCCCCGATCTGCCAACAACTCAATAATCTCGGAACGCTGTTCTGGATCTGCCCAGCGTTGCTGTATTTCTATGGTAGAACGATAAAGAATCCTAACTTGCTCTCTGGTGTAGTCAATTAATCGAGACAAGCGCAGTTGATTGTCTGGGTTTAAATCATAAATTCTTTCTTCAACAATTTCTTCGCTACCCCCATCGGCGTAATATTTCCGAGGTGGTGCGTCATCGTCATCTGGGAGTCCCCAAAATCCAGACTTGTCGTCATCATCTTCCAAATCTTCTGCTTCGTCTTCTAACTCTGCTGATTCCAGTTCCTCCTCATGTTCAGAGAGTATTTCCCCCTGATCATCCATCTCTGATTCATTAATGAGGGCGGGTTCTCCGTCAAAATCTCTATCCTCAAACAATACTGTGCTGTTGGTGTAATCCAGTATATTAAAAGACAGCTTACCCCGTTCTTCTCGCACACGAGTTCCCCGTCCAATAATCTGCTTAAAGTCTGTCATTGAACGAATAACACGGGCAAGCACAACATTTTTACAGGTGGGAACATCTACCCCTGTTGTTAGTAACCTAGCAGTTACAGCAATAACGTGAGTTTCATTTAAGACATCTTTAAAGTTGTAGAGATGTCCCTTACCCACATCACCAGCATCAGAGGTAATGCGAGTGATGTAGTTAGGATTGGTTCTGTTGATATCGCTGTTGAGGTTGCGTAATTCCTTGATCATTGCCTTAACGTGCGGTTCATCCACACAAAAGACAATAGTTTTGGCATAGCGATCGCTGCTTTTGAGAAAATCAGTAATGTGTTGGGCGATCGCCTTTGTCCGCGCTTCTCTCACCAATTTCCGCTCAAAGTCCGGTGTCAGATAAACTTCATTAGGAATCGTTCTTCCATAACGGTCAATTTGTCCAGCACTAGGCCGCCATCCTTCCCGATCAGAACGGGTAAGAACCCGATAAACTCGATAGGGAGCTAAGAAACCATCATCAATCCCTTGTTTGAGAGAATAGGTGTAAAGGGGATTGCCAAAGTAGCGATAGGTATCAACGTTATCATCCCGTAGCGGTGTCGCTGTCAGTCCCAACTGATATGCAGGTTCAAAATGTTCTAGAATTTGTCGCCAGTTACTCTCATCCCTAGCACTACCCCGGTGGCACTCATCAATAATAATCAAGTCAAAATAATCAGGACTATATTCCCTGTAAAGTCCAAAGCTATCTTCTCTATCCCCAATAGCTTGATAAATTGCAAAGTAAAGGTCACGTCCTTTTTTTGCTTCCCCCTGAATTTTGTAAATTTTCTCCTGACTAAAGGCAGAAAAATCCTTATTCATGGGGTCATCTACCAATATGTTCCGATCTGCCAAAAACAGAATTCTAGGGGAACGAGATTCACCAGAAGCATTCCACTCCAAACTTGACAGTTTCCAAGCGACTTGGAAAGCAACAGTAGTTTTACCTGTTCCCGTCGCCAATGTCAGCAGTAGGCGTTTTTGACCTTTGAAAATCGCCGCTAGTGCTGCATTAATGGCGTTCCGTTGATAATAACGCAGTGGTTTATCTGGTGTTGGATAAAAGGGAGTTAGCAGTTTTTCGGCTATGTCCTCTCTAATTTTTTCTTTACCTTCCCCTGTTAACCGTTGCCAAAGTTCATCAGGACTGGGGAATGAGTCCATCACATCAGACTGCTTACCTGTGATGAAGTCAAACTCTACAATTCCTTGTCCATTAGTAGAGTAAGCAAACTTCACGTTAAGTATTCCAGCATAGGCGATCGCCTGTTCCAGTCCCTCATCAGGAGTTTCATATTTCCTTTTTGCCTCTACTACTGCCAAGGGAAACTCGCCGTTATACAGTAGCAAATAATCTGCAAATTTCCGTTTACCGCGAGGCTGACGCTTGTTTTTGGGGCGAATCTTGCCATCAGTGAAGTAATACTGCTCAGTATAATCGTGTGGTTCTTGCTCCCAACCCGCATCTCTTAGTTTTGGTTCAACATACTTACGGCAGGTATTAGCTTCATTGCTCATGACTAGCCACGTTACCAGTTACTTTTATAACTTAACAGTTAGTTGCGTCTACTCACAAGTAAATAATGTTACCTCAGATGGAAGTTATAAATATTTCTCAGTGATAATCATCGCTGACATCATCAGTCGTTTCATGGAAAGCGATCGCATTATTTTTTTACGCACATCATGACTCATAATATTTCCTCAATAGTCACGAATCGTGAGTTAAAGTGTCTTTCAAACTAAAAACGCTGATAGACAATAATCCCCAGACAAATGAATATAGAATCGATGCACTCAGTGACTTGCCCTTGGAGCCTTTGGAATATTGCCAACGTTGGGTTGAGATGTCCTCTGATGAACGGGGATATAGAAAAGCCTGTATTGCAGCTCTAGCTGAAGCAACAGGCTTAAGTGAAAGGACTATAGGGAATTGGGGACAAAACTTTGAGAGGCGACCTAACTATGTAGTGCATATATTACGCATGGCAGATATGCTTAACCAAATTAGGAAAATAGTCCTACCTCCTGATTATCCTCAAAAATAATTTAGTCGTGATTCGTGAGTGAAATACTTGTAATGTGACCCGATCTTCCTTAACTTGAGTTCAGCAAGCATAGGATTTCTGAGAGTAAATGTTTAGCTCAGTGGCTTTTCAATACTGCTTACCTCTGCTTGCTTAATCTGACTCACCAAAACAGAAGATGCAGACTGGGAGCAACTCCCATCAGAATAATCATCGAGTTGATATGCTCCGTCAGTTGCCCCTAGAACCGATGGAGTATTGTCGCCGTTGGGTTAGTCAAGAACCAGGACGTAATTATCGCAAAGCCTGCATTAATGCGATCGCCCAAGTTACAGGTACTAGCCCAAAAACCGTTAAGGACTGGGGGACTGACTTTCGCCGACGACCTAAATACGTTACCCGCATATTACGACAAGCCGACCTAATCAACCAATTTAGACAGCTTGTTGCACAAGGAATTGTGACTTTACCTCCAAACTTTCCTCAAGAATAAGCAAAAGCGATCGCTACTCACGACCAATTGCCCCAAAAACCCCTTGCTGTTAACACAAGGAGAATCTTAGGCTGAGGTACATAGGTACTAACTATGACGAACAGTCGCATCTTTCTTGATGACAAAAATGGCAGAACACCAAATGAACTCAATCTCTACTTTTGACATCACTAAGTATTTTCTTCTTGATGTCCTGAAAGATATTAAAACTGGACGCATCCAACTTCCAGATTTTCAAAGAGATTGGGTTTGGGATGATACCCATGTGCGTCGTTTACTTGCCAGCATATCTCTGGCTTACCCAATTGGAGCAGTTATGATGCTCCAACAAAGCATTCAAAGCCGACAATTCAAACCCCGCCTAGTTGATGGAGTCTTAAAACCAGAAAAATATACTCCAAGCTTATTAATCCTTGATGGACAGCAACGCTTGACAACTCTGTTTATGGTGCTGCTATCTGAGCAACCTGTAACGATCAAAGACCAGAAAAGCCAAAAAATTATTAAAAAGTGGTACTACCTGGATATTGAAAAATGCCTCAAACCAGAATGCGATCGCCGTAACGCAATCATTGCCTTACCTGAATCAAAAATTGCCCGAATCTTCACAGGTGGTTTAATTGACTGTTCCACTCCTGAAAAAGAATATCAGGCATTATTGTTTCCCTTATCCAAAGTTTTCTTTTTTTCTGAATGGCGAAGTAAATTTTCTAAGTATTGGCAGTACGAGCCTCAAAAGCTGGAGCTAATTGACACATTAGAACTAGAAGTCCTCAAGAAATTTGAGCATTATCAAATACCTGTGATCCAACTGCGTGAATCCCTTCCAAAAGAAGCCGTTTGCCAAGTATTTGAAGATACAAACACTGCTGGATGTGACCTTAATTACTTCGACTTAATGAGTTCTAGTTATTGCACTACTGACTTCAGTTTGAGAGATGATTGGAAACAGCGCGAAAATCGCTTCCAATCCTTAAAGGTACTGCGTAAGCTACGTAGTACTGATTTTGTACAAGCCGTTACGTTGATGGCTGGTTACGCCAAAAGGATAGAAGCTATAAAACAAGGCTGGAATATGGATAAATTACCAAGCGTTGCTTGCGATCGCGCTGAAGTGCTAAAACTCAGCAAAGAAGATTACCAGAAATGGGCTGACCCAATTACCAAAGGTTTTGAAGAATCTGCTCGTTTCCTTTATAGTCAAAAAATTTTTGATGCAAATGATTTAGCCTACCCCATTCAATTAGTCATCCTCAGTACCATTTTTACTGTTCTAGGAGAGCGTTCCCGCTCTTCTCATATACGTTCTATGCTGGAACGCTGGTTATGGTGTGGAATGTTTGGTGAAGTATATACACGCTGGTATGAGGCACGAGCCGGGCGAGACGTGATAGAAGTACCAGAATGGTTAGTAGGTGGCTCACTGCCGCTTACCATTGTGCAAGCAGATTTTTCTTTTGATAGATTGATTAGCGTTAGAAAACGTTACGGTGCAGTCTATCAAGGTTTAGCGGCTTTACTACGACGTGAGGGGGCAATTGATTGGTGTACTGGCGAAGAAATCAATGATGTGATTTATTTTGAAGAACAAATAGATTCGCACCATATCTTCCCTGTCGCATGGTGTCGCAAAAAAGGTATTGACCCCAAAAAGTATAACTGCTTGATTAATCGCACACCTTTAAGTGCCAAAACGAACAAAAAGATTGGTAGTAAAGCACCTTCCATTTATTTAGGAGAGTTTGAACTTTCTGGGACATCAGTTAGAAGACTTGATGAAATATTGCGATCGCACGCTATATCTCCAAAAAGTTTGCGGCGAGATGACTTTGAAGCCTTTTTCCAGATGCGGGCAAATAATTTGCTGACGCTAATTGGAAAGGCAATGGGCAAAAGCTTAAGCTTTGAATCGTTTCAGGAGTTTGTTGGGGAGCATCATAACGGGAATAGCCGAGAGTATAAGCTTCATCCCGAAATTAACCCGAATTATTAAGCACGGTCAGCATCCTAATCTCTGACTTTACTCAATAGTGGAGTTTGTAACCCAGACATAACTCATAGCCAACACATTCCTCAATTCTCCTACTGTTATTTTTCTGAGGATTCTTTCTTTTGCAACCAATCTCTAATCGCTTCCTCCAAGGCCGCAGTCTGCGTCAACTCCAGACGCGCACAGGCGATTTCAAACGCGATTTTTATGTCTTTAGGGACTCTCCCCCGAACTTCTCTAGTTTCTTCTGCCATCCTAATTTGGAGCCAAAGCTTGCGGCTTTCATTTTTGCACAGCCTCTCAGGAAAAACACATTTGCGTCATTACGCTGTTACGCTATTGCGCTATAATAGAAGAATAAAAACAATAAAAAACCTGTCAGTTTTATTGAATCTGCAAAGCCGAGGACACCATGAGCGTTATTACAATTCAATGTCGCATGGTTGCTGAAGAAGAAATCCTCTGCACACTGTGGGAACTGATGGCTGGTAAAAATACACCACTCATCAATGAATTATTGGCACAGGTAGGAAAACACCCAGAGTTTGAAAGTTGGCTAGAAAAAGGCAGAATATCTACTGAATTACTCAAAACACTTGTTAACTCCCTCAAAACTCAAGAGCGTTTTGCTGGTCAACCTGGACGCTTTTACACAAGTGCGATCGCTCTAGTAGATTATGTATATAAATCCTGGTTTGCTTTACAAAAACGAAGAAAGCGGCAAATAGAAGGTAAAGAACGTTGGCTGACAATCCTCAAAAGTGATCTACAACTCGAACAAGAAAGCCAATGTAGCTTAAACGTAATTCGTACTAAAGCCAACGAAATTCTTACCCAATTTACCCCCCAGTCCGACCAGAATAAAAACCCTAGAAAGAGCAAAAAAGCTAAAAAATCTGCAAATTTACAAAAATCTTCACTTTTTCAAATTCTTTTAAACACTTACGGAGAAACACAAGAGACTCTTACTCGTTGTGCGATCGCATATCTACTAAAAAATAACTGTCAAATTAGTGAACGTGAAGAAGACCCAGAAGAATTTAATAGAAATAAACGCAAAAAGGAAATTGAAATTGAGCGATTAAAAGACCAACTCCAAAGCCGCATACCTAAAGGTAGAGATTTAACAGGGGAAGAGTGGTTAAAAACTTTAGAAATTGCTACAGCTAATGTACCTCAAAATGAAAATGAGGCAAAAGCTTGGCAAGCAGCACTATTAAGAAAATCTGCTGATGTCCCCTTTCCTGTGGCTTACGAATCTAACGAAGATATGACATGGTTTAAAAATGACAAAGGTCGTCTCTTTGTTCGATTCAATGGTTTGGGAAAGCTAACCTTTGAGATTTACTGCGATAAGCGTCATTTGCACTATTTTAAACGCTTCCTAGAAGATCAAGAAATTAAACGCAATAGTAAAAACCAATACTCAAGCAGTTTGTTTACTTTGCGTTCAGCAAGGCTCGCTTGGTCGCCAGGAGAAGAAAAAGGTGAACCTTGGAAAGTAAATCCACTTCATCTTTACTGTGCTTTAGATACTCGGATGTGGACTATTGAAGGCACTCAACAGGTAGTTAATGAGAAAACCACAAAAATTACCGAAACGTTAAATCAAGCAAAACAGAAAGATGGCCTCAACGATAAACAACAAGCTTTTGTCACTCGTCAGCAATCCACGATAGATAGAATTAATAACCCTTTCCCTCGTCCCAGCAAGCCTAATTATCAAGGACAACCCTCAATCCTAGTTGGTGTTAGTTTTGGTCTAGAAAAGCCAGTAACACTAGCTGTAATTGATGTTGTTAAAAATGAAGTTCTAGCTTATCGTACTGTCAAACAACTACTTGGCAAAAACTACAACCTCCTCAACCGCCAGAGACAACAACAGCAACGCCTATCTCACGAACGCCACAAAGCTCAGAAACGAAATGCGCCCAACTCCTTTGGTGAATCAGAGTTAGGGCAATACGTGGATAGATTATTGGCGGATGCGATTGTAGCGCTCGCCAAAACCTATCAAGCAGGCAGTATAGTTATCCCAAAACTGGGCGATATGCGTGAGCAAATCAGTAGTGAAATTCAATCTAGAGCAGAGAAGAAATGTCCAGGTTACAAGGAAGTTCAACAAAAATACGCCAAAGAATACCGCATGAGTATTCATCGCTGGAGTTACGGCCGATTAATTGAGAGTATTAAATCCCAAGCTGCAAAAGCAGGAATTTCCACTGAAATTGGTACACAGCCAATTAGAGGGAGTCCACAAGAAAAAGCGCGAGATTTAGCCGTCTTCGCATATCAAGAACGTCAAGCCGCTTTAATTTAATTCACTAATCCGAACCTTGAAAATATAATATTTGTATAACAGCGCCGCAGTTCATGCTCTTTCGAGCCAATGTATTGTGATAAATCTGGGTTAGTTTGGCGGTTGGAAAACCGTCATGCTTTCTGACCCTGGTAGCTTCCCGCTTCTGATGCTGCCATCTGTAGAATTCTATAGATGGGACAGGTGCGCTCCCAGCAATAAGGAGTAAGGCTTTTAGCCGTAGCTGTTATTTATAACGGTGTGGATTACCACAGTGGTGGCTACTGAATCACCCCCTTCGTCGGGGGAACCCTCCCAAATATTTTTTTGGCAAATCAAAGCGGGGGCAAAAACTCTGGGGACTTGCCAAACTCTAAAAACCCTTGTTTTGTATTGAATCAAGAAATTAATACGTAAATTAATTTAATTTTTTGCTTTTTAGCAGAAGTAGCTTTTTAACAGACTTGTCAATTAGACATCTGAAAAGCTTATTTAACAAGGGTCTAGGCGGGAATAGTTTCAACGACCATTCCAGCTAGGGGTGGGTTGAAAGGCGACTATCGTAGCGGAAGGGGTGAAGCTGAGGGAAGGTTTCAACGACCATTCCAGCTAGGGGTGGGTTGAAAGGCTGGAAAATGCCAACTGTGGCAATGGGTGCAGTTAGGTTTCAACGACCATTCCAGCTAGGGGTGGGTTGAAAGCCAAAGCGACAACTTGACAACTGGGTGCAGCAAAAGTTTCAACGACCATTCCAGCTAGGGGTGCGTTGAAAGAACGTCATTATCTGATCTGAGCATAGGTTTGGCATATAACTGTTTCAACAATCATCCCGGTTATGGGTAGTTTGAAATAACTTAAAGTAGGTTTATCCCAGAAATCGAAAAAGTTTCAACAACTATCCCATCTAAAATTCGTTTAAGAGGGTTGAAAGGAATGTCACCTTCCCAACACTGAAATTTCAAAAGTCATGCTGACTAATGGAAGGTTGCAATAAATAGGTATGGTATTTCCTTGTGAAGACGATATACACCATTTACTTTCCGTGATTAGTTACTTCATTATGAGGTAGGGGCAATTATAAAATTTGCCCCTTGAGATTTGGTGTAGAAAATATTGGTGCGTGAGTTTAATATGGTACTTGCTACGTCAATTAATCCATAATTTTAAGATGGCATTAATTTGTTAGCAGTGGTGTAAACTAATTCGACAAGACTAATCTGTTAACAACGACATTAATTTGCGAAAACATAGCCTAATTAAATTGATTCTAAAAAATAGCCGAAGCGACATTAATTTGCGAAGAACGACATCAATTTGCGAATTGCGACATATAATGTGCGAATGTACAGCGGGCGATGGGACTCGAACCCACGACGTTCACCTTGGGAAGGTGACATTCTACCACTGAATTACGCCCGCATTAACAGGTAGAATTATAACACTATTTTTGGGCGTTGCATAAATGCGGTATGAACTGAGGCTTTTGTACAAAGCAGAATATTGATTCTACCCTTCTCCTTCTCCTGTCGGAGACGCTGCGCGTAGCTTGCTTCCTGTAGGGTACGGAGACGTGAACGGGAACGCTTTGAGCAAATGCGTCTACCCTGCGGGTTCTGCTTACAGTATGCGTGTTAGCGTTAGTGGGGCGTAGCCTGATAAAAATCATCCCACTAATCAGCAACGCCTATTTTTGTAGTGTAGATAATATCTGCATCCCCATCATCTGTTGGCACAATCTCTTATACAAAAAGTGCAGGGTCTCCCAGGGAAGAAAGAGATGACATTCTTCCTACCACAGATCATGGTTCATACTTGCGTCACAATGTTACTGTATTCAGATCACTGTCATACAGTGAAAAGATGCGGAACATAGATAGTGATAAGCTATTTTGCTTTTAAGTTGCACAATCCGTCGTGAGGGCTTTTGACTGTCAACGGTCAACAGTTAACAGTCCTTATTAGTAGTTATGCAATTTAGACGCGCATTAGCTTAACTGCTTAATGTATTTTCCGGCGAAAACATAAATTTAGCTAGCACACACAGTAATACCTGAGTTAAAAAGGATGAATCTGAATTATCTTCAGTTCTAATCGGGTATTTCCTGATTATGTATTTTTGTCAACAAAAAAGCGGGAATTGCTATCCAACTTGAGTAACTAATATGTTCAACGCTACAGAAATTTTAATTGATGCTTTTGTGAACCAAATTCGAGAAGGTTACACTCGGACTTATGGTTGTTTAAAGAATGATTACCAAGACATCATCGCTTGGGCTGGTAGCATGGCTTTGGAAAACATCGCTAATAGTGATGCGCTTTATCACAATGTCGAACATTCAGTATTAGTTACTCTTGTAGGACAAGAAATTTTGCGTGGTAAACACATCCGCGAAGGTGGCGTTTCTAGCGAAGACTGGTTACACTTTATTATTTCTTTGGTGTGTCATGATATCGGCTATGTTAAAGGAGTCTGCCGACAAGACCAAGAACACGCAGGATTATATGCTACTGGTGATAATGGCAGAATGATTTCTCTGTTACCTGGAGCTTCTGATGCTAGTCTGACACCTTATCATGTCGATAGAGCTAAACTATTTATTGATGAGCGTTTTGGCGGCCATAAACTGATAGATGCTGAGGTAATTAAAAGCAATATTGAATGGACTCGTTTTCCTGTACCCACAGCAGAAGACCATCAAGAAACAACTAATTTTGCGGGATTAGTGCGCGCTGCTGATTTGATTGGGCAATTAAGCGACCCGCGTTATTTGAAAAAAATTACATCTTTATTCTATGAATTTGAAGAAACTGGCATCAATAAAGTTTTAGGCTACGAAACGCCAGCCGATTTACGCAAAAACTATGCCAAGTTTTACTGGAATGGTGTTCATCCTTATATTAAAGATGGTTTACGCTATCTATCTCTGACACAACAAGGTAAACAAATTATGGCTAATCTTTACTCGAATGTGTTTGTAGTGGAACATGAAAGAACTCAAGAGGAACATCTCTACCTAGTTGAACAACTCCATGCTTAGATGATAGTCATTGGTCATTGGTCATTGAAAACCGACCCCTGACCACTGACACCAGACAAAAGGCAAATAAATTATGAATTGGTGGCAAAGACTCCAGAAAAATCCTTTAGCACAATTTGGGGCAATTTTACTTTTAATATTTTATTTGGCGGTGATTGCGGCTGATTTTATCGCTCCGTACGACCCTTACACTTCTCAACCGAATGGTTCGCTATTACCGCCAACTAAGATTTATTGGGTTTCAAAAACATCAGGTAAGTTTATCGGCCCCCATGTCTATCCCACAACACAAGGCAATACAGATTTAGAAACAGGCGATCGCCAACTCATTGTAGACGATAAAAAGCCCTCACCTGTGCGTTTCTTTGTTTCTGGGCCAGAATATCGACTGTTACAGCTAAGTCTACCCCTGCCTCCCAAGTGGGAAGAAACCACAATTATCCCTGGTATCCCTTTAAATTGGCATTTATTCGGTGCAGATAATGGGGCAAAACTCAACATCTTAGGTACGGACGAACAAGGCCGCGACCAATTCAGCCGCCTCCTACATGGTGGACGTATTAGTATGTTTATCGGCATTATTGGGGTGATAATTACTTTTCCTCTCGGTTTGCTAATAGGGGGAATTTCCGGCTATTTTGGCGGTTGGACGGATAGCATTATTATGCGGGTTGCAGAAGTGCTGATGACTTTCCCCAGTATTTATCTGTTGGTTACCTTGGGGGCAGTTTTGCCGGCTGGTTTAACTAGCAGTCAGCGATTTTTACTCATAGTTTTGATCACCTCTGTAATTAGCTGGGCTGGGTTAGCCAGGGTAATTCGTGGACAAGTGCTGTCAATCAAAGAACGAGAATTTGTCCAAGCTGCCAGGGCTATGGGTGGTAAGCCAATATATATTATTCTGCGTCATGTTCTGCCGCAAACTGCTACTTATGTAATTATCTCTGCTACTTTGGCGGTTCCTAGCTTTATCGGTTCAGAAGCAATACTCAGTCTCATCGGTTTAGGTATTCAACAACCAGACCCATCTTGGGGTAATATGCTATCTCTAGCTAGCAATGCTTCCATATTAGTGCTGCAACCTTGGCTAATTTGGCCGCCAGCCGTGTTAATTATTTTGACAGTTTTAGCTTTTAATTTACTCGGTGATGGGTTAAGAGATGCCCTTGATCCTCGGAGTTTACGCCGCTAGCAACCCAAGACTTTACCCAGGTTATTGTCCTGGGTAAAAGGCGATCGCAGATTGATAAAAACCTAGCTTTTTTAACTCCTGGTTTCGATGTCATACAACTGACAGAGGGTGAGGAGTTTTTGTTTGAGGCGATCGCGCACATTCTCTGGCGCTACAATCACACAATCAGGGGTATATTGCATAATTTCTCGAATAAACCAAAAGGTACTAGAAACACGCCTGACAACTCGCCGCACTCGTTTTGTATCTGGTAGCCATTCATTGACAATATCTTCTGGTTTGGCTTGATAAGCAAAGCCTAAATTACCTAATAAATGTATTTCTACGTCTATCTCTGCTAACCCCGAACGCCATTCACCAGTAACAGGTAAAACAGCAGCATCTTGTATTCTATCTAAACGCAAACTCCAATTGTGCTGTAATTCTGCCACCTCCAAGTTACCCTCAGTTTCTTCAGACCAGCAATCAAGATATTGACGCTTTTCATGAAGGTTAACTTCAGCGTAACGGACAGTGAAATTCCAGACGTGATGTCTAGCATCTTGATAACTCAGTTGAAACGGCTGCTGGCGTAAGATGTAACGGTCTATTTCTAAACGCCACTGCGGGGGTAGGTTTCCTAAAAAATTTTCGATGTCGGTACGTAGAGGTATTGGTAGTTCACTACGTTCAAGTAATAATTTTGCAATTATCTGCGCTTGCTCATTTTGCCCAATGTCTGCTAGCACTCGCATCGCCCGGTCAAGCGCACGGATACGCGATTCTGACCAGTCATGATTTTTACCAATAGTTAAATGATGACGAGCGATCGCTTCTATTAACTTGGAGATATTCGGGCGATCGCCCCACATCATACCAAATTCCAAAGCTAAGTTTTCTAACTCGGCTTTATCCCGTTCTGATACCGATAGCGTTATGGACTGACCTTTGCGACTCATTAAAAATGTCCGTACACTTTATACTTATAATCTCTTGTCAACTTCTATTCTGCGTGCCATTATAGTTTTTAACAACCAGTTACGGACACTATTTAAGTTTATGTCCCAGAACTAGGAAAAACTCGCACCGTTGGTGCGAGAAATTGACTGGACTAAAAATCTGAGTTTTCCCGTTATCTTTTTGGGGATGTGATTGTTCACTATGTCCCTATCCCAAAATCCCCTAGTTTTTTATCATTTATTCTCATTAAATCTAGATTGTTGAGAATATGCTAGGGTTAAAAACCCTTACTGTCTGTACGTTTTCAGACCACACTAAAAGTCAGATATAATAACTGCCACCAATGGTGGCAGAAATTTAATGGTGTTTATTAAGTAATTTATGAAAATAAAACTGCTTTCCACATGGTCAAAATATTCTCAACTTTCAGTTTCTCACATTCAACTTGTGACTCATCAACAAGAAGTTTGGGAGTCCATAAAAAATTATCAAGTTGTATTTGACACTGCTTTAACTGGTGACGGGAAAACTTTAGCTGCTCTTATTCCGGCTTTTAATGAACGTGGGTTAGGAAAAGCTTTATTCAATTATCCTACCAATGAGCTTATACGCGACCAGGGTAAACAAATAGAAAAATGGAAAAATGAATTTAATCTTGACTTACAAATAGGTGAACTTACAGGAGCTAAATTAGCTTCCTATATGAGTGCTGATGGTTTTAACAAAATTGAGACATTGAAAAATGTAGCCGAAGGTAATAACTTAATTGCAACCAATCCTGATATCTTTACTTTAATTCACCGCTTTTACTATAATCGTAGATTTGGTAATATAGCCCAAATAGCTGAATATTGGCTAACTTATTATCGTTACATCGTATTTGACGAATTCCATATTTTTAGCGCACCACAAATTGCTAATGTCTTGGATGGTCTTGCATTTAACAGAGCAAGTTTAGGAGAGCGTTTTGCAGCAAAATTTCTTTTTCTTTCTGCGACACCAGATAATATTTTATTAAGAGTTCTTGACAAAGCAGGGATTACGACCAAAGTTATTAAAGGTGAGTATGATCATGATTTAAAACAAAGTGATACTCATCGTAGAATTCTACACGAAGTTAAGTTAGATTTGGTCAGTTCTGAGCAAAGCAATGGGGGAATCGAAAATTGGGTTTTTGAAAATTTAGAATACATCCAGCAATTCTTTTCTCAATATCCTAAATCTAAAGGACTTATCATTGCTAACAGTGTATTTGCTGCCAAGCGAATAATCAGAGCTTTAGAGAATGCTAATTTGGGCTTAAGCATAGGAGAAAATACAGGTCTCACTGGTGCAAAAATTAGAGAAGATGCAATGAATAAACAATTGATTATTGCAACTTCTACAGTTGACGTAGGTGTAGACTTTGCCATAAATTTTTTAATCTATGAATCTTTAGATGCTGGTACATTTATTCAGCGTTTAGGCCGACTAGGAAGACATGACGGATTTACCAATTATCAAGCAATAGCTTTAGTTCCAGATTGGGTAAAAGATAAGTTTTCTGAGCTTTATAGTAATGAAACCGAAGCAGACAGAGAAAGTTTTTTTGCAAATGTTAGAGAAAAAGTCTATCAACAGCCTCAAAAATTTGACCGATATTTAAACCGTTGGGGTTGTGTCCTTTCTACAATTAGGTTTGGTTTGCTTAATCAGCAAAAGAATCAATATCAAACTCTGATTGAGCGTTATTCTCAGGAAGCTACACGGCTTGTTGGTGCAACTCCCAAATGGTGTCGCCTGAACGAACTTAAAGAACACAAAATTATTATTAAGGATTTGGAGACTTTTCGAGGTGCAGGACAGTTAGATATATGGATTAATGATCCAGATACAAATGCAGTCAGGAGTATTAATTTATTACGTTTACTTGCAGGAACAGATTTTGAGCTTATTTCAGAAGATGAAGCTCAAGAAATTAGTCGAAATTTAAATGAACCCTTTTATAAAAATAATTTGGGATTATATGCACGAATTACACAATATTTAAGTAGCTATGAACTCGTAGACGTAACTTTTACCGATTATTTGGACAGGTTGTTTCTCAATATAGCACAAGAAAGAAAAGGATTTTTTATACAGAGTCGGCATAGAGAAATTAAGAAAATAAATGAACAACTTGAATATTTACCCCTTACAACTTGCGTTGCAGACCCTAGTAAATACGATATTAAAGGATTGCGTCGTATTTATAGATTACCTGCCTTATTTGAATTACACAAAGTAGTAGATTTGAGCCGAAAAGAGTATCCTGTGGCTTTTGGATTAGATGCACTACTTTTGGATAGTCTTCTTTATTGGCAAAAAACAAATGAAATATTTATAGCAGAAGAGTAAAAAATGACAGATGATTTTGATTGGTTACTACCTGATAGCGATAGTTATGGAAAACCAGTTATACCTGAAAAAGAACCTCCTTTAGTAGTTCTAGCATTGGATACTTTGAATAATGCTGAAGATAAAGTTTTGCGAGATTGGATAGACAAGGTATTTCCTAATATTCTTGATTACTTCAGCCTCAAGCCAGCAAAAGGTATGAGTTTAGAGGCTGCTGAAAAGTTAGCTGTTAATGCCAAAACAGAGAAAAAAGAAAAAATTATTAGTAAATTGGTTGAACATAAAGACCAAAGTTTAGCTATACACCTCTTAAATGCAGCAGTTGGTGGTTGGACTCTAGTTAAATTAGCAAATTTAGATGAGTTAGAACAACGATTATATTTAGCATCTGTTACTCTGCACGACCTCAATAAAATTGTACTTACACAATTAGGTAACGTGCGGATGGATGGTAAAGAATGGAATAAATACCATCATTATTTCAATATTTGGGCTGAAACTTTAGGACTATGGAAATTTATTAGTAGTGAATATTGGCAAGATATAGCCTTTCTTGCCCAAAATGCGGAAGATGCTAGAGGCGCAAATTTAACTCTGGCTAACTTCCAAGATATACAATTACCTCCTGAGCATTTGATGGACTTAGCTGAGTTTGTTCGCTTTGCGGACTTAGTAGCTTCTATAGCTCATCGTCCAGATAGTTTATATCAAGAAAATATTCGGGCGATTGTACAACGCAGGTTAAAGAATAAATATGTTATTCGTCATCATCGTACTATAGAGAACCGAGGATTATTAACTCAAACAATTCACAATGCAGTATTACAGAAAGCAAGGAAAGTTGGATGGATAGCTTTTTTATTCTTCCCTGATGGAGTTACATATTTTGCACCAAAGGATAGTAAAAAACCAGATTTATCTAATCTAGCTGAAATAGTGCGATCGCATATCTTAAGAACTGCTGCTAAGGGTTTGGGTAGTTTAATTTATCGTCAACCGAAAGGTATTATCAGTTGTAAACCAGATATGAAAGAAGTAGCTGATGTTGAACTTGCAGCAGAAACTCTTATCCGTCAGGTTTTTAATATAATTGGTGACAAACGAACCCCTGTGACTGGCGAGAGGAGAGAAAAAATCAGATTACTTCCTGAATTAATAGATTTAGATTGGAATTATCCAGCTAGTTTACAGGTAGATAGATTAGCAGAAGGAGTTAGAGGATTAGTAGACATTCTTAATGAATACTATGAAGTAAGTGAAGAAAAGGCTATCCAAGCTTTACTTAATGCTTTGGATATGAATGAATATTTAGAAACTTTACAGCGCATACCTGCTCTTGGTGGTGTACCTCATGGTTGGTATTTTTTAGCTGGACATTATATTGGTAAAAATGGCAACTTAAATGATGCCGAACTTGAAAATGTAATGATGAAAGCTACCCGCCAAGTAATCGCAGAATGGGGTAAACCAGAACAGTTAACAGCGTTTGCTTTTCTCGATGCTTATATTTCTCAAATATTAGATATCAGCGATAGTGATAAACATCATGATTTTGAAAAAGAGTTAAATCGTTACCATCGTAATAAAGCCAATCGTAAACGTGAACCAATATGTGCTGTTTGTAATAGTGCCTTTGATGTACGAGAGGAATTTTCTAGTTATACTAACAAGCGAGTGACTAGCCTTTCCAAAGAATCTTTACGTGGTATTTGTGCAGTTTGCCAAGCAGAAAAACTGCTTCGTAGTTACTCTTTACGCCGGAGTTTAGAAGCAGATGATGATGTTGTTTATCTGCATCTTTATCCAGATTACTACTTCACTCCAGAAACGGCTCTTATAATGAATCGAGCCTATCAAAGCTTTGCTCAAAATGTATTTTCTGATTTAGATAAAGAATTAGCTAAACATAATTATGATCCAAAATATATTCCTCGTGCAGATGTTTTTAGAGTAGGCAGTGATTCTAAGGAAAATGAGAAACGGCGGCTTGAAAAAACAGAATATCTAGAAGGACAGATGCACGGCTATTATCTCTTAGGAGTTCCAGCATTATTTAAAAAACCAACTGATACAGAAGTATGGCATATACCTGCACTATTAACGCTAATTGCACCTTTAACCTTTGGGGTTAAAGTAGTTGCAAGTCGCTCAACTCTTCCACCATACGACTCAGGAGCAGATTTTAAAGAAACTGCGGTTTTGGATGGTGTACATACATACTGGCAACACAGCATCGGAAAATCTAGTTTCCGCCTTGATGAGTTGTTAACTGCTATTCCTGCGGCTTTTGCTGTCTATGCTCTGACATCCCAAGCATACCGTGATAGTAGAAGCTTTCCTGTATGGAATGCTTTAAATAATGTTTCTCAATCTTTAGATACTAGCCCTTTGTATGTGTTTCATTACGCAGATCGCATACTTGAAAATATTAAAAAGGAGGAGCGTAAAAAGAAAACAAATCAACTTAATGAGCCATCAATTATTGTTGCTGCAAAATTGCTAAATTATTACCAACTGTTAATTGATTACTACCAATGTCCTAGCCCTATGAAAATGATTGAAGAATTAGTAAATAAATATGCCCAGTTTTATCGAGCTTCAGGTAAAAATTCCTCAGCGTACACAAGACTTAGACCTTTGAACATAGCTGCAAGAGTTATTTTAGAAAGTCAGCCTAATACGGCTGAAGATGACCTTCAATTAATGATAGAAGGTTACTTATTTTCTTTAGTAGATGGTGTACTAAATAACAATAATGAAGGTTATATACCATCGGATGTGGTGAAGGATAAAAACCTGCGTCAAGCTGTTATTGAAGAGTTTGCTAAATATTTTGTCAAAGAAGTATTTAATAACTATTGTAGGTCTGAAAGATCACTTCTAAGACAAAATATCAATCTTATTCGTCATGCGGCGGAGGCTTGGTATATCAAACAGTACATCAAAAAGCCTGAAGAAAAAGCGCAAAAATCAGAAAATAAGGAGTCAAATTAATGTTTGAAAAATATAAGAAACATTTTCAGGATTCTATTCCTCGCATTCCAGGAGCTAAATATGCTCACTTTATAATTCTGCGAGAAACTGACTCTTATGCAGTATTTAAAACTGATGGAGAACTAAATATAGCCAGAGTTAGAGCCGGAATCAATACTCCACAAGTAATTAGTCGTTTAGTTTTGTTTAAACGTAAGCAAACCACTCCTGAACGTTTAACAGGACGTGAATTATTACGACGTTATGAAATCTACGACCAGATCAAAAGCCAATATAAAAAGGATTGCGCTTACAATGAAAATCCTTGTGGAGTATGTCCTGACTGTGTTATTTACGGTTATGCAGTAGGTAAAGGTGGTGCAGATAATTCTGGTTCTGAGAAATCCAAAGTTTTTATAGATTCAGCTTACGCTGTTCCTAAATATGAAGAATCTCACGGAACTTTTACCCTTAACGCACCCTATGAAGATGGGACAATGACACAAGGAACAGACACCACTAATCGTTTTAGTGAACAAGATCATGTGTTACCTGAAGTTCCTTTTCCCAGCGTAGTTACATTACGTGACCCAACACCAAATACTTTTTTATATGTGTTGAATAATTTGTACCGTACCAAACGTTACGGCGCACAGACTACACGCACTGGACAAATGCGAAATAAGGTTGTAGCAATAATATTTGCTGATGGTGAAATTTTCAGCAATCTGCGCTTAACTCAAAAAATTTACGACATTCTCGGAGATATTTTACCTCCTTACGGACTGGATGCTCTTAAAGAAGCTACCGAGCAGGCTGTGAATGAGTTAATTCATGAAGACGGAGTTTTTTATGAGTTAATTGCAAAAGAAGCTCTTGTATCTCTTCAAAATGAAGCTCAGTCTATTCTTGCAGATGAGGCTAGTTTCCAACAATGGATGAATTCATTGACAGAAGAAACTCTAAACTATGCAAAAGTAGCAGGTGTTCTGAAAGAAGAAAAATCAGAAAATACTAACAGCAGCAGAAGTAGAAGGAATAGAAATAAGACAGATGAAGGGGAGGACTCATAATGTATGCAAGTTTATCGTCTTCTCCTGACATTGCAAGACCCACTGTATTTTGCTACTCGTGAACTAGGTAGACTTTATGTAACAGAGCAATATTTACATAATTATGCTCTTACTTACGCTCTTGGTTTAGCAAAAAGCAGCTATTACGATGCAGAGCATATACCCCATTATGAAAGAGATTTAGAACCTCTCAATCAGGAAGGTATTTATATTACGCCTGCACGTCCTTTAGAAGCTGCTTATGTGACTCACACCTATAAATTTGCTAATCTCTCTTATCATGTCAAAATGGATAAGATTAGCAAAAATATCCCAACTTTTGGACGTATTAGAGAGTTAGCACCAGAGAGTGAATTTGAGTTTTTTGTCATCTCCCAAAAAGAACTTAAATTACCAAAGTGGATTCGTTTGGGTAAGTGGATGAGTAAGGCTGAGGTGACAGTTGAACAGTTAGCAAAACCTAAAAATACTGAAGGTGTATTTACTTGCACTCATCCTCTAAATCCTTTGGATGTGATGTTTACTAATCAAGTGATTAGCTACGATGTGGTAAATATGCCTCCAGTTAGTTTAATTCAAAATGTGCAGATGCGAGGGCAATATTACTATTTTGATGATGTGAAGAATTTGAAGATTCCGGCTTGTATGGAATATCGTTTTCGTGGTTAGTTTGATTTTTGATCACGCACCAGGCGCAGAGAGGAAGAGGGGTAAAATTTGAGATACGCTAATTTAACGATCGCCCCTCCCATTCTCCTACACCTGTGAAACACTATCAACAGCAAGCAAACGCCTTCCCTGGCGACTACCTGAACAACCTGTGGGGAGAAATCCACGCTTGTCCTTACTTTGCAGTCAACAACCTTAACCGCGATTTTGTGGGTACAAAAGGCTTTTCTGTGGTGTTCAGGCGATCGCATATCTCCACAGTAGAGCAAAAGTTTCCCTACTTCAAACCCTACCTGGATTTGGCTCTCCATGCTAATTGTAATGCTTTTTACCTCAACCCTTTACTCCTCAAAGAAGGTTCCCGCGTTGATCCACATATAGATCGTTCTCTGCGTTCTTACTGCAAAACCATAGAACCGCCTATGTTTGTCAGTGTCCTATATGTGCGTGTACCGGAAAATATGGACGGGGGAGAACTGGTACTCAAATCCCACAAACGTCAACTAGGGCAAATTAAACCACAAATGAACACTTTACTTTACTTTCAAGGTGATTTAACCCACTCTGTTAACGCTGTGAAAACGCCAGGAAATCGTTTGAGTTTAGTTTGTGAACAGTATAGTTTAAGTGAGGAAGAACTCGCAGATATCCCAGAATTTACCATTGAATCTAGAGTTGCTCAACCTACCACTAAAAAACGTAAGTAAGCTTAATTTTGAATTTTGAATTGTTAATATGCCCCATAGCTTAGTTTTAAATTTGCTTCCCCAATCTCCCATTCCTCCCCAATATCTCACGGGTAGACATTTACACGCCTTATTTCTCACCCTTGTTAGTTCTGTTGATAGCACATTAGGCGATCGCTTGCACGACTCCACCGCCGATAAAGCCTTCACCCTTTCCCCCTTGCAAATTCAGAGAGAGGAACGGGGTAGATATAAATCGAAAATCCCTCATAGCTACTCGTTACAATACTTTCATCAGCAAGCCATCCCCGCCGGAACGCCTTGTTGGTGGCGTATATCTTTACTTGATGACACCTTATTTAGCCAACTAACGCAACTATGGCTCAACCTTAATCCCAGCCATCCTTGGCATCTCGGCCCGGCTAACTTGTATATTACCAGCATTCAAGGCACACCCCAATCCACCCAACCTTGGGCAAATGCTATTACCTATAGTCAATTGTATGAGCAAGCTGGTGAGAATAGTGACCTGCGATCGCTCGCAAACCATCGCACGCTAAATTTTACCTTCACCACACCCACCGCCTTCCGCCAGGGAAAATTTGACACCACCCTTCCCACTAGAGAATGTGTGTTTAATTCCCTCCTTTCCCGATGGAATAAATATAGTGGTATAGAATTTTCTGAAATTGCTCTTGAATCAATATTTCCCTCATTTCTCAATATTCATACAGAAATATTAGCCGATTCTCGTAGTAAATTTATTGGCATTCTCGGAGAAATCAATTATCGAATTTTAGGTGATATAGAGCCAATTCAAATTAAGCAAATCAATGCCTTAGCAGACTTCGCCATGTATGCAGGAGTAGGACGTAAAACTACAATGGGAATGGGTATGATTAGGCGCTTATATTCTTCATGATAGAAGCAAATCATGACTATATGACTTACGCAACTGGCATATTTTTCCTGTAGGGTGTGTGACGCAGCGAGAAGACGGGAACGTAGTTATGAAACTTATAGCGTCACGCACCAACTACCAATTGTGATGATGAATCTTGTACAGACTTTGCACGGCAATTTCTGCAATAACTAATAACTAAAAACCATGAATATTGAATACATTCCCATTGCGGCATTAAATCAATATGCCTATTGTTCCCATCGCTGTTGGCGGATGTTTTGTGCAGGCGAATTTATTGATAATCAATACACTATCGAAGGTACAACTTTACACGATCGCGTCCACACTACCAGCGAAAATCAGCGAGAAGAAACTTGGCAAGTTCGAGCCATTTGGTTGAAGTCAGATAAGTATAAACTCATTGGTAAATCTGACTTAATTGAATCCGCCGGTGGTCAATTTTATCCTGTGGAATATAAGCGCGGACGTAAAGGCGAATGGGATAATGATGAATTGCAAGTTTGCGCTCAAGCTTTATGTTTGGAAGAAATGACAGGGCAAACTATTACGACTGGATATATCTATTATGCCCACTCTCACCAACGGCAATTAGTAGAGATAAATCAGGAGTTAAGAAAAAGTGCGATCGCTACAATTGAAGCAGTCACAAATTTACTCACCACAGGTACAATGCCCATACCAATTTATAGCAAACGCTGTCAAGGATGCAGTCTGAATTTGCAATGTTTACCCAAGGCTATTGATAGAGTGAAAACTTATCAAGAAGTGAGTTAATTGAGGCTGAATTTTAAACGCAGAGGGGCGCTGAGATAGGCGCAGAGGGGCGCTGAGATTTAGTTTCTAGTTAATAATATTTTGTACTGACGAATAATCTTCACATCTATTGTAGGTGAAATCATGGGAACTGTTTACGTTACACAGGATGATTCATTTATTAGCAAAATTGATGAACGTCTGAATGTTAAATTTGAAAAAAAGGTAATTTTAGACGTACCTTTGATTAAAGTTGATGGATTAGTTGTGATGGGAAGGGCTAGTATTTCCCCTGCGGCTATTTTTGAACTCATAGACAAGAAAATTCCCCTCACATTTCTCACTAATAACGGTAAGTATCTTGCTAGTTTAGAGCCAGAAATGGGTAAAAATATTTTCGTCCGTGCGGCTCAATGGAAAGCTGCTGGAGAGTCAGACCAAGCAATTCATGTTACCCAAGGTTTCGTTAGAGGTAAGCTGAAAAATTACCGCCATAGTTTACTAGAAGCCCAGCGCAGATATGAGATTGATTTAAATAGTAATATCAGTCAATTATCCCATGCGATCGCCTCCATCGACAAAGCCAATTCAATTAATACAATCAGGGGTTTAGAAGGTGCTGGTAGTGCTGCTTATTTTGGTTGCTTTAATCAACTAATCCGAGTAGATAATTTCAGCTTTCATACCCGCAACCGTCGCCCACCCATAGACCCAGTAAATTCGCTCTTGAGTTTAGGATATTCCTTACTACGTCACGATATTCAAGGAGCATTAAATATAGTCGGTTTCGACCCCTATTTAGGATATCTACATACAGAGCGATATGGTAGACCTTCTCTAGCATTAGATTTAATGGAAGAGTTTCGACCATTAATAGTTGATGCTGTCGTTCTCACAGCAATTAATCGCCGGATGCTTTCCCCAAAAGACTTTATTACTGAACCTATAAGCAACGCTGTTTCACTGACTAAAGAAGGTTTACATATTTTCTTGAGATTATATCAAGAAAAGAAACAAAGCCAATTCAAGCATCCTGTTATGCAGAAAAAGTATTCGTATCAGGAAACTTTTGAAATTCAAGCTAGACTCCTCGCTAAATACCTGCTGGGAGAATTAGACAAATATCCTCCTTTGGTCATGAGGTAGTTGATAAATTTTGAATTTTGAATGGACTCATGTATTTAGTAATTTCCTACGATGTACCAGAAGATAAACGCCGTACTAAAATTCACAAGGTTCTTAAATCTTACGGACAGTGGATGCAGTATTCCGTTTTTGAATGCGACCTGACACCTACTCAGTATGCTAAACTGCGATCGCGCCTAGCCAAACTCATCAAACCAGACCAAGACAGCATCCGTTTTTATCACCTCTGTGCTTGCTGTCAAGGAAAAGTTGAGCGCATCGGCGGCGAAATGCCAATAGACACTACCGTATTTTTTGCTTAACTCGCGCGTCAACCTATAGGTGTTGGGCAAACAAACTAAAATTTATCCTCCCAAACCCTTACCAATCATGCTTTTGAACCCTCCAACACCACAATTGAGGTTGACGCAAACACCCCAAACCCTCACCATAAATACTTTTGCACCAATTTTCTCCATTTCACTCTTGACAACTCAGCTTCCGAAAAGCTACCTTAATCTGAGATTGACGAAACAGAACCTTGAAAACCAAATACAGCAAGCTTTTCAGACCTGGGGTTTCTATTAACACAAATCCCTATCAGGGATTGAAACAAAGATAAAACAGCTTATAAATCCTTAGGAACGTTTCTATTAACACAAATCCCTATCAGGGATTGAAACGTTATACTGAATAACAACATCACCAGGTTGAAGTTTCTATTAACACAAATCCCTATCAGGGATTGAAACGAGGTGGAAATTTTTTTTGTTGGTTGCAAGCCTTGGATTCTATTAACACAAATCCCTATCAGGGATTGAAACGAGAACTCCTGCAAACTTCTCTGCATTAGATTCATTCTATTAACACAAATCCCTATCAGGGATTGAAACGTCCTGTTCCATATTGAAATAGTAAACGCATGGTTTTCTATTAACACAAATCCCTATCAGGGATTGAAACCTTGTTAATCCAAATCAACACGGTAGAAACACAGCTTAAAGTTTCTATTAACACAAATCCCTATCAGGGATTGAAACTTTCTTTCTTCAGTTAGCCAAGCAAGAAAATCCCGTTTCTATTAACACAAATCCCTATCAGGGATTGAAACTTTTCCTTGGTAACGATGGAATACTTTTCGCAGAGTTTCTATTAACACAAATCCCTATCAGGGATTGAAACAGAACGAGAATACAAAACAGAGTTGCGACGAGTTTCTATTAACACAAATCCCTATCAGGGATTGAAACGATAATTACCAGAATGAAAATCATAGGCTTGAGCTAGTTTCTATTAACACAAATCCCTATCAGGGATTGAAACCTACCATCATGTATACCTATTGCAAGTTTGCCGTAAAGTTTCTATTAACACAAATCCCTATCAGGGATTGAAACCAGAAGACAAAATATGGCAGCCAACTTATGCTGATGTGCCTGGTTTCTATTAACACAAATCCCTATCAGGGATTGAAACTATTCGCGCTGCTAACGGTAAATCCGCGCCTTTGGAGTTTCTATTAACACAAATCCCTATCAGGGATTGAAACAGACTGATATCGGGTAGATGTATCTCATTTAATGTTTCTATTAACACAAATCCCTATCAGGGATTGAAACTTATCCGTTGGTAAATCTCTCGCCTGTCTACTTTGTTTCTATTAATACAAATCCCTATCAGGGATTGAAACCTAATAAAATTGTTTTTTCTAGCAAATCACCTGAGGTTTCTACTATAGCCTTTCTTAGTCTGCTGAGGTACAAATCTCTGCGTACCTCTGCGCTTTACTCCGCGCCCCTCTGCGTTTTAAAATATTATCTGTACCTCACTTAACTGGGAATTGCAATAACACAAATCCCCATAGCATTCCCTAGCTACTGAGGCACAAATTTATCCGCGTTTATCTGTATCCATCTGCGTTCAATTAGTGTCGTTTGTACTTCACTAAGATAAGAAAAACCATATTAACGATTGAAACAATAGAGTTGGGATTTGCTGCGTAGTTTGCGCTAGTTTCTACTAACACAAATCCTTATCAAATCTTTCAAATCTGTCAACAGTCAACAGCTATATCTTACTTTCTTTGTACTCTTTCACATTATCTTGTTTGTCATCATTACCATTTTCTTGCTGTTTCTTCTCTTGCACAACCTGAGTAGCATAAACTTCTACATCTCGCTGAATAATTTCTTCCACTTGATTGGCAAAAGAACTAAATGCTTTATCGTGAGTTTCATAATTCACATAAGGCCCAGTTAATTGAAAAAATTGCCAACCTTGAGTTTTCAAAGATTCTGCCGTGCGGCGATAGTGTCGCCAGCGTTCTCCATAGTGGAAAAATTCCTCAACTGCTGCGCTAATTGCTACAACTTGGCTAAGAGAAAAAGTAGCCCAAACAAAAATTTCCCGTACCTCAGAACTGTTAATATTGAGACTTACTAAAGCAGGGAGAACCACACCCCCAATAATTGTGATCAATCGTAATCTGTAATATCTATTCCGTGATTTACCTGCTTGTGCTTCCATCCACAGCATTTGATCTAACCAACGCGAAAACAGAAATTGTGTTTGTAATTCCGAGAGATTTAACGAATCAATTAAACTCGTAAACTTTCCCTTAAGAAATTCTTGATAATCATCCTTATTTGCCATCATTCACTCCTAATTTAAAAGTAAGTTTGTCATCGTATGGATTAATTCTTCTGGCGGTGCTTCTAAGTCAATCGTTTGTATATGACCAGATGCTACTAATTCTTTAGCTCGTTCATCAGTTGTATCTCCATGCAAAGCAGAAGCAATTTTATCTGCCGTTCTCCCACTACCAGCAATCACTATCACTAAGCGTCCAGCAATCACACTATTTAAGGCATCAATAAAGCTAATTTCACCACCATTAATGAGGACAGTAATCGAAGGTAAGCCATTAGCTAAAAGAGTTGCCACCTTTACTATCCAGGGAGATTCATCACCCCATTTACTGCCGGGAATTAGCACAAAATGAGTATGATGTGGCTCCAGAGGTGTAGCATCATCAGCCAGGACAATGGTTTGATTGGGTAGAATGACTTTTGCTGTGGGCGCTACACCAATTAAAGGAAACTGGCCATTGATTTGGCTACGGGCATCACCCATCAATCGCATCACTCCCGCATCCGTTCCACCATCTACTACATAAGCCCCCAAGCTTTGGGCAATTGGCGCTAGAACTTTCACAAATAGGCTTTGGATACGCAAAAAGTCAGCTTCGCTAATCTGACTAGCACCCCCTACAATGACTAAAACGGGACGGGAATTACTTAGCCCTAATTGCTCTAGCGCCTCCGGTAACTCTGCGGTTTCGGATACCGTAACTGCTGCTGCTTGGTTGGAGCTAAAATTTAGCCTGAAAAAATTTACCATTTATTCGCAGTAGAAGTTGCAACAACTTAAGTATTTTACGTAGTAATTCTCGGTTTCATGTCTAATCTGCAATTCATAACCTTTATAACTTAATGTATTGAAATTGACATTAGATTCAGTTACATAGTAAAAATAACCAATTTTTCCGAGAATGAGTAGAGCTATAGCAAAAATTCTTGTAACTACTTCTGATAATAGGTTTATCTCTATTAACCAATAATTACCTACTACTATTCCGGAAGCATATATAAAAATTGATTACAAAAAACTATACATTAATCTAAAACAATTACTATGTAAATTCTTGACAAAGTGTAGTGTATCGCTTTTAATTGGTAACAACTTATGCCCAGTCTTTAAGTAACATAACTTCAATTCCAAAGTGAATAACAGCAGGAACTTTGCTCAGTCTCAGGCTGGATTGCTCCTAGCAAAAGGAACCATCATCTCAATATCTGTAGTATCAATATTTACCAATAATATTAGCTCGGCACAAATTACACCGGATACGACTTTGGGTAATCAAAGCTCCCGTGTTACGACTGGTGTCAACATCAAAGGACATGAGACTGACTTAATTGAAGGTGGTGTCCAACGAGGAAGCAGCCTGTTTCACAGTTTTACAGAATTTAATGTCAACAACGGACAAAGAGTATATTTTGCCAACCCTACAGGCATTGCAGATATTTTTAGTCGAGTTACTGGGAGTAACGCTTCTCATATTTTGGGTACTTTGGGCGTAAATGGTGCAGCTAATCTATATCTGCTCAATCCCAATGGTATTATTTTTGGTACAAATGCCAAGTTAGATATTCAAGGTTCTTTGTTTGCTACCACAGCCAACAGTTTTCAGTTTCCTGATGGTAGTGAATTTAGTGCTACTAATCCTCAAGTACCACCACTGTTAACAATGAGTGTACCTGTAGGTGTGCAGTATGGTTTACAGCAAACAGCAAGTATTATTAATCAAGGGAATTTGGTAACAGGAAAAAATTTGACGCTCAATGCTGGAAGTTTGGATTTACAGGGCAAACTCGAAGCTGGTGGTGATATTTCCCTGAACAGTCAGCAAGGAACAATTGATATACATGGAGATATTATATCTACAACTCCCAATGGAATTGCTGGCAATATCACAATTCAATCTGTAGATGATATTCGTATCTTTAAGAATATAAAAGCCTCTAGCAACAGTAATATTAATCCCAATAATGATCAGGCAGAATATAATATTATCGCCATTAATTCTACCAGAGGTTCTATTTATTTAAATGGTTCTCAATTAAATGTTACTAACTCTGGTTCCGGCTTTGCTGGAGATATCATGATTAACGCTAATGACCAAATATCCATTCTCAATGGTAGTAAGATATCTAGTAATGGAAATATGGGACGGATATTTATTGGCGTTGGCGATAGTAATAAAATTACGCCTAAAAGAGTTAATATTGATAATTCTGGTCTGAATGTAGATAATTATTCATCTGATGGTAATACAGGAAGTATAACTATTTACAGCTTTGAAGAAATTTCGATTAAAAATAGTTATATCTTAAGTGGCAGAGGCAGCATAGCTAGTAGCCGTAATGATGACGGCAGTGGGGCAAATGGTGGCACTGTAAGTATTGAATCGCAAGGCTTAGTAAGTTTGGACAATTTAGTAATATTAGCTGATGTTTTTTCTTCAGACCAAAATGGTACTGGAGGTGACATTAATATTTCAGCACGCTCACTAATTATCAAGAATGGGTCTAAATTAGATACTTCCACATCTGGTACAGGGAATGCGGGTGATGTGACTATTACGGCTTCAGATTCCGTTTTGTTAGAAAATAGTCAAATTTCCAGTAGTCTTAGTGGCATGGCAACAGGTAAGGGTGGAAATATTAAGATTGAAACTAGTTTTTTGACTGCTGATAAAGGAATAATAGAAGCTCAGAGTCCGGGTAAAGGAGATGGTGGCGATATCAACATCACAACACTAAATTTGTGGCTTCGTCGCCAGAGTAGAATTTCCACTACAGCAGGTGCAGAAGGATTGGGTGGTAATGGAGGTAGCATCAGGATTAATGCTAAGGGTGGATTTATCGTAGCAGTACCATCAGAAGACAGTAATATCGTTGCCAATGCTTTTGGTGGTAATGGTGGCAAGATTAACATTAGTGCCAACCGTACTCTAGGATTTCAAAATCGGGGAAAGTTGAGTCCAAATGAACTAAACGCGATTATTACCAATGGTACTAGCGAAATTAGCGCCAGTTCTGATTATGGTGAAGACGGAGAGGTAGCGATTGAAACCCTGAGCATAGACCCCAGTCAGGGGCTAGTTGAATTGCCGACACAGTTAGTAGACCCTTCTCGATTAATTGCCCAAGGCTGTGGCTCTCCTAACAATAGGGTTGCTAAAGGGCAGAGTGAATTTGTGATTACTGGACGTGGGGGACTACCGCCTAGTCCTGATGATATCCTCAAGCCTGGGATTATGTCGCCGGAATGGGTAGTAAATAATACGAGAAATTATAGTAATAATTCTGAGAATATAACTGTCAAAGAGATGGATTTAAAGCAATTATCGTCAAATACTTCCAACCCTCTAGTAGAAGCAGTGGGGATGGTTCACAATGCCGATGGAGATGTTGTTTTGACTACTCAACCAACAGTCACTACTCTGCTACAGTCGGGGTTATCTAGTAAAGTCTGTGGTCTGATTCAAGGGAATGTCAGAGAATGAACCGCTTGCTGGATAGGCGATCGCCTAACGCATTTCCATACTATTCAGATCCATTCACAAAGCAAGCTCAAAACCTTGTCAGGTGTGACAATCTTACAAAATCTATCAGTCAGATTCTTTTAAGAAATGGCTCTAATACATTACTCTTGCTCACAGGGTTAATTCTGGGCTTTTATCCACAACGGTTGGCGGCTCAAGTAATTCCCAATGAGGTGAAACCGCCTTCAGCACAACCATTACCGCAACCAGAACCGCTACCAGCTTTACCTCCTCCAGAACAACTCCTACCTACTACACCACAGTCACCAACTCAGCCAGATGTTAGTCCGCAGACATTAGCGGAAACATTAACAGTAGAGAAGTTTGAGTTTGTGGGTAACACGGTTTTTAGCGCCCAAGAACTAGCAAATCTGACGGCTGGTTATCTCAAACGCCCTATTACCTTTAATGATTTATTGAAGATCCGTTCAGAGTTGACGAAATTTTATATAGATAAAGGCTATGTCACCTCTGGGGTAATTCTTCCGCCGCAAACTGTGAAAGCAGGGGTAGTAGTGATGCAGGTGGTAGAAGGAAGTTTAGAAAAGATCAATGTCACAGGTACGCGCCGCCTTAACCCCAGCTATATTCGCGATCGCCTGGCGATGGCTGCGGGTAAACCACTATCACGCGATCGCCTACTCACAGGACTGCAACTATTACAACTCGATCCTTTAATTAAAAGCATATCTACAGATTTACAAGCCGGCATCCGTCCAGGTACAAATATTTTAGAAGTTAAAGTTACTGAAGCTGATTCTTTTAGCACTCAACTAACGCTAGATAACCAACGTAGTCCCAGTGTGGGAAGTTTTCGGCGGCGCATTCATGTTAACGAAGCCAATTTGTTAGGGCTGGGAGATGGTTTAAATATCGGCTATACCAACACTGATGGTAGCAATGGCTTTGATGTGAGTTATAGCCTACCAGTTAACCCGCGCAACGGTAAGCTGATTTTTAGCTATGGCAATACTCACAGTAACGTTATAGAAAGTCCTTTTAACTCTTTGGATATTACATCCCAGTCCAGCTACTACGAATTAACCTTCCGTCAACCCCTGCTGCAAACTCCCAGCCAAGAATTTACATTAGGAATTACCGCCAGCCACCAAAGAAGTCAAACATTTTTAGGTTTGGAAGATATCGGGCCGTTTCCTTTAGCGGTTGGTGCTGATGACGAAGGAAACACCAGGGTTTCAGCTATCAGGTTTTTTCAGGAATGGAGTCAACGCAGTAGCCGACAAGTCATAGCAGCGCGATCGCAATTTAGTTTCGGTTTGGGTATTTTAAATGCCACAATCAATAACGATGAACCAGATAGCCGTTTTTTTAGCTGGCGTGGACAAGCTCAATGGTTGCGTCAGTTAGCGCCTGATACTTTACTACTGTTGCAAGCTGATATGCAGTTAGCAGATAGAAACTTGTTGGGGTTGGAACAGTTTGGTATCGGTGGACAAACAAGTGTGCGGGGATACCGTCAAGATCAGTTGTTAACAGATAATGGTGTGCAAGCAACCGCCGAAATTCGCCTACCGATTCTCCGCGTTCCTCAAGGAGTCTTGCAAATTACGCCTTTTGTAGATGTCGGTACAGGCTGGAATCATAACGGCGCAAATGCTGATAGTAATACTTTAGTCAGTACGGGTATGGGTTTGCTGTGGCGACAGAGTAATAATTTCACTGCGCGTTTAGATTGGGGTATTCCTCTAACATCTGTTGATTCCCAGAGGAAGGAAACATGGCAAGAAAACGGTTTGTATTTCTCTATTATTTATAGGCCTTTTTAGTTTGGGGATTGGGGATTGGACATGAGAGATGAGGATTGAGGAGTGATGTTAGGATTCAGGAAATTTTTTTGGAAACAGCGCCGGAAATTCAGGTATGGAATTTTGGCTTTTGTGATGGCTTTACTTTGTATATTTGTTTCGCCTGTGGTGGCTCGTGATACGGGAAGTCTAGGGTTGACTACATCTGTGGTTGCTTCTGTTCCTCAAGAGGAAGAAGCTAAAAATTTATATGCAGCAGGGCGATTTGCAGAAGCAGTAGAGCTATTACAACAAGTTTTGCCAGCTTACCAAACAAGTGGGGATACGGTAGCCCAGGCGATAATTTTGAGTAATTTAGCTCTGAATTTGCACCAATTGGGACGCATCGGTGAAGCAAGTCAGACAATTGAAAAGGCGATCGCTATTTTACAGACAAGTCCCAATTCACCACAACGCCTGTCAATTTGGGCGCAAGTTTGGGATGTCAAAGGTAATTTGGAACTAGCCCAGGGTAAGGCGGAAGCTGCTTTGTCTGCTTGGGAAAAGTCTGCATTGCTCTATCAACGATTAAAAGACACTAATAGAGCTACCCTCGCCCAAGTTAATCAAGCCCAGGCTTTGCAGGCTTTGGGACTCTATCGCCGAGAAATTTCTCTCCTCCAGAATTTGACAACATCTCTGGCAAAACAACCAGACTCCCTCTCTAAGGCTGCTAGTTTCCGTAACCTGGGTGAAGCTCTTATACTTGCAGGTGATCTCAAACAGGCAGAAGTAAATTTACAAACTAGTCTGAAGATTGCTCAACAACTACAATCACCAGAAGCCATTGCTTCAGCTTACCTGAGTTTAGGTAATCTCGCTTATCTTCCCGGTAACAACACACAGCAAAAAAATATCGCTCTCGATTATTACGAGCAAGCATCGGTTTTATCAACTACTGCAACTACCAAAATCTCTTCCCAATTGAATCGGTTACGTCTGTTGATTGATTTGGAACAATGGTCAAAAGCTCAGGTATTATATCCCGAAATTCAAAGTCAAATTGCTAACTTACCTTTGGGACGTTCTGCTATTTACGCTCAGGTAAATTTGGCTCAAAGCCTTCTAGCATTAACAAAAAAATTCCCCAACCCCAGCCCCGAAACAATTGGTAAAATCTTGGCTGTAGCACATCAGCAAGCAGAACAATTACAAGATGTGCGAGCCGAGTCTTTTGTCTTAGGTAATCTTGGACACTTGTATGAACTATCTCACCAATGGTCTATAGCCCAAGATTTGACTAGAAAGGCGCTGAATTTATCCCAGTCGATTCAGGCATCAGATATTACTTATCGTTGGCAGTGGCAACTAGGGCGGGTTCTCTGTCAAGGTAAACGCCAGTGTGAACAGCAGGGTGATATGCAGGGAGCCATCACCGCCTATACAGAAGCATTTAATACTTTACAAAATATACGTACGGATTTAATTGCCACAAATAAAAATGTGCAGTTTTCTTTCCGGGAAACAGTAGAGCCTGTATATCGCCGTTTAGTAGATTTGTTACTCCAATCCTCAGCACCGAGTCAGGACAACCTAATACAAGCTCGCAACGTGATTGAAGCGTTACAAGTGGCAAAATTGCAAAACTATTTGCAACAAACTTGTCAAGATACTCGATTAGAACTTGATCAGGTAATTGATTCTAAAGACCAAACATCGGCAATTATCTATGCAATTATTTTGGATGACCGTGTAGAAGTTATCCTCAAGCGACCGAATCAACAACTTGATCATTATGCTACCAAGCCCCAAGAGAAAATTGAAGAGGTTGTAAAGCGGCTATATCAAAATCTGCAAGAAGTGGGTAGTTATGAAGAAGTGCAACAGGATGGTCAACAAGTTTATAGCTGGTTGATTCAACCAATAGAAAAAAAGCTAAAGGAAAGTAAAATTAAGAACTTGGTTTTTGTCTTGGATGGCTTTTTACGTAAAATTCCGATGGCTAGCCTTTATGATGGCCAGCAATATCTAGTAGAAAAATATGCTGTCTCCTTAGCTTTGGGGTTACAAGTCCGTGAACCAAAGCCGTTAAACAGGTCAAAAATGCAGGTTTTAGCCGCCAGCTTGACTGAACCACCTAATAAACCAGGGTTTTCCGGCTTTTCTCGATTAGCAAATGTTAATCAAGAAGTGAGGGAAATTAAAAATACAGGAATAACGGTTAATTGGATTACTGACAAAGAATTTACCACCAAAAACTTTAACCAAAAACTGAACACCTCTAATTTTGATGTCATCCACTTAGCAACCCACGGTCTATTTAGTGCAGATAGAGAAAATACTTTTGTGGTGACAGCAGATGGAAAGTTAAATATAGATGATTTTGATCAATTGTTTATTGACCAACAGCAAAACAGCACTCACAAAATTGAACTACTGATTCTGAGCGCCTGTCAGACAGCTACGGGTAACGACCAAGCAGTAATGGGGATTGCGGGAGCTACAGTCCAAGCAGGTGCTAGTAGTGCGATCGCCAGTTTGTGGGATTTAGACGATGAGGCCAGCGTTCCCTTCATTAAAGAATTTTACCAACATCTAGGACAACCAAACATCAGCAGAGCCGAAGCACTGCGTTTAGCACAGCAAGCTCTACTCAAAAACCCAAAATACGATCATCCTCGTTATTGGGCCCCCTATGTCTTAATTGGTAGTTGGCTTTGATGACTGATCTCTAGAATTTATATTCTTGCCGTTTTACTTAAGTATGATTACCATTGTTTTAGTATACTTTATTCTTTCAACATATATCACTTGAATATCTGTGACCGAAGAGGCGGAGGGGCAGGGAGCGGGGAGCAGGGGGAGTAATCCCTGCCCAGTAGCCGTGAAGCGGAGCGGAACAGGGGTACAAGCCCCGTCCTTCTAGGACGCTTATACGGGGAGGAGTCCAAGCTCCGTCCCGGTCTTCCCCCTTGCCCCCTGCCCCCTGCCCCTTTTCCTCTTCTTGACCCAGGCGATCGCCATTAGGAACTTCCAGATAAAAAATTATCCAAAATGTAGGGTGCGTCAGTATGAATAATTTATGAGTATAGCTAGCTCATATCGCACTGACGCACCCCGCCACACCATCAATCTCGCATCATTTATTTTGAATTTTTGGCGCACCCTACTCTGTGAGTTCTCCGCAGGAGTAGCCGTAGCCTATGAGTGAATTTTGTAGCTTGCTTCCTGTAGGGTATTTTGAATTGGTTTAATATGAATAAATTTAAAAGTGCATTTATTTCTTATGGACGAGCAGATAGCAAAGCCTTTGCAACTCAGCTATATCAGCGATTTGTAGAAGCAGGACTAGAAATTTGGTTTGACCAAAACGATATTCCTTTAGGTGTGGATTTCCAAAATCAAATAGACGACGGAATTGAGAAATCAGACAATTTTCTGTTTATCATTGCGCCTCATTCAGTCAACTCTCCCTATTGTGGTAAAGAAATAGATTTAGCACTCCGCCGGAATAAACGCATTATTCCCTTGCTGCACGTAGAGCAAATTACTCAGGAAACTTGGCAACAACGCAACCCTGGACGTGACGCTAGTGAGTGGGAACAATATAAAGCCAAAGGGTTACATTCCAGTTTTCCTAATATGCACCCAGCTATTAGTAAGATTAACTGGGTATACTTCCGCGAAGGTATAGACGACTTTGAGAAATCATTGGCGGGACTGCTAGAGTTATTTCGCCGCCATCAAGATTATGTGCATCAACACACATATTTTTTAGCCAAAGCCCTAGAATGGGAGCAAAAACAACAACAATCACAATACCTGTTAATTGGTGAAGAACGAGAACAGGCTGAAAATTGGCTAAAAATTAGGTTTAAAGATGAACAAGCGCCCTGTGAACCAACCGATTTACACTGCGCCTTTATTTGTCAGAGTATCAAGAATGCTAACAACCTGATGACTCAGGTGTTCCTCTCCTACTCCGAAAAAGAGAGGATGTTTATGGAAAAAATTGCCAAAATCTTGATGCGAGAAAGCTTTACAGTTTGGACTAACAAAACAGATATTCAATCTGGAGCAGATTTTACCGAGTCGATTAATCGAGGTATTGAGGAAGCAGATAATGTGGTTTTTCTCTTGTCGCCAGCCTCTCTGCAATCAGAATACTGTCAACTGGAACTAACTTATGCTTTTTCTCTCAAAAAGCGGATTATTCCCCTGTTGCTTGAACCAGTGGATCTAGAGCAGATTCCTGTGGAATTACGTATTTTGCAGTTCATCGACTTTACAGATCAAGAAGAGGAGGGGAAAGAATCTGCCGATACTGATAGGCTCATTAATGTGCTGCGTCGAGATGCGGCTTACTACGAGCAACATAAAATCTTACTAGCAAAAGCTCTCAAGTGGGAACGACAAAAACGTAATCCTAGTATTTTGTTGCGTAATCACAATCTGCGTAACGCTGAAGCCTGGTTAAAGATAGCTCAACAAAACACACAACATCCACCCATACCTTTACAAACAGAATTCATCGCTGAAAGCAGCAAGCAACCCCCAGAAGCGGCGCTGGATGTATTTATTTCCTACTCTCGTGCTGACTCTGACTTTGCCCGTAAACTTAACGATACCCTGCAAATTCAAAACAAGACTACTTGGTTTGATCAGGAGAGTATCGCCTCTGGTACAAATTTTGAGCAAGAGATTTACCGAGGAATAGAAAGCGCCAACAATTTCTTATTTATTATTTCGCCTAAATCTATCAGTTCACCCTACTGCGTGACTGAAGTAGAATATGCGATGAATTTAAATAAGCGAATCGTGACCGTTTTATATCGGGACATAGAAGGTGCAACCCTTCATCCTGGGTTAGCAAAAGTGCAGTGGATTGATTTCAGCCCACGAGACACAGACTTTCTGACTAAATTCGGGGAACTAACCAGAACATTAGATTCAGATCCAGAATATGTGCGAGCGCACACTCGGATTTTTCTCAGGGCAAAGGAGTGGGAAGATCACAATCGGGACAATAGCTTTTTACTCCGGGGCAAAGATTTGCTAGCCTCTGAGGAATGGTTGAAGCAATCTGATCATAAACAACCAGCCCCCACAACTTTACAATTAGATTATCTCGCTGCTAGTCAAGCTCTCCCCTATCGCAAAATCAAGCTTCGTAGTGTCTTGTTGACTAGTTTGGCTGTGACAACCATAATTTTCATTGCCAGGTTGTTTGGATTCACTCAGCCATTAGAACTAGCAGTTTATGACCGAATGATGTCGTTACGTGGTGATGAACCACAGGATGAACGATTTTTAATGGTCGATGTTGATCCAGAAAGTATTGAGACGTTGAATGAAGACTATGCAGGTGGTAGAGGTTCAATTCCTGATCAGGCTTTAGATGATGTACTCAAAATTCTTTCTCAGTCTCAACCCAGTGTAATTGGGTTGGATTTTGTGCGTGATTTTCCTGCGGAAGGTAACCTGAAAGAGCATTTGCAGCAAGCTAAAAACTTCTTTACAATCTGTAAAAACAGTTACGTAAGCGATCGCGGTGAAAAGATTCGTGGCTTTAAAAATCCCCCAGAAGTTCCTCTAGGGCGAGTTGGGTTTAGCGACTTGGTTGATGACGACGCTAAAGGTGGTCGTTTTGTGCGCCGACAATACTTGATGCAAAACCCAGACCCTAAATATTGCAATACACGGGAAGCTTTTAGTCTAGTAATTGCTCGTCGCTATCTAGAAGCCCAAGGTCAAAAGTACATTTCTCCTCTAGATATCAAGAGCAAAGAATATGTTCAGGATATGCAGTTTGGGAAAACTCTCATTCCCCAACTGTTGGGAAAAGGTGGTGGCTATCAGGATATGAATAACCAGCTTCAAGGTTATCAAACAATGCTCAAATATCGTCTTTCTGGACGCGATCCCAATAATTTTGCCCCTAGAGTTAATATTTTACAAGTTTTAAACAATCAGGTTTCTGCTGAAAATATTAGAAACAAAATTGTACTGATTGGCTTTACTGATAGGCAAACCAGACAAGCTGATTACTGGAGTACAGTCTATGGCGATGTTCCAGGCGTGACATTGCATGGGCAAATGATCAGTCAGATCCTCAGCGCTACTTTAGATAATCGCCAACTTATCTGGTGGTGGCCTCTTGGTTATGAAACACTCTGGATGTTTGGTTGGGCTTTGGTAGGTGGTATTGTTTGTTGGCGATTTAACCGCACTCTCTATATAGGTATAGCCGTGGTTGGATCTACCGCCTGTCTCTTCATCATCTGCTCAGTAATTTTAGTGTATCAGAGCGGTTGGATACCTTTTAAACCACCGTTTTTGGCATTACTGGGTACTGGGGCAGGCGTATTATATTTAACTAATAACCTCCGTAAAAATTAAGCTAACAAACAGGAGATAGAAAAATGATCCGTCAACAATTATCATCCAGGCGGCAAAAGGTTTTCCTCTGCACCTTGACCACGGTCTTTTGTTTTAGTTTTCTGTCGTCTGTTTTTCTTCAGCCAGTCCAAGCACAGAATTTTGTGGAGCGTATTAGTCGGCTATTTAGCAATTCCCGACCAGAGGGGAATGCGTCTGGACGTTCACGAGGAGGAGCAACGCGATCGCAATGCTCTCAAATAGATAAAAATACCCTGATTGCATTAGTTCCCCAGAGCAATGAAGGCTTGACTACTCAGGATCATCCTCAGTTCTTATTCTATTTACCTTTTGGTGGATATTCTCAGTCTCCTCCAGCCAAATTTAGGTTATTAAATGAACAGAAAAAGTCTGTTTTGACCAAGCCTCTACCATTTTCTTTACCAGAAACAAAAGGTATCGTCAGCATTACTCTTCCTGCTACCGAAAAACCCCTATTGATTGGACAAAGATATCATTGGTACCTCAACATCACTTGTGTGAATGAGCAGGGACTTAACACAAATATTAGTGTAGATGGTTGGATTAAACGAGTTGAAGCGACTTCTCCGAGAGTAGTGCCAATCAAGCACATAGGATATCAATCACAGTACATTCCTTATACAGAAAATAATATTTGGTATGAAACTGTTAGTAAAATTGCTAAGAATCGCGCTACTCATCAGCAAGAATGGTCTAGTTTACTAGGATTATTTGAACTTGAAGAATTTGCTACTGCTCCCATTTATGAACTCAAATTGCAACAGCCTTCAACAATATAATTCTGTTGTTGACATAATACAAATTTCCTAACGATGACCTATAGGCGATCGCACTGTCTTAGTCGTCCATCTTTCAAATGAAGTTACTATTTGTGAATATAGTTTTATAATTAAATATTATTTAACATATAAACTTATCAGTATTATCTATTAATATTCTTTTTAGAAATCAAATTCATGCAAGATTAATTTGCCAAATAAGTTGCGAAAACTGTAAAGAAATATTTCGGTAACACTGTATCACTTTGACTGTGTATTGCAGCAATTTATCAAGCTGTCTAGCCCCGATAAAACTTAGAAACACAAGGGCAAGATGTATTGCTTGTGGGCGATGGGCTATGCCACACCATAGGTAAAGCAGTCTAAAAAAACATTAATAATGCGTGTATTCCACACATTTTACGTAAAATTACTGATTGACGGACAAGTTTTTATGGTGATGATAATATGATGTTGTTTCCCAACGACATAACTTAAAAATTCTGTAAATCAGAGGCAATATTCATCTGTAAACTCAGAAATTGATTACTCAAAAGGTCTTCATTCTGACTAAAGGCGTTTGTCTCCTAATTTACTGGAATCGGAATTAGCTCATTAGTGTGTTACTAGACTTGATAACAGGTAAACATTACGGACTTTTCTGGAAAAATTTGCTGGCAGATTATTAAAAAGTCCATTAGTGTTGACTCCCTTAGATCAGTAATGGAGCCTTCAATAAAGACGTGGCTGAAGCAAAACTCCTCTCATTTCATATCTGGAGATATTGCCAAAGAGATTCATGTCAAAGACCAACTTTTAAGGAATAATCTATGAGCCTCAGTCAAATGGTAAATGTCGATTGTGACACAGTATCTAAAACCGTTTATGATGCCGTCATAGTCGGAACAGGGGTAGCTGGAGCCATTGTTGCCAAAGAATTAAGTCAACAGGGCAAGAGGGTTTTAATCATTGAAGCTACAGTACACAAGGATTTAACTCTTGCAGGCTTTCAAAGTTATGTTGATACTTTCTACAAAGCGGTGGATAAAAATCCTAACTCCCCCTATCCCGCTAACTCCAATGTTCCCAGCCCCACTGATTACAACGACTATTTTATAGAGAAGGGCCCCATGCCTCTTGCAGGTTCCTATACCAGAGTTCTGGGTGGGACAACCATGCACTGGGAAGCAAAAACCCCACGGATGTTACCGGAAGACTTCAAGTTATCCAGTACTTACGGCCAAGGCCTTGATTGGCCAATTGACTATCATGATCTTGAGCCGTACTACCGCAAAGCCGAGCATGAAATGGGCGTTTGTGGAGACGTAGAAGAGCAGAGAAAACTAGGCCTTGAATTTCCCCAAGACTATGTTTTCCCGATGGAAAAGCTTCCCCCCTCTTACTTGGATCAAAAAGTCATTGAGAAAGTCAATGGCACCAAGGTTGAACTCTATGGCAAGACTCACACAATCAGCTTTGCTACATTTCCTCAAGCTCGTAATGGAGTACCTAACCCTAAATATGATCAAGGTAACCTCTTTGTTCCCGATGGAGTTACTACTGTCCATCCTGTTCAATATGGAGAACGTTGCCAAGGAAATGCTAACTGTGTTCCTATCTGTCCAGTTCAAGCGAAATATGATGCTCGCAGAACTTTAAGTAAAGCCTTTGAAACAGGCAGAGTTCATGTACTCTACCAAGCAGTGGCTTATAAGCTGGAATACGATCGCCAAAATGGTCGCATCACTGCCATTCACTACAAGCACTATAAAAAACCCAATTCTAGCGATTACACTACAGGAACCGCCAAGGGAACATTATTTGTCTTAGCGACTAATGCAGTTGAAAACGCTCGGCTATTGCTTGGCTCTGACTTGCCTAACACCAGTGGATTGATAGGGCGTTACTTAATGGATCACCCCTTCACCTTAGCTTGGGCTTTGATGCCTGAAGTCACCGGCACTATGCGGGGGCCTCTTGTAACATCAGGGATTGGAACATTCCGTCAAGGCGATTTTCGGAAAAAACAATCTGCCTTTGCAGTAGACATTCACAATGATGGCTGGGGATGGGCTACCGGATCGCCTAAGAGTGAAGTGGAAGATGCGATCGATAACAAAAACAAATATGGACAAGAACTCCGCCAGACATTGATTAGTCGGATTTCCCGACAACTGCTGTTGGCTTTCATGTGTGAATTACTCCCTGAGTACGGTAACCGAGTCACTATCGATCCAAGACACAAAGATAAACTGGGTAATTATCGTCCCGTCATTAATTTCAACCTACCTGACTACAGTCGTAGAACCCTTGCTTACACCAGAAAAGTCTCCCGCGTCATCTTCGAGCGTTTAGGTGCGGAAGACTATACTCACTACGATCCTCAAGACCCCGCCTATTTTGAGTTCGAGGGTGAAGGCTACGTATACAAAGGTGGAAACCACTTTTCGGGAACTCATATCATGGGAACAACGCCGTCGAATTCAGTTGTTGATAGTTATCTGCGTTCTTGGGATCATAAAAATCTTTTCCTAGTCGGCGCAGGAAGTATGCCAACCATTGGTAGTTCCAATACAACATTGACCATTGCCGCATTGAGTTTTAGAACTGCCGAGCATATCCTGCAAGAATTAAATTCTTATAATTTGCCAGCTGCTCATTTGCAAGCTCGCTAAAACTCGTCATCAATAAAAATAACGCTCTATCAGATAAAAGCTTCAACACTTTGAATCCAAAAATTCATCAGAATTGAAACTTAGATATAAATAGAGTTCTCTGGCTATTTGATGACACTTCCTAGTACCCTTTACGAAGTCGCAAAAACCTCGCAAATAAAACTATGACTATAGCCGCCGATAGCTTAAAGTTGATTACAACGGTTGAACAATTAAAGTACTATCTCATCCAAGCAATGAAGATAGAACACGCAACCATTCCCCCTTATATGACAGCGCTTTACTCTATTAAACCCGGAAAAAATTTAGAGGCTTTTCATATTATCCGGGAGGTTGCTGTAGAAGAAATGTTACACCTAACTCTCGTAGCTAATGTTTATAATGCGGTGGGAGGCTCGTTTGCATCACCAGTCCTGACAGCACCTAACTTTATTCCCACATATCCGAGTTATTTACCTACAGGCTCTACAGACTTTAAAGTAGGTTTAACCAAGTTTTCCAAAAAGACTATAGAGACCTTTCGTAAGATCGAACGTTCTAAGGATGTTGAAGAAGGTGATCCATTAGTTGAGTCTCGAAGCTTACAAGAATATTTACTAGAAGTTGTAGGCTGCGATCCAACCAAGACTTTTTACAGCATTGGCTTATTTTATGCAGAGATCATCCGTGGTCTCAACGCACTCTATAAAGAAAAAGGTCCCGACCTATTTTGCGGCGATCCTCGGCGACAAATCACCCCCGAATATTACTATAACGGTGGTGGAGATATCATCCCAGTGACCGACCTGCGTTCGGCCATGCGAGCTTTAAAAGTAATTCAAGAGCAGGGTGAAGGGTCAAGAAGTGGAACAATCTATGATGCAGAACGAGAACTAGCCCATGACTATCGTTTTCAGCAAATCCTATTAGAAAAATATTATGTGATCGACAAAGATGATCCGACAAAATCCGATCAGCCCAATGAGCCTACAGGCAAATCCTTTAACGTAGATTGGAATGAAGTTTATCCCATTAAGGATAATGCCAAACTGAGTGATTATCCAGAGGGATCAGAAGTGCGTACAGCAGCCTTAGCGTTTCACTCTGCCTATAGTGAATTCCTAGCCAAAATTGAATACGCTTTTGATGGGCATCCTGAGCAGTTAGTTCCCGCAGTTGGGGGAATGTTCCGTCTCAAAGAACAAGCTAACAGTTTAATGCGTAATCCTATTCCAGGGAATCCAGGGGTGAATGCAGCTCCTATTTTTAAGTTAGATAAGCGTTAACTAACTTTGAATTGGGATTTAAAATTTTTGCGGAGGTAAATAACTGATGGATATTAATGCGCCTGAATTTAAGGAGTATTTCCTTAATCTTTCAGTAGTTCTTACAGGGTTTTCTAAGTTTCAATTGCAGGGAACAGGTTTTTCTACTCTTTATTTTGAAACCATTCGAGACATCATTGGTGGAGATATATTTGGAGAACTGTTAACAACTTTTCATAAGTTGGAACTGGAAAAAAAAGAGAAAAACCACGAATCTATTAAACAGATATTGGCATCCGAAAAATTTGGCCCCATCGCCCGCAATATTATTAAGGTTTGGTACATAGCTACTTGGTATGCACTGCCACAATCTTGGCGGGACGCTTTTGGCACCAAAGAAAAAGATGGAACCTTTGTTATCAGCGCACAGGCCTATCCAGAAGGACTTTTATGGCCGGCGATCGGTGTTAACCCACCCGGCGCAAAAGGTCAGGGATACGCTACTTGGAGCGAACCCCCATTAGTTAGCCTGACTAAAAGCTAACATCTCTGTAGGGGTTAAGTCACCCAAACCTCAAAAAAAAGACCAATCTTTGATTCTGAAAAAATTGCAACATTTTCTAGTCTCAAGAACAAACATGAGTATTTCATCCTGGTTTCCTAGAATCTCTACTATTGCCCTCTCAATTTTCTTTAGCTTAACAATCTTTATCTCACCCGCTAACGCCTTTGTTGCTTCTGATCGGACTAAGTTACTGGCGACAAATGCCTGTGTTAATTGCGATCTATCAGGAGCTGATCTATCGAATAAAGATTTATATGGTAGCGCACTTGCTGGAGCAAATTTATCCAGAGCAAATCTTTCCAATTCCCTCCTCAATGATGCAAAGCTGGACGGAGCCAATCTCACAGGAGCCGATCTATCAGGTGCTATCCTGATGGGAACTAACTTTTCAAGTGCCGATCTAACAGGGGCTAATCTTTCTCAGGCAGATTTGTATAATGCGCTTCTGAGTAAGACAAAATTATTAAACGCTAATTTAGGCGATGCAGATTTAACAGAGGCAGTTATCTCTGATGCAGACTTGTCTAATGCTTCGGGGAAACATACAAAGCTCAAAGGAGCAGTTCTTTCTAGAGCAAATTTATCGAATGCAGATTTTTCCAGTAGCTATATGAGAAATACAAGATTATCATCTGCCATTCTGAAGGGAACCAATTTATATGGAACCGATTTGTCTAATTCCCTGATGCCTGACGGAACTACTTATAACGGAGATGTCTCTAAGTTTGGAGCTACTCAGTAAAAACTGAATCTAACGATAATCTTGATGATGAGTCCTGAGAATATTGGCAGACTCATCCTCACAAAAATATATCAATGAATTCTTCACTTGAAGCGGTGCTGACACTGGAAATTTCAAGAAAATTGACACACCGCTTTAAGTTCACTCTCATGGTTAGCAATGAGTTTTATATATAGAAATTCGATTTTATTTCTGTTAGCGTAGACTGCCCTTGCGAATAAAACTCTCAATCTCTGTAGGGTGGGCAACGCCAACCGTCTCATGATTTTGGTGGGCATCACCTACGTATATTTCAAAAATCGAGTACGAGTTCTATATCTTTGACTCATTGCTTATTATTTGAGAGTTCTACCTTCATCACCGAGCAAAAATTAGGAATCACTAAGTTATGTTGGCCAAGAATGAGTACAAAATAAATAAATCATCAATTTTGTCCAAAATCAGAGATATTAGTCGTTTATTTGCCCTATCACTTGTCTTTATTTTGGTGGGGATAAATAGCTTAACACTTCCCGCTAGTGCTGCTCCAAGTGGAAACAATTCGGTTTTGGTGTCTCTAGTTCCTCCTTCATCTAAACCTGCACTCTTAAACCCAACATTCGACCCCACAAAAGTCAATTTGGGCATCACACCGACTGGTTGGAGTAATAGTGATGATCTGACTATTGATCTTGACCCCCCTATCCCTTTTGAGCAGATTTTAAGTGAAATGGCACTATCTGGCTTCAAAGGTTCGCAAATGTCACCTAAGTTTCCCTCAAAAATCAAGGATTTAAAAAAAGAGTTAAAACTTCGTGACTTGAAAATTTCTGAACCTTGGGTAGGAACTTTATTCACAGAGGGAAAGGAAGATGAAACCCTTAAAGAATTCAACAAGCAAGTAGCTTTCATGAAGGAAATGAAGGGCAAAAATATTGTAGTGGCTGAATTGGGTGGTGCTGTTCATCAAAAGAAATGTGTAGACCCTCTAGTTAACAGACCTCGTTTTACTGACGAGCAATGGACGAAGTTATTTGAAGGGCTAAACAAACTGGGTTCTTTGGCAAAAGAAAACGGTATGCAGTTGGTTTATCATCCCCATATTGGTACGGGAGTAGAAAACTTCGCTGATATTGACCGATTGATGAAAGGTACTGATTCCGAAAATGTTAAGCTGCTTCTCGATACCGGTCATTTGTACTATGCAGACGTTGATCCTCTAGCAGTCACTAAAAAGTATGCTAATCGGATCAAACACGTCCATCTAAAAAATATCCGTCAACCAATTTTAGATGAATCGAAAAAAACTGGTCGTAGCTTTTTAGATTCTATCCGAGCAGGGATATTTACTGTTCCAGGAGATGAAGATGGTGCAATTGATTTTCAGCCCATTTTGCAAGAACTTGCTAAAGCTAAATATGAAGGATGGCTGATGGTAGAGGCAGAACAAGATCCAAATAAAGCTAATCCTTTAACATATGCTTTAATGGCTCGCAATTATTTACGCCAAGTGACCGATTTATAACCGATTTTAATTGCTACATAAATTTGTAGCAATCCATAGAAAACTGGGTACACTAACCAAATTTGGGAAGCTGTTTCATATCTAATTTGCACACTTAAATTGCATCAAATCATTGTGTAATATTATTCCTATTGAGGATGTCAAACATGGAACAGCTTTACCAATTTCTAAACTTGCATATTTGTTAATTATTCATGGTTGATTCAAATAACAAAACCTAAATCTTCCTCAAATGCTGAAAAATTGGCAAAAGATATCTTTTTTAATACTGACAGTTTTAGCGTTCATCCTACACCCAATACTTTGTCAACCTGCTATAGCACAGCCAGCACTATCTGATGTCAAGCCTGGTTGTGAGAAAAAAGTCATCGATATTCAGGAATATGGAGGTTTACCTTTTCAGAATCCAGAGGAAATTAAATCCCAAAACGGCTTATTAGAGACAACTATAGAAGTCAAGTATGGAGAAAATAAGATTGCTGGATGTGATGTCAAACTTCGTTCTTATAACGGCAAATTGGTAGGGCCAACATTGCGAATTCAATCAGGAGATACTCTAAATATTAATTTAATTAATAGTCTACCCCCAGAAACAAATCCATCAACGCCAGTTAATCACAACAAGCCCCACGCCTTTAATATTACTAATTTTCACACCCACGGTCTTCATGTTTCTCCTGATGGAAATAGTGATAATGTACTGCGTGAAATGGCACCAAAAAAAGATTTGAATGGGAACTCCCCTGAATACCCTATTGAAATAAAACTACCAGAAATTCATCCAGGGGGAACTGATTGGTATCATTCGCACTTTCATGGTTCAACTGCACTACAAGTGTCCAGTGGAATGGCGGGAGCTTTAATTGTAGAAGGAGGACTTGATCGTTTACCAGAAATTGCAGCAGCGAAAGAGAAGATATTTGTTCTTCAACAAATTGCTTACAATGAAAAAGGAGAATTAGAAAACTATGATGATTTAAAACCTAATAAATGGCAGCAATCACAACGTCAAATCACAATTAATGGGCAAATTGTTCCCACCATTGAAATGCAACCTGGTGAAGTTCAACATTGGCGTTTCATTCATGCGGGGATACGTGAAGGGATTAATTTAGAATTGCGACACGTCGATGATTCTCGCCGTATCAAACTGCACGAAATAGCAGTAGATGGAATTCCCTTGGATCACTTAGATTCGTGGGATAGGATTGAACTTGAACCGGGTTACCGTAGCGATGTGCTGGTCAAAGGTGAACCTCTCCACGAAGGACAGGAATCTCAAGAATATTTCTTGATAGATTCTCCTAGTATTCCAGAAAAATCACTGATGGGAGTGGGAGAAGCAGGACATATCCTCGCCAAAATTGTGGTCAAAGGTTCACCTGTAAATATGGAATTGCCTAATGATTCTGAACTAGCAGCAGTGAAAATGAAAGAAGCTCCTGCTGATATTCTGGCGGAAGAGATTAGTGGTTCTCAAAAAATTGTGTTTGGTCTAACCTGCATTCCAGAAAATTGCCAGCAACCAACAAAAGTGAATTTTGATATTAACGGAAAAGAATTTAACGGTGAACCTCGCAATTTAACATTAACGAAAGCGGAAGAATGGATATTAGAAACTGGTAAATCTGTAGTTCCTTCTCATCCTTTTCATATTCATGTCAATCCCTTTCAATATACGCGCCTTGGGCCTGATAACAAACCAGAAACTATTTGGCGTGATACGTTGCTTGTCTCCCAGAATCGACCAGAAATAGTCAAAAGTCGCTACACGGATTTTACTGGCACATTTGTTCTACACTGTCATATTTTAGATCATGAAGATCAAGGAATGATGGAACTAGTGCAGATATTAGATGAAAGTAAAAAAATTACGTTTTTACCAACAGAGGAAAACAAATGAAACTGCATGATCAAGATCAAATCAGACGCATATTTGAAGAAGTCTATCCCGATAATGTGCGATCAGGAGATTTATCTGCTTACGCCGATATGTATACAGAAGATGCTTTGTGGATGCCACCTAATGGACTCGATCGCTGCGGTATACCTGATATTTTAGAAGGCTTTGCAGACACAATTGCTGATAAAGACATTGATCCAATTTTTACAGCTGAAGAAATCGAAGTCAAAGGTGATTTTGGTTCTGTCATCGGTATTTCTCTAGCCACCATTAGCCCAAAAGATGGCAGTCCATCCACACAAGTCAAATATCGAGCTTTATGGTTAATGAAGAAGGATTGCGATCGCTGGAAAATTTCTCGTCAAATTTGGAATGTAAAACCTTGATAATTTTGTAGAATTCCACTTTTTGGAACCTAACGACATGGATACAGAAAAATATCACGAGATACTCAAAACCTACTTTCTGTCTTTTGAAACTGGTGATTTTTCCCAAGTACAGTTCTCTTGCAACCTGGAGTTTTTGAGTCCTATTAGTGGTAATACTTTGAAAGGAACTGAAGAAGTCATCCCTTTTTTAAAGGGTGTGACGACTCGTGTGGCAGAAGTGAACATCATGTCCACCACTGTTGAATACCCAAGAGCAAGTGGTGTATGGCAGATGAAGACAACAAAAGGAACTCTATACACTCTACACAACTTCTTTCGTCTTGACGAAGAAGGTATTGTCTATGTTTGGCCGATGTTCGATCCAAAAGCCGTGATGGAAAATCCCGACGCTTTAATTCAATGGCTTACGGGTAAGGACTACTAATAGTTCACCAACCCAAAATTGCTGGGCTAGGGCAAGCAGGGGGAGAAGTCGCAAGGAGGGTTTCCCTCCGGGCGAACTTCGGGGGAGAAAGAGATTTTTTTTGCTGCTATTAACCTTGCAAAGTTCTCTTGGCAGACTACTAAGTAATACGGACTCAACAAAATAACAAAATGACTAAACTGCCTGCAACATCTGATATTTACATCAGCTTTTTCATGTTTACCACCAATTTGCAACCCGATAACTTGGATTATCGGCGAATTGTGGTAGCTCATATTAAGAAACTACAAAGATTTGGTTATAGTGGGTTTGAATTTCCCATTGCTCCTGGACTTCCTGGAAATTATGCCCAAGATTTAGAAAATTACACGAATCTACGCCATTATTTGGACAGTGAAGGGTTAGAAAATGTGAAAATTTCTACTAACGTGGGAGCTACCCGCACCTTTGACCCTTCTTCTAACTATCCAGAACAGCGAAAAGAAGCCCTAGAGTATCTGAAGTCACGGGTTGATATCACCGCCGCCTTAGGGGGTGAAATTATGATGGGGCCAATTGTCATCCCTTATGGTGTTTTTCCGACAACAGACTTTAACGAGCTTATTTGGAGTGATGCACTTCAAGAACATCTCAAAGTTCGTTATGCTAACGCCCAACCCGTTTTGAATGAGTTAGGTGAATACGCAGAGATCAAAAAAGTTAAATTAGCCATTGAACCGATCACCCATTGGGAAACACCAGGCCCCAACAAATTATCTCAATTAATCGAGTTTCTCAAAGGCGTTAAGAGTAAACAAGTGGGAGTAGTCATTGATAGCGCCCACGAAATTTTGGATGGCGAGGGGCCAGAGATATTTAAAACACAAGTGGAGTACCTTGCTCAACAAGGAAGACTGCACTATGTCCAAGTCTCTCCTCCAGATCGGGGCGCTCTTCATACCAGTTGGCTTCCCTGGAAATCTTTTTTAACACCCATTGTCAAAGTTTATGACGGCCCGATCGCTGTGGAAATTTTCAATGCTATCCCTGTTTTTGCTAACTCACTGCGTCTGACTCGACGTAAGTTTTGGATACCTGATGAAGATGCTCCAAACCAATACCCCAATGCTTACGATATTGCTGATGAGGCCATCAAGGTAACTCGGAAAGAATTAAAGAAAATTGGCTCTAAATAGTTGACTATGATAGTCTCCAAATCAAAACGTCTGACAATCGTCTCAGTTTTTATCATCTTTATCCTGGCTTTCGTTATTAGTCTCTGCGGTTGGGAACAGGCGATCGCCACCCCCATAATTGGAACAAAAGAAGAAATGGGGGCTTGGGAAACTCTACCTATGCCTCCTCCAGCAGACAGAATGCAGTCTGTGCATACTATACTGCTACCCAATGGAAAAGTTTTAGTAGTTAATGGTAGTAGTTTTCGCACCACTCAAGTAAAAGAACAAGAGAACGTCGATCTGGTTGAGGGAGTTGATGTCAGAAATTATGATGTCATCAATAATACAGGTCTTCTCGATCCTGTAACTGGAAAATTTGAGCGCATTCCCTCCCCACCATCTATCCAGGCTGGGGAAACCAATGATTTATTCTGCACCGGACATCTACAACTATCCAACGGTAACATTCTTTTTGTCAGTGGAACTGGGCGCTATTACCCAGGAGGTGCATTTACAGGTAATAGACAAATCAACCTGTATAACTGGAAAACCGGAACGTGGTCGGCGCTAAAACCACTCAAACAAGGAAGATGGTATCCCAGTTTGATTTCCCTGGCTGATGGTAAAGTTGTTATCTTTTCAGGACTAAAAGTTGATGCTCCTAATCAAATCAATCCTACTTTAGAAATCTATGATCCGAAAACAGAAAAGCTCCAGTACATCGACCTCACAACTGTCAAGAATAGTCCTTTCAATACCAAACTCAAAGATGTAGATAGTTACGATAGTATAGACCTCTATCCTCGCGTCTTTCCTACTGCTGATGGTAGACTTTTGATTACCGGAGACGAGGCCGGTATTGCTGGGGTTTTAGTCCCCCATAGCAGCAAAAAAAGCTATTTAATGTCTATCAAGGAGAATACAGAAGGTACATTATCTGTCAGCTTTGAAGTAGGCCCAGATAGAGCAGAAAGCTCTAAAGCCTATGGAACAGCCTTACAAGTTCCCAACTCAGAAGATGTCTTACTCCTTGGTGGAATTATCGGCACTAACAGCATCAACTTTGGGCGGTTAAATAATACTCAGGGTTTCCCACCAGGATCAAGAGTCGCTACTAGTTTACAGCGTTGGCTATCTCCGGCAAAAAGTGGTGAAAAGAACGGAAAGTGGGAAATAGTCCCAAACTTTTTGGATAAGCCCAGAGCTAATCTCCAATCTGTAATTTTACCAACTCAGGAAATATTAGTTGTTAATGGTGGCCAATATCCAGAGTACAAGCCTGTCTATGAGCCTCTATTGATGACTGCTGCTCAGGATGCTCCTGGGGGTTATCAAACCAAGCCGATGAATCCGGCAAAACTCCCCAGGCTGTATCATAATGGTGCATTATTATTACCCGATGCTCGTGTTTTAGCGATCGGTGGTAATGCTAACCGAGCCTTAAGAGATGAAGATGGCACTGTTCATGTTGATATATTGCAAGATGCCAAAACCTATTATAAATTCGCCGATTTGAGAGATAAATCTGGGCAGAAGAAGGAATTTAATCTAGAAGAATATTATCAAAATCCTCAGAGCTATTTTGCCAAAGGCGATGAAGAACCCTTTGTGCCTGCGGAAATTTGGCAAGGAGAAGTATTTAGTCCTCCTTATCTATTTAAGCCTGGTTCTCGCCCTAAAATTGTTAAAGCTCCTAGTAGTTTGGCATACAGTCAATCTAATACGATATCTGTCAAGAATGCGACTCAAGATGGTTCTCTAGTCCTGGTAAAACTGGGGGCAGTAACTCACTCTTTTGATTATGGACAACGTTTAGCACAATTGCCTATAGAAAATGTTGTTTTAGCAGATGAGTCTTCCATCAGCTTTAAAACTCCAGAAAATAAAAACCTTTATCCTCCTGGGTATTACATGATGTTTTACCTCAACAACGTAGGCAAGCCTTCCTTGGCGAAGATAGTCAAGCTTGCAGCTTAACCCTATGTTGTTACTTTGGCATGAGCATAATTGGCAACTTGCAAACCGAGGAATTAATTCATGGCACTGACTGAAAAAGATTTGAAACACCTACCAGAAGATGGCATTGATTCAGAAAATCCTGGTAAATACCGAAATCTATTGAACGATTTACAGGGCAATATTCTCAAAGGACATGGACGAGATCATAGTGTTCATTTATTTTTACAATTCAAGCCTGAGCAAGTAGAAGTAGTTAAGCAGTGGATTCAGAATTTTGCTCAAACTTATATAACTTCTGCAAAAAAGCAGTCAGACGAAGCATTTAAATATAGACAAAAAGGCATACCAGGACAGGTATTTGGTAACTTTTTCTTGTCTTGTCATGGATATGAATATTTAGAAATTGAGCCGTTTCAAATACCCGGAGATAAACCATTTAGGATGGGTATGAAAAATGAAGAAATTAGAACTTCTTTGGGCGATCCTAAAATTGAAACCTGGGATATAGGATTTCAAAACGAAATTCATGCCTTAATTTTGCTCGCAGATGATGACATCATAGACTTATTACAAATTGTCAATCAAATGACGCAAGAACTGCGTCAAATAGCGGAAATTGTTCACCGAGAAGATGGATTTATCTTGAGAAATCAGGCCGGACAAATTATCGAACACTTTGGCTTTGTGGATGGTGTAAGTCAACCGTTGTTTATGAAACGGGACGTTGTGAAGGAGAGGGTAAACAACTGCGATTTTGATAAATGGGACCCGAAAGCTCCTCTGGATAGTATTTTAGTCGAAGATCCTAACGGGAACACAAAAGATAGCTATGGCAGTTATTTAGTCTACCGAAAACTCGAACAGAATGTGAAAGCATTCCGCGAAGATCAGCGCAAATTAGCTCAAAAATTAAACATCCAAGAAAATTTAGCTGGAGCTTTAATTGTAGGTCGTTTCGCTGATGGCACTCCAGTAACTCTTTCAGATATACCGACTTATGCAGTTACACCCACAAATAACTTCAATTATGATAATGATTTAGCTGCAACTAAGTGTCCATTTCACTCTCATACACGTAAAACTAATCCTCGTGGAGATACAGCTAGATTGTTAACTGCTGATGCTCACTTTGATGAAGCATTTAAGGAAGAAAAAGGCCATAGGATTACTCGTCGTGCAGTTAGTTATGGCGAAAATAATCCTAATAAAGAACCAGTTTCAGGTTCAGGATTACTGTTTCTTTGTTTTCAATCCAACATTGAAAATCAGTTCAATTTTATCCAATCACGATGGGCTAATCCTCAAAATTTTGTTCAGGTGAATACTGGGCCAGATCCGTTAATTGGTCAACCATCGGGAACTCAGAAATGGCCAAAGAAATGGGGTGAACCAGAAACAGAAGAATATAATTTTAAACTCTGGATAAATATGAAAGGTGGCGAGTATTTTTTCGCTCCTAGTATCAGTTTTCTAAAAACCTTGGCATAGATGAGGCTATTTTATGGAAGAGATTTTATCTGTTATGGCTGTTCACCAGCAAATAGGAGGCATTGTTATGCGAAATGCACCTGGATGATTTGAATGCAGATATCCCTAAATGTGCATTTCGGCCTATGTGATCCACGGGATTATTAGGTAAAACCCTACTTCTGCGATCGCATCTGCTCAAGTTGCTATTTTCTTGCTGTGTCAATCAAACATTTTCGTCATGGAAAATTTAGGCGATCGCCTAGAGGTAGTAGCAGAATTGTCCTTAGCCCCTGGTAATATCACTCTGACACCAGACGGTAGGCTTTTTCTCAGCCTGCATCAATTTTATCAACCTGAGATGCAGGTAGCAGAATTAACTCAGGATGGTTTAATCCCGTTTCCTCGTCAATCTGGGAACGCAATCATTACTTTCGATGCTGTACTGGGTATCAAGTCTGATGGCAATGGAATTGTTTGGATGTTAGACAATGGCAATCAAAGTAAGTCAGTTCCTAAACTAGTAGCATGGGACACCCTAAATAATAAATTATCACGGGTGATTTACTTACCACCACCCATAACCCTTAGTAATTCCTTTGTGAATGATTTGGCGGTGGATTTGATTCATAATTTTGTTTATATTTCCGATCCAGCACCAGATGACAAAGCGGCTTTGATTAGAGTAGATTTGCAAACAGGTTTAGCTGCTCGTGTTTTGCAAGGATACCCAGGCATAGCACCAGAAGATATTGATTTAGTAATAGATGGAGTACCAGTGCAGATTGGTCAGCCTGATGGGACTGTAATTCGTCCTCATTTGGGTGTCAATGGTATTGTTCTAGATGCAGAAAACGAATGGCTGTACTTAAGTCCAATGCACAGTACTAGTATGTATCGGATTAAGAGTGCAGACTTGAGCAATCTTCAATTAACTGATGCTGAACTGGGTAGCAAAATCGAACGATACAGTGAAAAGCCCATTTGTGATGGCATTTCCATTGACAAAGATCACAACATCTATGTGGGTGACTTAGCTCATAGTGCGATCGGGGTAATTACATCAGCAGATCGCTCTTACAAATTGCTAGTTACTGACGAGAAGTTGTCTTGGACAGACTCCTTCAACTTCGGTTCAGATGGTTATCTATATTTCGACTGTAATCAACTGCACCATTCCGCGCCTCTCAATGCTGGGGAGAATATTTCTGCTCCCCCCTACTATATTTTCCGTCTGAAGCCTCTGGCTGCCGGCATTGTGGGGCGTTAGAAGTCCATCAATACCAAGTTCAATTTTACTTACACAAAAAAACAACTCATCTCTATGAAACGTTGGTTATTAGCTAACTTAGTTGCTCTTTGCTCGCTTTTGTTCTTAGGAACAAACGCTGCTTGGGCAGTTGGCGGCGGCATTGCGCCCGGCGCACCGGGTGTTTCCTCTGTTTGGTCTTATGCTGGTAAGCAAGGCATTGGAACATCCTATGAACAGTATGTGGATAATAAATATAGCGATCGCGCTCCTACAAATGCCATCTCCAAGGTTTGGTTTTCAATTGCTCAAGGCATTGTGACGGAAACCGCCTATGGAGAAATCGATCGCGCCCAGATCAATGACTTACAATTCTTAGTCACAGGCAACGGTTTTTTTGACGAAGAGAAGGTTTCTACCACTAGCAAGGTGGACTATCTAGATAAAGATAAGGATGGAAGGCCTCTTTCTCCTGCTTATCGTGTGATCAATACCGATAAAGATGATAAATACACCATTGAAAAGCACATCTTTACCGATCCTGATCACCAAACTTTGTTTACAAAAGTGATCTTTACTGCCAAAGAGGATAATGTTACTCCCTACATTCTGATTAACCCTCACATGAATAATACTGGCAAAGAAGATGTAGCTTTTGTTAAAAGTGATAGTCTCAATGCAAGGGAAGGAGAAATTGTTTATCTAAGTTTGAAGAGTTCATTACCTTTTGTGAAAACCTCAGCCGGATATGTAGCTCGTAGTGATGGCTATCAAGATTTAAAAGACAATGGGGTGATGGACTGGACTTATGACTACACTGATCAGAGCAAGCCAGGAAGTGTAGCTATGATAGGTCAACTGCCTACCCTCAATAAAGGACAAACTTCCACCTTTAACATTGCTGTAGGCTTTGGCAGCACCTATCAAGAAGCAACCGAACAAGTCGATGCTTCTTTAAAAGAAGGGTACGAAAGTCTGTTAGCAAAATACAACGGCAAAGGCAGCGCCGTAGGCTGGGAAGATTATATAGCCAGTCTTAAAAATCTGCCTGCTATGATTGCCAACACCGGTGACAAGGGTAAACAGCTTTATGCCAGTGCTTTCACCCTCAAGAGTATGGAAGATAAAGAAAATCCTGGGGCTTTAATTGCTTCTTTATCGGTTCCTTGGGGAGATACTGTGAATGCAGACACCTTTGCCACAGGTTATCGAGCAGTTTGGCCGAGAGACTTTTATCAAGCAGCTATGGCTTTGTTAGCTTTAGGAGATAAAGAAACTCCCCTAACGGCTTTTAAATACCTCCCACAAGTGCAAGTGCAATCAGATACACCAGGTAACTCTGGGGCTACAGGCTGGTTTTTACAAAAAACTCACGTTGATGGAACCTTAGAATGGCTGGGAGTGCAGTTAGATCAAACTGCCATGCCCATTATGTTGGGCTGGAAACTTTGGAAAGCCGGAGTGCTGTCGGATGGTGAAATCACTGAGCAATATCGCACGATGTTGAAACCTGCCGCAGAATTTCTGGCTAATGGCGGTAATGTGAATATACATACCTCTGATCAAGCAAACAACCGCAAGATAAACCCACCAAGCACTCATCAAGAACGATGGGAAGAACAATCAGGATATTCCCCCTCTACAACGGCTGCGATTATTACTGGGTTAGTTGCGGCAGGCGATATTGCTGAAAATGCAGCTGATGATCCTCTTGCAGCAAAATATTATTTCAGTAAAGCAGATGAATATCAAAAGAATGTGGATAAATTTATGTTTACCACAACTGGAGATATTAAGAACTGTAACAGCTCCAGTGAATATCTCCTGAGAGTTACCCCTAATGCAGATCCTAACGATGGAAGTCGCATCCATGACAACAATAGTTTGCTGGAAGCAGATGAACGCCAGATTTTAGATGGTGGTTTCTTGGAATTGGTACGTTATGGAGTCAGAAAAGGAGATGATGCTCACATTGCTGCCAGTGTTTGCGCCTTGGATAATATCAGCCTCTCAGAAGATTTAAGGGTTAGGTACGACATAGCTTTTGATGGTAAAAAGTATCCAGGATTCCGACGCTATGGCAATGATGGCTATGGTGAACAAATAAACGATGGTAGTAACTTCCGGGATATTGACGATGGACAGAAAAAACTCCGCAGAGGTAGGATTTGGCCGTTCTTCACTGGTGAGCGTGGTCATTATGAACTTGAGTTAGCTAAGGCCAAACATGGAGGAACTATTAGCAATCAAGAGGTTGCTAAACTACGTGATACTTATGTACGAGCAATGGAATATTTTGCTAACGAAAGTCTCATGCTTCCTGAACAAGTATGGGATGGTGTTGGTGAGAATAAGGCTCATAATTACATCACTGGAGAAGGAACGAATAGCGCCACACCTTTAGCTTGGGCGCACGCCGAATATATTAAGTTAGTCAAATCATTGACTGATAAGAATGTTTGGGATTCCTACCCCATTGTTCAGGCAAGATACCAATCTTCGGAATCTCTTAGCGCCTCAAGTTCTCATCCGAACGGCACTAAGATCAGCGCAAATCCTTAAGATGTAAGGGTTTAAGGGTGTAGGGGTGTAGGGGTGTAGGGGTTCAATGCAAAAAACCTACCCTTGAAAGCCCCTACACCCAGTTACACCAAGATTTTCACCTTTACACGCGTGACATTTAGCATAAGTCAACATCAATCCCTATCAGGGATAGCACAATAGCTTAAATCGAAACTACTGCCCATTAATAATAGTTGAAGGCTCAAATTGCTCAGGTTGAGGCTGAGGTGCAGGATTGAGAAATTGCTGCCAAATTTTAATTTGTTCCTGCGCCGCACTATAAGCAGAACTACTGCGTGGAATCAACCGAGCAGTTTCGATCGCCTTAGACATATCAGAACTACCCTCAGAACGAGCAATATCTAGTATTTGCTGACCCCATTGATCAATAGCTATATTGGCATCCATCCGCAAAATACTATTATTAGATACCTGATTAGCTATGCGTATTGCTTCTGCTAGAGCTTGTGAAGTCCCAGCCGCCGCCACTTCCCTGGCGCGATTCCAGTTATCTCTAGCGCGAATTTGCGATCGCCAGTCATCAATTGCCGTTTGTGCTTCCCCAGACAGCGCCCGTCCGGAGGATGCTATTGTTTGAGCTGCATTAATCGCCGCCGACAAGTCACCCCGCGCCGCAAACTCCCGCGCTTGATCTAAATAAGGTTGGTCTTGAATGCGCTGTACCTTGCCTACCCAAGTTCTAATTCTTCTACGTGCTTCTGGATATAAAGCCCGACCTTGACGAATTTGACCAGCTTCCGCGATCGCCGCCTGCAAAGAGTTAACATCGTCTAACAAGGCAATTTGTTCAGCCCGATCCAAATATGGTCTATCTTCGATAGTTTCAACTTGCGACTGCCAACGGTTGATATTTTGTCTAGCTTCGGAACCACGAGGATTACCACCAGGAATCATCTGTGCTTCTGCGATCGCCGCTACTAAGTCATTGATTGTACCTTGATTAGCTAATCCCTGTGCCTTTTCTAGACGGGCAACATCTTCAATTTCCAACTGCCAACGGCTAATTAACTGTTGAGCTTTATCATAGTTTGGTCGAGATGCGTTAATTTGTTGCGCCTGGCTAATTGCCGTTTCCAAACCTGCAATATTACCCAACCAAGCATTCCTTTGAGCATCACCCAAAGCAATAAAATCTTCAACTTCCGTTTGCAATCCAGTACTTTCAGGAATTTGCCTGGCAATTTCTAAAGCTGTATCTGCGTCCCGTGCATCCATCTTTGCCTGTGCCAACTCCAGCATCTTGCGTCCAAATGCCGGAATTGATTCTTGGGCTTTGCGATACAAGTAACTTTTCTGCTCAATAGACTCCGCCAGTTTAATTGCTTCTAGTAAATTATCTACCTCTTTACTATTAGCCAATCTTTGGGCTTTGTCTAACTTGTCCACATCCTCCTTGGATGAGGTGATAATATCGTTGAGTTCGTCGTATTTGGCGCTTGCCCAATATTTATTATCTACACGCAGTAATTGAGAAGCGACCATAAACGCTGATTGCCAGCGCTGCTGCCGCAATTCTTCTTCTGCTTCTGTGTATATGCCTTGAGCTTGGTTCCAAATCGTTTGCCACTTGCTGATTTGTTCATCTACCAACTTATAAGCAGCCAGGTCTTCAGGAATTTTTTTGGCTGTAGCGATCGCCTGTTCTAAATTCCCTGCCTGAAAACTCTCGTCTGCTAATTGTAAAACATCCCGCGACCACTTTTCTAAAAACCTGTCAGCTTCGCCCCGCAATGGGTGATCCTGTGGTAGTTGCTTGACTAAAGCGATCGCTTGCAACAAATCATCAACCGTTTGTTTAGAAGCTGCCAATTGAGCGCAATGTATCCGCACTGAAGCGCTTGCCAAAGGCCAAAAAATCGCGGGACAGTTAGGCGCGGATGGCAACTTCAGGAGCATCGCCATTGCCAGAAACCCGATACCACCAGGAAGGAGCGTTAACAATAAAGCCCAACCAACCCAACCCTGCATCCAGCGAGGCAACTTAACAAAACTTTTTTTAGTAAAATTAGTTACTTGTGATTGCTGATTTATAGGTAATTCTTCGGTACTATAATCTAGTCGTTGCCTCACCGTATTAGCAGAACCAGGAGCCGGGACACCAAATGCTGGGGTATCACCGACTTGTGGCGATCGGGACACACCGTCCATGTCATCTGGTTTTCTTCCTCTGGTTGGATGCCAACTTTCTGGGATATCCCGCTCTGTCATCTCTCACACCAAAATAGTTGAATAGCGATCTGTTTTAGAATGATAATGCTATTTTTGCCATAGTAACTTTCTCATAATTTAAAAGCTACTTGTTACATTATCTTTCCTTTGAATACCATTAATAATTAGTAGATCCAGATCCCTTTTATACATTAACCCGACACAGAAGACTCAGTTTGCAAATCCACAATTAATTGAGTGAGATGCTCACTGCTTGCTTGATAAACCCTGCCACAAAAATCGCAAGTCGCTTCAGCTCCATCATCTTTAACAATCATATCTTGTAATTCGGCTTCTCCCAACATCTTTAATGCACCTAACACGCGATCGAATGAGCAACCGCAATGAAAGCGCAGTATTTGGCTTTCGGGAAAAATCGTCAGCCCCATATCACCCAGCAAATCGTTAAAAATTTCCGGCAAAGTTTTACCCGCTTGCAACAACGGCGTAAACCCTGACAAAGCCCCCACCCTCGATTCTAATTTCGCCACTAAAGCTTCATCCCTAGCCGCTTTCGGCAACACCTGCACCAGCAAACCGCCAGCCGCCGTTACACCACCAGCCCCGACAAACACCCCTAACATTAATGCCGAAGGTGTTTGCTCAGAAGTCACGAGGTAATGAGCCACATCATCACCAATTTCACCAGAAACCAGTTCTACTGTACTAGAGTAAGGGTAGCCATACCCAATATCTCTGACAACATAGAGATAGCCATTTCCTACCGCGCCACCCACATCTAATTTACCTCTGGCATTGGGAGGCAATTCTATATGTGGATTGCCTACATAACCGCGCACCGTACCATCCAAGCCAGCATCTACCAAAATCCCAGCCAACGGCCCGTCACCCTTCACCCGGACGTTCACCCTAGAACCAGCTCGTTTCATGCTAGAAGCCATCAACAAGCCAGCCGCCATCGTCCGTCCCAAAGCAGCCGTAGCGACATAAGAAAGCTTGTGACGCTGCCGTGCTTCTTCCGTCAACCGTGTGGTAATCACGCCCACTGCACGAATTCCGCCATCGGCTGCCGTGGCGCGAATTAATTGATCCGCCATGAAGAACCTTACCAATAATAATTTCTTAACAAATGCTCTGGCTGTTAAGCTAGAGGCACAAAAATATTATTCTATTATAACAAAACTTAACTTATACAAAACTTACGCAAGTTGCCTAGCAATGATGTTCAGAGAATTGTATTGTAAATTTCTTAATGCGGGTATTATACGGAAAAATTCGGTATATGTAGCCTAAATGTACTAATTACACGCAAAATGCCCGTATAATATCTGAATATACATAATATCTAAAATAACTCTCTCTAATGACTCATTAAGTTGGCTAAATTATAGGTTGAAAAAGTAACTTAAGAGTTTTCAGTGAAAATTCAATGGTCATCTGAAAGGTCAATGAGACAATCACTTTCACTTTAGTCGAGTTATCGCTGCTACTTTTGTTATTAAACAGAGATGAAACATGAAAAACTTGTTGCTGTTATAGCGCAACAAAAATTAATTATTGTTGGTCTATTATTAATTCTCATTGGTAATGGGTTTCAATTTACCTTCTTAAAAATTCAAGTTGATGGGATACTAGCTAATATTGGTGCGTTATTCCTCTTCGTTGGAACGATAGAGTGGATATTTGATGAAACCGCGCGTAGAGAATTAGTTTACGAATTATTCCGATCTATTCGGGGAGATGAAAGAATTCATCGAAATGGATTGGTAGATTGTGTTATTAATTCCAAGGAAGTATCAGAGCCAGAAGAATGGGTTAGAGCAAAGATACTAGTAGTAGGTATTCATTATTCATCTCGTTTTGTTGAAGACAACATTGACTTAATAAAAGAACGTATTAGAAACAAAAGGAGGACTGTCATCTGTCATGTGGGAGTATCAACAGTAGCATCAAAGTATCTAAAAGACAGCGCATCTGGGCTTTCTGATATAAATACAGGGATAAGTAAGTTGAAATCGCTTGTTCAGTCTCAGTTTAATGGAAGTCAATACATAGACTTGATTGAACATGACAGAGTACTGAGATATATGTTTATCTACACTGAGTTGGGTATTTGGATTAAGTTTTTTACTAATGCGAAGGGTCATACTACGGTACCTGCTATCAGAATTGGAGCCGCCACTCCATTGTTTGATTTCTTCAAGAATGATATTCGCAATATAGGTGCATTGAAATGAATGGAGATGACTTATCTAAACTAATCGATACATATGTAGAGGAGATTGGATTAGAGCAACTAAAAAAGACTCTGGTTCATGAACTCAACCAAAGAAAGTTGGATGATTATTCATTAACAATTATTGCAAATCAAAGTTTTCATGATATACCTTCAAGATTTGTTCATGGAGAGCTTTACATTGCTAGTTCCGGAAGTTTAAATTTTGAAAACAAAGAAATTATAATTGAACAATATCAGGAAATTCTTTTAAACTTAAGAAAAAAACTTTCCGAGAAAGAGTGGAAAAAAGTATATTTGGTTCCGACGGGTCACTCGACATTAGCTTTACAGATTAAGAGCTTGGTTTATCATGTATTGAGAATAGATACTGTTGATTTATTTTACTCAAAAGGTGATTATTATGAAATTGAAATCAATCTGAGATCATGGTCTGTGTAAGTGCGGCAAGCTAACACAACGTTGGAGCCAAACACAGAGAGCTTATCTGTTGAATTCAATATACTATTTGCGTCGTCTCAACTGTATTGTTATACACCAACTTATTGATGTAGATGTGACAAAAGTAACTTATAACTCCCTCTTCTTGTTCAAGCATGATCTAGGATGGCTATAGCAACCTAATATTCATCCCGCTTTTACAAATGCTAGGTAATTTTCAACAAAGCCAACTGCGAATCGAAATAGCAGCATCCGCAAATACCATTCACGATAGTTTACTGCGTCCAGCACAACTAGAAAAATGGGTGATGGGACAACGCTTCGTACCAGGAATACCAGATGAACTACACAAAGGATTGCAGTTTACAACCTGGGCTGGGCCAGTAGCAATTCATCATCGAGTAGATGTAGCCAAGCCCAACTGTTTGCGCTTGCTACTCAGTGGCGGTATCGATGGTTTTCATGAATGGTACTGGGGAGACGGTTGGGTACAGTCGCGTTTAGAAGGGGTGTCACTTTTACCCTTGAATTTGGGACAAACCTTGAGTTTATTAAGTTTGCGCCAGTTTTTAACAACTCAAGAAAAATAAAAACCTCTAATCCTCAGCAGATAAAACTTGCTCAACGGTTAATCTCAACTCTGGAAAAGTTGGAGATTGAATAGATTCTGTAGCAACAAACTCCACTGGCTCATATAATTCCTCAATCAAGCTGAAAACAGTCACTTTGTTGGTTAATGGATCAACAATTCAATACTCTGGAATATTGAGAACGTTATACTCAACTCGCTTGGCTCGATAATCTACAGTTTTTGTTGATTCGCTCACAACTTCCACTACCAACAAAGGAGGTTGTTCGTTCAGTTCCATCACTGCTTCTCGGTTTCTCAAATCTCGCCATTGAGCTAATGGAATCACAACCATATCAGGAACTCTTGATGTATCCCATTGCCCTGCACGAGGAGAACGAACACCAATAACCATTTGTTGAGAAGTCCAAAACCTCTAACCTCACTTGGGCTTGACTACCAAAACTGAGCAATTAGCTTCTTCTACTACTTGATTGCTGACAGAACCTGACACAATGCGCTTCATGCCAGTTAAGCCGCGACTGCCAATAATAATTAAGTCAGTTTGATAAATATTAGATAAACGAATAATTTCTTCGGCTGGGTTTCCTGTCACCAGTTCTAATTCAGTTTTAACTGATAACTTATCTTGATAAGATTGCAATTGTTTTTCAATTTGAAAATAAGAACCTGTAGTAGATTCTGGGTGGGGAAGGTCAGCAGGTAATTCCATCTCTGAATCTGCTGTAGGAAACACATGACACAAAACTACTGTGCCATCTGGTGACAACACTAATTCATCTAATGCCTGAACTACTCGTGGGGCAATTTCTGAACCATCTAGCGCTACCAAAACATTTTTTACCACTGCTGTTGCCTCCTCCAGAGTAGATCCCTGATACAAGTAGATAAACCAAGCGTACTGGCAGCTACACCTACAATCAATGACTCAAATTAGCTCTAAGTTTGTATGGTAGGTCTTCCCTATCCGGAGCTTTTTGTCCTTGAGGGTCTAGCTGGCCAGAGTCTCAGTTTGCAACCACTGAGTAACTTTTGCCAAAAGTATAGGAAAAAATTAAACATTCCTCATCATTCATCTTGCTGAATTCGCCGCTTCACTGAGTCAGCGTGAGAGGGTAAACCTTCGGCTGTGGCTAAAGTGTCAATGGCTCCAGCTACCTTATTGAGTGCAGTTTGGGAATACTGAATGATGCTGGAATGTTTGAGGAAAGTTTCTACACTTAAGGCAGAGGCATAACGGGCAGCACCAGATGTAGGTAAAGTATGGTTGGGGCCGGCTAGATAATCTCCTACGGCTTCTGGTGTGGAATAACCAAGAAAGATCGCTCCTGCATGACGAATGTTGGGTAGTACAGCCCAAGGATCTTTAACTTCTAACTCTAGGTGTTCTGGTGCAAATTCATTGGAGAGTTCTGCGGCTGCATCTAGGGATTCTACCAACACGATTAAACCGTAATGAGCGATCGCTTTTTCGGTATCTATCCGCCGTGGATGATCTACCAATTGTCTTTCCACTGCTACTTGGACATTCTTCGCTAAAGCTGGGTCTGTGGTGAACAAAATTGCCGCCGCCATTGGATCGTGTTCCGCCTGTGCCAGCATATCAGTGGCTACATGGACGGGATTTGCTCCTTCATCGGCAATAATCAGCACTTCACTAGGCCCGGCTAAGGAATCGATCCCCACAGTGCCGTAAACCAGTTTTTTCGCCAAAGTGACATAGATGTTACCAGGCCCAGTAATTACATCTACCTTGGGGATTGTCTCTGTACCATAGGCTAAAGCAGCGATCGCTTGCGCCCCTCCTACCCGATAAATTTCTTGTACTCCAACTTCTTGAGCTGCTACTAACACTGCGGGATTAATCGCTTTCTGTGCGCCTGGTGGTGTCGCCATTACTATACGCGGTACACCAGCCACCTTCGCCGGAATTGCGTTCATCAGCACTGTACTGATGTAAGCAGCACGACCACCAGGAACATACAAACCCGCACGGTCTACAGGAGTGTAGCGTTTGCCCAGTACAATATCATCATCGCCAAAGTGTACCCAGCTTTTGGGGACTCGCTGACGATGAAAAGCTTCAATTTGGCGGCTAGCTAGCTGAATCGCCTCCAGCAGTTCCTTGGATACCTGTTGGTAAGCCGCGTCCAGTTCTGAACCTGTAACGCGTAACTCTTCAGCTTTGAGAATTTGATTGTCAAATTCATCTGTGTAATGCAAAACAGCTTTGTCGCCTTGGCGTTTCACTGCTTGCAACACTTCCCGCACAGTTGCTTCCTTGTGAAGCACCTGTTCGTCGTGAGTGCGATCGCAGATTCTTTGCAGTTCTGCTTTAACATCTGCCTGCTGAGTAATGATTCGCAGCATGGAGTAAGGACAATGCCAAAATTTAGAATATACCCGCCTGAGAATTATTTTTACTTTTTACCCCAAAGGATACCAAGCTTCATTTAACTCTCTCTTCTAGCTTAACCTGGATTTTTTTGATACTCCCCCAAGGCACCCAGCACCTGATTTACTTGGGGAGGCAAATAAATTTCTCAGTCCGATTGCCTTTATTGACTACGGCAGGGAGTAGGAGCGCCAATCCCTCATTCCCTTAAACCTCTTTCCTTAAATTTCTGAGTAGAAGGATTGTGCTGACGCACATCTAGTTCTCGTGTAATTTATCAGGAAAAACAGGCTCTGATGATAATTTTTACTTATGTTTATCTTTTAGTAACTAGTCTTGGTCGTAGATAGATGATGTAATGGCTTTTATACCGCTACTCCAACTGATCAATCCTTACCGTTTTTCATGAAATTGAATTCATTTTGGTAACGGACTAAACAACTGGTGTTCTTACTACTTGACTAAGTTTGTCAGAATTTGAGAATGGATATTTTTTGATTAGAGTACCTTATTTTAAACTGTTTTCTTCGGTTTAGCACACACTAGTGATCTTATTGTTGATTTTGTTACCCATATATGCTTACTGAGCTTCAGAAAAAACCTGACTGAAAAAATTTTCCTAAATTCTCACATTGGCAACACAAATGCTATATTAGTAAGTCTAGTAGTGTGTGTACATATAATTTTCTTTTTGGAATCGACTGTGGCTAATAATAAGTCTGCCCTTAAACGCGCCCAAATCGCAGAACGCAATCGGGTACGTAACAAAACCTACAAATCATCAGTTAAGACACTGATGAAAAATTACCTAAGCGCTGTACAAGCCTATGCGGCTAATCCTACTCCAGAATCAAAACAGGAAGCGCAAACACGCCTAGCTGCGGCTTACAGCAGAATTGACAAAGCAGTCAAACGGGGCGTACTCCATCCCAACAACGGGGCTAGGAAAAAGTCCAGACTCGCCAGCAAACTCAAACCCATCGAGCAAACAGCATAATAGTCCAAGAGTCAATAGTCCAAAGTCAACAGTTTTTTTCATAACTCTTGACTATTGACTATTGACTAATGACTAACGACTAAATGATGCAGCTAATTGACACCCACGTACACCTAAATTTTGACACCTTCCAGCCAGATTTGGCAGAAGTGCGATCGCGCTGGCAAGAAGCAGGAGTTGTACATTTAGTTCATTCCTGTGTTGAGCCGGAGGAATTTTCTAGTATTCAAGCCATCGCTCACCAATTTCCCGAACTGAGTTTTGCCGTAGGGCTGCATCCTTTGGATGCTGATAAATGGCAAAGCGACACAGGAGAGCAAATCTTATCTTTAGCTCGTTCCGATTCTCAGGTAGTGGCAATTGGGGAGATGGGGCTGGATTTCTACAAAGCCGATAACGATGAGCAACAGCGCATGGTATTTGAGGCACAATTAGCGATCGCCTCCCAACTCAACTTACCAGTAATTATTCACTGTCGGGATGCGGCAGTGGCGGTAAGAGAAATCTTGGAAAAATGGCAGGAGCGCACAGGCGATAAAATTCGGGGTGTAATGCACTGTTGGGGAGGAACGCCAGAAGAAACCCAGTGGTTTCTCGACTTAGGCTTTTATATTAGCTTTAGCGGCACAGTTACCTTCAAAAGCGCCAAGACTATTCAAGCCTCGGCTGCAATGGTAAAAAGCGATCGCCTACTAATTGAAACAGACTGTCCTTTTTTAGCACCGGTTCCCAAACGGGGAGAGAAGCGGAATGAGCCTGCTTATGTACGCCATGTAGCCGAACAAATAGCCGCGTTACGTGGAGAAACGCTAGAGGCAATTTCTGCTCAAACTACCCAAAATGCCTGTGAATTATTCGGTCTGGTGTTATAAAACTGACTCAATAGAAACAAGACAGAGTATAGGGAGAAAAATTCTTAAACTCTCAATAGATTCTTCCCCTATCCCCAGTACCCAATTTCCGATCCCTTTTTCCTTTAGCTCTCCGTCAAAATAAATAAACCGCTAGGAGGACAAAAATATGCTAAGATTAATCCCTCCAAAACATTTTGTGTGCGTCATAATGATGAAGGAAGGAACTAGTAACTCCTAAACGTGATTTTGTAAAGTTATCAACTTGACCATCCTCCTACCTCTACAAGCGGATAATCTCAACCCAAATTGAGATAAACCTTGGCTACACAAAGCCTGTAATTGAACCTATAGAAAATTGTTAAAAGAAATTGCCTCGTGATTAAAACCCAGCAAAATCAGGCCATTTTCATTCAAAACCTCCATAATGCAGCTAATTTCCTTTATTTCGAGATACCCCCGCGAGTATAAAAGGTATATCGGTAAGACAAAAGGTTAGAGCTGCGTCATGCAAATTAACGCGCTTTTGGGAGGGTAAGTGAGGAAAACAGATCAAATTCCCAAATATTACAAACAACTGCTGTTGGGAAATCGGCTGCGTAGCTCGATAGGAACACTCTTGACTAGCAATTGGGGGCTATTACCCCTCTTGTCAAAATCACACTCTCCAGCTTCAATTGCTGCGTTTGCCATCGCCTGTAAATAATCAGGTGAGCATACAGGAGAAGTTCCCAAACGGCTAAAGACACTAGCTGTAGTGTCATCTAAAAAATTTAACCAGGTTGACAAAGGTAGAGGCATGATTAGCGAAAATTATATTGAACCCGCCTTTCTGTTGCCCGACTTGATTGAAATCCAGCGTTCAAGCTTTCGCTGGTTTTTAGAAGAAGGGCTGATCGAAGAACTTAACTCCTTTAGTCCTATTACAGACTATACAGGCAAATTAGAACTGCATTTTTTAGGACATAATTACAAACTTAAGGAGCCAAAGTACAGCGTCGAAGAAGCGAAACGCCGCGACAGTACTTATGCTGTACAAATGTATGTCCCTACCCGCCTGTTAAATAAAGAAACCGGGGATATCAAAGAGCAGGAAGTATTTATTGGGGATCTACCTTTGATGACTGATCGCGGCACGTTTATTATTAACGGAGCCGAACGGGTAATTGTCAATCAAATTGTGCGATCGCCTGGAGTTTACTACAAATCAGAAATCGACAAAAACGGTCGCCGGACATATTCAGCCAGCCTCATCCCCAACCGGGGCGCATGGCTAAAATTTGAAACAGACCGGAACGATTTGGTGTGGGTACGCATCGACAAAACCCGCAAACTCTCAGCCCAAGTACTATTAAAAGCGCTCGGCTTATCAGATAACGAAATTTTTGATGCCCTGCGCCACCCAGAGTACTTCCAAAAAACCATCGAGAAAGAAGGGCAGTTTTCCGAAGAAGAAGCTCTGATGGAGTTATATCGTAAACTGCGACCAGGCGAACCACCAACCGTACTAGGTGGGCAACAATTGTTAGACTCCCGCTTCTTCGACCCCAAACGTTATGACTTGGGTCGAGTCGGTAGATACAAACTCAACAAAAAACTACGCCTATCAGTCCCCGATACCGTCCGCGTCCTCACCTCTGGCGATATTTTGGCTGCGGTCGATTACCTGATCAACCTGGAATATGACATCGGTAGTATTGATGACATTGACCACTTAGGCAACCGTCGGGTAAGAAGCGTTGGTGAATTGCTACAAAACCAAGTCAGAGTAGGCTTAAACCGCCTAGAAAGAATCATCCGGGAACGGATGACCGTATCTGATGCGGAAGTATTAACACCAGCATCCTTGGTTAACCCCAAGCCATTGGTAGCCGCCATCAAAGAATTCTTTGGCTCTAGCCAATTAAGTCAGTTCATGGATCAAACCAATCCTTTAGCAGAACTGACCCACAAACGCCGTCTGTCAGCCCTTGGACCTGGTGGTTTAACCAGAGAACGGGCAGGTTTTGCTGTGCGAGATATCCACCCCTCCCACTACGGACGGATTTGTCCCATTGAGACACCAGAAGGACCCAACGCCGGTTTGATTGGTTCCTTAGCCACCCACGCCCGCGTTAACCAATACGGCTTCTTAGAAACGCCATTTAGACCAGTAGAAAACGGACGGGTGAGATTTGATCAACCCGCAGTCTACATGACCGCCGACGAAGAAGATGACCTGCGGGTAGCACCAGGGGATATTCCTGTAGATGAAAATGGCCACATTATTGGTCCCCAAGTACCAGTCCGCTATCGTCAGGAATTCTCCACCACAACACCGGAACAAGTAGACTACGTAGCTGTATCACCAGTACAGATTGTCTCTGTAGCTACCAGTATGATTCCCTTCTTGGAACATGATGACGCGAACCGCGCCCTCATGGGTTCCAATATGCAACGGCAAGCTGTACCTCTACTGAAACCAGAGCGTCCGCTAGTGGGAACAGGCTTAGAAGCCCAAGGTGCCAGAGACTCAGGGATGGTAATTGTCTCCCGTACCGATGGGGACGTTGTCTACGTGGATGCTACAGAAATACGTGTCCGAGTTAGTGGGCAATTACCCGCAGCTAGCGGCAAAAGCACTGACAACGGACAACTGACCAGTCAGAAAGGACAAGAAATTCGCTATACAGTATCCAAATATCAGCGTTCTAACCAAGATACCTGTCTCAACCAAAAACCCCTGGTACGGATTGGTGAGCGTGTAGTTGCTGGTCAGGTGCTAGCTGATGGCTCCTCCACGGAAGGCGGGGAATTGGCACTGGGACAAAATATCGTCGTCGCTTATATGCCTTGGGAAGGCTATAACTACGAAGACGCGATTTTAATTTCCGAGCGACTGGTACAGGATGATATTTACACCTCAATTCACATTGAAAAATATGAAATTGAAGCCCGCCAGACAAAACTAGGCCCAGAAGAAATTACCAGAGAAATTCCTAACGTCGGGGAAGATGCCCTACGTCAGTTAGATGAACAGGGAATCATTCGGATTGGGGCTTGGGTAGAAGCTGGAGACATACTGGTAGGCAAGGTGACACCAAAAGGTGAATCTGACCAGCCACCAGAAGAAAAGCTACTACGGGCAATTTTCGGGGAAAAAGCACGGGATGTAAGAGATAATTCCCTCCGTGTACCCAACGGCGAAAAAGGGCGGGTCGTGGACGTGCGCCTATTTACCCGCGAACAAGGAGACGAACTACCACCAGGAGCCAATATGGTAGTCCGGGTGTATGTAGCCCAGAAGCGGAAAATCCAAGTTGGGGATAAAATGGCAGGTCGCCACGGTAATAAAGGGATTATTTCCCGCATATTGCCCATAGAAGATATGCCTTACTTACCCGATGGCTCCCCTGTGGATATTGTCCTCAACCCCCTTGGTGTACCCAGCCGGATGAACGTGGGACAGGTATTTGAGTGTCTATTGGGTTGGGCTGGTCATACCTTGGGTGTCAGGTTTAAGATTACTCCCTTCGATGAAATGTACGGAGAAGAGTCATCTCGCCGCATTGTGCATGGCAAATTGCAAGAAGCCAGAGACGAGACAGGGAAAGATTGGGTTTATAACCCAGATGATCCCGGCAAAATCATGGTGTTCGATGGTCGTACAGGGGAACCCTTTGACCGACCAGTAACTATCGGCGTAGCTTATATGCTGAAACTGGTACACCTAGTAGACGATAAGATTCACGCTCGTTCTACAGGTCCTTACTCCTTGGTGACTCAGCAGCCATTGGGTGGAAAAGCCCAACAAGGTGGTCAGCGCTTTGGGGAAATGGAAGTATGGGCATTGGAAGCTTTCGGTGCAGCTTATACCTTGCAGGAATTGCTGACAGTGAAATCAGACGATATGCAGGGACGGAACGAAGCATTAAATGCGATCGTTAAAGGCAAGGCCATTCCTCGACCTGGAACACCAGAATCCTTCAAGGTATTGATGCGAGAACTGCAATCCTTGGGGTTAGACATTGCCGTACATAAAGTAGAAACCCAAGCTGATGGTAGTTCCTTGGATGTCGAAGTCGATTTAATGGCAGACCAATTAGCTCGCCGTACACCACCCCGACCAACCTATGAATCGCTATCCCGCGAATCATTGGACGATGACGAATAGAGATGACTGTTAGCGGTAGTGGAGCATTTAGCCCGTACCGAGTGCTGAGGATGAAAACTCAGCACTCAGACCCTACAAATCTCTTGATTCATGACTTTTAACTGAATACTTTACTCAGAACTCAGCACTTAAGTATGAGACCCGCCCAAACTAATCAGTTTGACTACGTTAAAATCGGCTTGGCATCACCAGAACGTATTCGCCAATGGGGTGAGCGTACATTACCTAATGGTCAGGTCGTAGGTGAAGTCACCAAACCAGAAACGATTAATTACCGGACTCTCAAGCCAGAAATGGATGGCTTGTTTTGTGAGCGCATTTTTGGCCCCGCGAAAGATTGGGAATGCCATTGCGGTAAGTATAAGAGAGTCCGCCATAGAGGCATTGTCTGTGAGCGTTGTGGTGTGGAAGTTACCGAGTCACGGGTACGCCGCCACCGTATGGGCTACATTAAACTTGCCGCCCCAGTAGCTCACGTTTGGTATCTCAAAGGGATTCCTAGCTATATTTCTATTCTGCTGGATATGCCTTTGCGGGATGTGGAGCAGATTGTCTATTTCAACTCTTATGTTGTTCTCAGTCCAGGTAATGCCGAAACCCTAACCTACAAGCAGCTACTGAGTGAAGACCAGTGGTTAGAAATTGAAGACCAAATCTATAGTGAAGATTCTCAGTTGCAAGGTGTAGAGGTAGGTATCGGTGCTGAAGCACTGTTGCGCTTGCTGGCTGATATTAATTTAGAGCAAGAAGCGGAAAGCCTCCGGGAAGAAATTGGCAGTGCTAAAGGACAAAAACGAGCAAAACTCATTAAGCGCCTGCGGGTAATTGACAACTTCATTGCTACCGGTTCTAAGCCAGAGTGGATGGTGATGACAGTGATTCCTGTCATCCCTCCAGATTTGCGCCCAATGGTGCAGTTAGATGGTGGACGGTTTGCAACCAGTGACTTGAATGATTTATATCGCCGGGTAATTAACCGGAATAATCGTCTAGCACGACTGCAAGAAATTCTCGCGCCGGAAATTATTGTGCGGAACGAAAAGCGGATGCTGCAAGAAGCAGTAGACGCTTTAATTGACAACGGTCGTCGCGGACGCACTGTAGTTGGGGCGAACAACCGACCCCTGAAATCTTTATCTGACATTATTGAAGGGAAGCAAGGGCGTTTCCGGCAAAACTTGTTGGGTAAACGGGTTGACTACTCTGGACGTTCTGTAATTGTGGTTGGGCCTAAGCTGAAAATTCACCAGTGCGGCTTGCCCAGAGAAATGGCTATTGAACTATTCCAGCCATTTGTGATTAATCGCCTGATTCGTAGCGGTATGGTGAATAACATCAAAGCTGCGAAAAAGTTAATCTCTCGCAATGACCCCAGTGTTTGGGATGTCTTGGAAGAGGTGATTGAAGGACACCCAGTCATGCTCAACCGTGCGCCTACCCTACACCGTTTGGGTATTCAGGCTTTTGAACCAATTTTGGTGGAAGGTCGAGCCATTCAACTCCACCCCTTGGTGTGTCCTGCATTTAACGCTGACTTTGACGGCGACCAAATGGCGGTACACGTCCCCCTATCCTTGGAAAGTCAGGCGGAAGCACGGTTATTGATGCTGGCTTCTAACAACATTTTGTCGCCAGCTACAGGTAGACCAATTATCACACCTAGCCAAGACATGGTGTTGGGGGCTTATTACCTGACTGCGGAAAACCCAGGTGCTACAAAAGGTGCAGGTAAATATTTTGCTTCTCTGGATGACGTAATTATGGCATTCCAACAAGAGCAAATTGACTTACACGCCTACATCTACGTGCGGTTCGATGGGGAAGTGGAATCTGATCAGCCAGATACAGACCCCCTGGAAGTGACAAATAACGATGATGGTAGCCGGACTGTACTTTATAAGTATCGCCGAGTCAGAGAAGACGCTCAGGGAAATTTAATTTCTCAGTATGTACGCACTACTCCAGGTCGCGTTATTTACAATAAAGCGATTCAAGAAGCACTTGCCAGTTAGTTAAGAGTCCAAAGTCAATAGTCCATAGTTATATAGCAAAAACTAGGGACTATTGACTAAGCGCAAAGTCGAGCCACTGCGTTCCTGTCGCTCTGCGTCGGAAAGCAAGTGGCGTTGAGCGGAGGTTTCCTCCGAACATAACTTTGTAAGAGATGACTAATGACTAATGACCAATGACTAAGGACTAATGACTAATGACTAACGAAAAGATGATTTTTCGCAATCGCGTCGTTGACAAAGGTCAACTGAGAAATTTGATTTCTTGGGCGTTTACCCATTATGGAACGGCGCGTACCGCAGTAATGGCGGATAAATTAAAGGATTTAGGCTTTCGCTATGCTACCAGAGCCGGGGTTTCCATTAGTGTTGATGACTTGATGGTACCACCTAGCAAGCGGAGTCTTTTGGAAGCTGCCGAAGAAGAAATTCGCGCTACTGAAGTCCGTTACCAAAGGGGAGAAATTACGGAAGTAGAACGTTTCCAAAAGGTAATAGATACCTGGAACGGTACTAGCGAAGCCCTCAAGGACGAGGTGGTTACTCACTTCAAACAGACCAACCCCCTCAACTCTGTATACATGATGGCGTTCTCCGGCGCACGGGGTAATATCTCCCAGGTGCGTCAGTTGGTGGGAATGCGGGGATTGATGGCAGATCCCCAAGGGGAAATTATTGACTTACCCATCAAAACCAACTTCCGCGAAGGTCTGACGGTTACAGAATACATTATTTCGTCTTACGGTGCGAGAAAAGGGTTAGTAGATACAGCGTTACGCACCGCCGATTCTGGTTATCTGACCCGTCGTTTAGTAGACGTATCCCAGGATGTGATCATTCGGGAAATTGATTGCGGTACGACCAGAGGGATTCCCGTCCGACCGATGACCGAAGGTAGCAAAACCCTGATTAAGCTATCTACACGCTTGCTAGGACGAGTGGTGGGAGAAGATGTGATCCATCCCAAAACAAAAGAAGTGATTGCCGCACGCAATACCCCCATTTCTGATGACTTAGCCAAAGAAATAGAAAAAGCTGGGGTGGCAGAAGTTGTGGTGCGATCGCCTCTTACCTGTGAAGCTGCCCGTTCTGTCTGCCAGCACTGCTACGGTTGGAGTTTGGCTCACGCCAAAATGGTAGATTTAGGTGAAGCTGTCGGGATTATTGCGGCTCAAAGTATCGGGGAACCCGGAACCCAGCTCACCATGAGAACATTCCACACTGGTGGTGTGTTTACCGGGGAAGTAGCCCAACAAGTCCGTTCCAAAATGGATGGAACTATCAAGCTACCTCGAAAACTGCGGACAAGAACCCATCGTACCCGCCACGGGGAAGATGCCTTGTTTGTAGAAAGCAACGGGATTATGATTCTGGAACCACGCAAGGAAGGTTCCGAAACCCCGGCACCCCAAGAAATTCATGTGACCCAAGGTTCCACAATCTATATTGTTGATGGACAACAGGTCAAACAAGGTCAACTACTAGCAGAAGTTGCCCTTGGTGGACGTACCACCCGGACTAATACAGAAAAAGCCGTAAAAGATGTGGCTTCTGACTTAGCCGGAGAAGTGAAGTTTGCCGAAGTTGTTCCCGAACAAAAAACCGACCGTCAAGGTAACACTACTACCACAGCCGCTAGAGGTGGTTTGATTTGGATTCTCTCTGGGGAAGTGTATAATTTGCCACCAGGTGCAGAATTAGTAGTGAAAAATGGCGATCGCGTTGAAACTAACGGTGTACTGGCGGAAACTAAGTTAACAACTATACATGGTGGTGTAGTACGTCTACCAGAAGCTACTCCAGGTAAGAGTACCAGAGAAATTGAAATCATTACCGCTTCTGTAGTCTTAGATCAAGCAACAGTCACTGTCCAGAGTTCCCAAGGTCGTAACAACTACTTAATTACCACAGGTAACAACCAAGTCTTTAACTTGCGGGCAACCCCAGGCACAAAAGTGCAGAATGGTCAAGTCGTCGCTGAGTTAATTGATGACCGTTATCGGACAACTACGGGTGGTTTCCTGAAATTCGCGGGCGTAGAAGTCCAGAAGAAAGGTAAAGCCAAGCTTGGTTATGAAGTGGTACAGGGCGGTACACTGTTGTGGATTCCCGAAGAAACTCACGAAGTTAACAAAGACATCTCCTTGCTGTTGGTAGAAGACGGACAGTTTGTCGAAGCTGGTACGGAAGTTGTTAAAGATATCTTCTGCCAAAACAGTGGTGTGGTAGAAGTCACCCAGAAAAATGACATTCTCCGGGAAGTAGTAGTGAAGCCAGGAGAACTGCTTATGGTAGATGATCCAGAAGCAGTCATTGGGCGAGATAATACCCTGTTACAACCTGGTGAAGAACTATTAGGGCAAGTTGCCACAGAACTGCGTTACATCCAGTATGTGGAATCGCCGGAAGGCCCAGCATTGTTGAGCCGTCCAGTGGTAGAATTCGCTGTACCTAGTAACCCAGATGTGCCATCTACTACATCTGTTAGCCAACAAACAGGACGTTCGATTCAAATGCGGGCAGTACAAAGATTGCCTTACAAAGATTCAGAACGCGTCAAGTCGGTGGAAGGTGTGGAACTGCTGCGTACCCAACTAGTATTGGAAATTGAGCAGGAAGGCGAACAAGAACATAATGCTTCTCCTCTAGCCGCAGATATTGAGTTAATCCCTGACCCTGAGGATGCAGATGTTCAGCGCTTGCAGCTGGTAATTTTGGAATCCTTAGTGTTGCGTCGTGACATTGCCGCCGATGCCACCCAAGGCAGTACCCAAACTAGCCTAGAAGTGAAAGATGGAGACACCATTGTTCCCGGTTCCGTAGTTGCACGTACCCAAATCTTGTCTAAAGAAGGGGGGATTGTCAGAGGTGTGCAGAAGGGAAGCGAAGCAGTGCGTCGTTGTTTAGTGTTGCGTCATAGTGACATGACAACATTAAATACCAGTGCCAAGCCCAAAGTCAAAGCCGGTGATTTAATCGTCGCAGGTACCGAACTTGCCCCTGGTGTCTTTGCCGAAGAATCTGGGCAAATTGTAGCGGTGAAAAATGCGGGTGAAAGCACCACCACTCAAGACGCAGCACTTAGCACTCAGAACTACGCCGTGACTATCCGTGCTGGTCGTCCTTATCGAGTCAGCCCTGGTGCAGTATTGCAGATAGAAGATGGCGACTTGGTACAACGGGGTGATAACTTAGTGCTGCTAGTCTTTGAACGGGCAAAAACTGGAGACATCATTCAAGGTTTGCCTCGGATTGAAGAACTACTAGAAGCCCGGAAACCCAAAGAAGCTTGTATCTTAGCAAAACGGGGTGGGGAAGTTAAGGTAGTATACGGTGATGGTGATGAAGCGATCGCTATCAAGGTCATAGAATCTAACGGGGTAGTCACTGATTATCCTCTTGGCCCCGGACAAAACTTAGCCATGCCCGATGGTTCCGTTGTACCAGCAGGACAACCATTGAGTGATGGTCCTTCCAACCCCCACGAAATCTTAGAAGTATTCTTCAGTCTGGGTTCGGAAGACGGGGTTTATGCTTGCGCTAGCCACGCCTTACAAAAAGTGCAAACATTCCTAGTGAATGAAGTGCAGATGGTGTATCAATCCCAAGGTATTGACATTGCCGACAAACACATTGAAGTGATTGTGCGCCAGATGACCAACAAAGTGCGGATTGATGACGGTGGTGATACCACTATGCTTCCCGGTGAGTTGGTAGAATTGCGCCAAGTCGAGCAGGTGAATGAAGCAATGGCAATTACTGGCGGTGCGAGAGCACAATACACCCCAGTATTGTTAGGTATCACTAAAGCATCGTTGAATACCGACAGTTTCATTTCTGCCGCATCCTTCCAAGAAACAACACGGGTTCTGACCGAAGCAGCCATTGAGGGTAAATCCGACTGGTTGCGTGGTTTGAAAGAAAACGTGATTATCGGGCGATTGATTCCGGCAGGAACTGGTTACAATACCTATGATGAACCTGGGATGCTCGAAGATTATTCCACCCTGGAAACCACCAGTGTCTTGGATGAAACCGATGATCCTCTAGATATGGTATTAGATGACCGTACAGCTCGCGCCTACAATTTAGATTCTCCCGGTCTTGCGGAAACCGGATTTAGTAACCGTCGCTCAATTCTCGATGATGATGAGTTGATTGCTGATGAAATCCATGACCTCGTAGAAGCGGAAGTAGAAGTAGACGATGAAGTAGATGATGATTACGAGGATGATGACGAAGACGATGACGATTACGAAGACTAAAGTCTAATAGTTATCATCTAAATTAAAAAGGCAAAAGAAGTAATTCTTTTGCCTTTATTTTATGGATTCAAATTCAGAAAATATGGTGCTTAGCCTAAGGCACAATGTAATCCATGTCCTATATCAAGTTCGGGTCATTACTTATAATATTGTTGGTTTGAGTGGTAATAGCTAATAGGTAATTTTTTACTATTATCCATGAACGATTACCAAATGCCGCAAATATTATTAGGGATTCGACGAACATGATATTACCTTTTTGGATCTACTTATTCACTACTTGATTGTTAGAAGTGTAGTAAACTTTTCCACCAGTATCGGGGACAAAATGGCAACTCACGCAAGAACGCCACAATGACTTCCAAATTGGTTCTTCTGACTTGCGGTAATATTCACCCATGACTGGTTTAATAGCCTCGGTAGCCTTCAGCAAATTATAGTGAGGGATATTCAAGAAAATGTGGTGTGCTACATGAGTGCCGATATCATGATGGATATGATTGACTAAACCATAATTGCGGTCAATGCTAGAAATTGCACCTTTGAGGAAAGTCCAATCTTCGCCACGATACCAGGGGATATCAGCCTCAGTGTGGTGTAGGAATGTGACTAAATCAAGCCAGATTACAAACACGATGTATGGTGCAGCGTAGTATTTTAATAACCACATCCAGCCCCATTGGTAAGTTAGGAAACCCAACAAAACCACCATACAAGTCCACAGTACAGTGCTGGTGATGACATCCCATTTTTCTGATGGCTTGAAAAGAGAGCTACTGGGTAAAAAATGAGAGCCTTCCTTATTAGGAGAACGCTTAAACAAATACACTGGATAAGCCAGTAGAAAGACGTAATAACGGCCTATCTTTTGCCCTAATGGCATTTCCTTGTATTGCGACTCAGTCACAGGATACCAGCTTTCATCATTATCGATATTGCCAGTATTTTTGTGATGAGTTCTGTGACTAATACGCCAACCGTGATAAGGGACTAATATGAAGGTGTGAGTCAGATGCCCAACTAAATCATTGAGCCATTTATGCTTAGAAAAAGATTGGTGTCCGCAGTCATGTCCAACCACAAACAAAGCCCAAAACATCGTTCCTTGCATTAACCAGAAAATTGGCCAGAAATACCAAGAATCGAGGTAATAGGCGACTGCATACAACAACCCGACAATCAGAAAATCACGAAAAAAGTAAAACAGTGATTTGCTGACATTGGGTTGAAAACATTCAGCCGGTATAGCCGCTTTTAAATCCTGAAGAGTAAACGGTAGTGTAGTTGTATTCTCCGATTGGTCAAAATTGGGAGAATTATCGGAGGGGATTGTAGTTGATTGCACTTGATTCTGTTGTGGAATATATATCGGATTTTACTGGAAGCATGAATGAGTAACTATGATTCAGCGATGTCTGCGAAGCTAGCTCTCACACATCCAAAGAAGTAATCAAGAAATGAAAAGGCAGAATTGAGAATCCATTGTATGGATAATAGCCCACGTAAACAAGCCACATCCAACAACAGGGTTTTAATGTTTGGGTGATTATTTATGATTGCTGAATTCTTATTCAAAAATTTCTGGCAATTCACATATTAATCATCAGTAAATAGTGAACTGCCAAAATTTATTGAATTTACAGAATCATAAATTATTTTTTGCCATGAGGATTTTAAGTTAGCATCGCATCTAGCTAATACTAATGGCTAAAAAACCTATCGTCCTGCGTAATAATCTTTAAAAGGCTGATAGCCAACATCAGTTCGATACAGTTGACATTCGTCAGTAATGAACTTCATTAAAGACCAAGAAAAGCGAAGTTCATCATGTAGATAATCACCCCAATTTTCTTTAATGCTGCTGTAAGCTAGCCGCAAATTATAAGAAGGAATAGCGGTAGAAAGGTGATGAGGAACGTGGACGTTAATATCGTGACACAACACTTCTACCCATTTGGGATAATCACAATGAATAGTCCCAAATAACTGTGCCATAGCTTCATGCCATTTGTTCTCTGTTTCAAAAGGAACATCTGGAAATGTATGGTGAACAATGGTGAAGGTACTCATCCAGAAATGGTAACCCAGCCAAGGCACAAACCAAAATTTTACAAATCCCCAAATACCAGTTGTAGCGATGAGGGTGGGAAAAGCAACTGCGGCAAATAAAACTACTACAGCAACAGAAAGTTTCACATCAGCTTGGTCTTTAACTTTGAACTTCCGCCAATCGAAATGTACGACAGCCCAATGTCCAATTGAACCTACCCACCAAAGCCTTTGACGCATAAACAACTTAAAGGCAGACTGACGAGTTTTACCCCAACTGGCAAACACTTCTGGTCTGATAGGATGCCAAGCATTGTCTTCGTCTAACTTGTTGGTGTGCTTGTGGTGGTGATTATGCTTAATCCGCCAGCTATGAAAGGGATATATTAACGGCATCATAAATATATGCCCTACCAAGTCATTTACCCAACGACGTTTGGCAAATGAACGATGTCCACAATCATGACCAATCACAAAAAAACCTGTTAAAGCAGTACCTGTAAAAATCCAGGCAATGGGTAAAAGAAACCAAGGTGCGATCGCCAAACTCCAGTAACCTAAACCAACCATGACAACACTGAGTAGTGCTTGTGTCCACGCTTTGCGACGGTTCTGCTGAAAACATTCTTTTGGCAGAGTTTTAATAATATCTTTGAGCCTTAGTTCGGGATTACTAAGCTTATTTTTTATTTCCTGATTTTTGATGATTGATGTAGTCATGAAAACCTGAATAACAACAAAACCCTCTACCAAGCCACCACAAAAGTAACTTGCCGCAAAGTACTTGATAATTAACGTTCTGCATCATAGCAACTTTAGCTAGCCAAGCGCACCTGTAACTAATTTCCAGAAGCTATTTGAGAACTAACGAGTAGATATTTGGTTGCGAAAAATTACTAAGTCATTAGTCATTTTTTAGACAAATAACTAATGACACATAATAAACTAATTACTGCTTTTTGTCTGCTAGTTTGACATTAGTTGCTAAACCAAGTAATTGCAGCAATTGCACTGTCATCCAAGTCAGATCAACTTCCCACCATTCCAACCCGTGACGAGCTGAATATTGAAAAGCGTGGTGGTTGTTGTGCCAGCCTTCGCCAAACACTAGTACAGCTACCCACCAACAGTTAGTGGATCTGTCACCAGCATCATAGGTGCGGTATCCAAATTTATGGGTAGCGCTGTTTACCAACCAAGTGCAATGGTAAACCCAAACGATGCGAAAGAAAACTCCCCAGACAACAAAAGACCAGCCGCCCAGATATAACAGCAGCAACCCCAGAGCAATCTGGATAAAAATGAAATATTTCTGTAAAAACTGATAAACTGGGTCTTCGGCAATATCTTTGGTGAACCGAGGAACATCAGCGTGGGAGGGAGAGTGATAAATTAGCCAACCAATATGGCTCCACCAGAAACCTTTATTAGAATCATGGGGATCTGGGTCAGTATCGGAATGTAAATGATGAATGCGATGTGTCCCGACCCACTCGATTGGCCCTCCTTGACAGGCAAGAGTCCCGCAAAGCACTAGGAAATATTCCAACCACTTGGGAGTCTGAAAACTGCGGTGGGTGACAAGGCGATGAAAGCCTAAGGTAATACCCAAACCACCAGTGATCCAGTAAAGCAATAAAGCCACACCAACTGCCGCCCAGCTGAAATTACCAGGGACAAAGGCAAACAAAGCGCCGATGTGTAGCCCAAGGAAAAATAGGGTGTTTACCCAATTGATTTGAGGTTTAGTTGAAGTAGCAATTGTCATGCAGTAACTCGAATTAAAATTGTTCAGCCTAGTCTGTGCGATTTTGCAATTCGCATATTTATAGTTTTTTTGTTAACGAGGAAGTAATGAACAGCTTGGAACAGCTGCGGCAAGCAGAACAGGCACTGTTAGAGATTTTTTCTGGAATTGACGCTCAGGTCAAGCAAAATCTGAAAAGAGTGCTGGAAGCCTTTCGTAATCAACGCGTAGGAGCGCACCACTTTGCTGGTGTAAGTGGCTATGGTCACGATGATTTAGGTCGAGAAACTTTAGATAAAGTTTTTGCCGAAGTAATGGGTGCTGAAGCTGCGGCGGTGCGGGTGCAGTTTGTTTCGGGAACTCACGCGATCGCTTGCGCCCTGTTTGGTGTACTCCGGCCTGGTGATGAAATGTTAGCAGTAGTTGGTTCCCCCTACGATACGCTCGAAGAAGTCATTGGTTTACGGGGTCAAGGTCAAGGCTCCCTTATTGAGTTTGGCATAAAATACCGCCAATTGGAGTTAACTTCCCAAGGTTCTATTGATTGGCAAAATTTAAGCACTAGCATTACTGATAACACCCGCTTAGTGTTAATTCAGCGTTCTTGTGGTTATTCCTGGCGGCCTAGCTTATCCATTGCCGATATTGAAAAAGTGGTCAATTTAGTCAAACAGCAAAATCCTGACACTGTTTGCTTTGTGGATAACTGCTACGGTGAATTTATCGAAACCCAGGAACCTACCCATGTTGGTGCTGATTTAATGGCTGGTTCGTTGATTAAAAATCCTGGGGGGACGATTGTGACGGCTGGTGGTTATGTAGCTGGACGGGCTGATCTCGTAGAAGCAGCCGCTTGCCGCCTAACTGCTCCTGGTATTGGTAGTTATGGTGGGGCGACATTTGATCAAAATCGCCTGTTATTTCAAGGATTATTTTTATCGCCTCAGATGGTGGGTGAGGCGATGAAGGGAACTCACCTGACTGGTTATGTATTTGACAAACTTGGTTATCCAGTAAATCCTGCACCCCTCGCCCCCCGTGGAGATGTGATTCAGGCGATTAAATTGGGTTCGGCGAAGAAGCTGATTGCCTTCTGTAAGGCTGTACAACAGAATTCACCCGTGGGTTCTTACCTTGACCCCGTTCCCGATGATATGCCGGGGTACGAGAGCCAAGTGGTGATGGCTGGGGGGACATTTATTGAGGGGAGTACTCTGGAATTTTCGGCGGATGGGCCTTTGCGCGAGCCTTATGTGGTGTATTGCCAAGGGGGGACTCATTGGAGTCATGTGGCGATCGCTCTAGAGGCGGCGATCGATGCTGTAGGAGAGGCTTGAGGGTGGTGAGCCATCACTCCGGTAACTTATACTGCCCCACGATGCGCTTGGCAAACTCAGGAACGTGCGCCTCCAACTTCTCAGGATGATTCCGCTTTACAAACAAATAATTGCGGGTAAAGTGGGAATCTATGGAGAACCGCGCATACTCTAACCCTTTAGGGCCAATTTTATCGATCACCACACCCATCATTTTTGCCACCCACATGGGAAGTGTTACACCTTTGTCATAGGCGGATATTCCCTGTTGTACAGCCTCTTGTCGATTGCCTTGGGACATTACAGGTTGAGTATCTAACTGGTCTTGCACCAAGTCCAGCATTTCTTTACCTGTGTTATTTCTGACAAGAATCCACTGCCAGCCGAAGGGTGCGCCCATGTAACCCACTACTAAATCGGCTAGGGAGTTGACGTAATCAAAACAACTCATGCAGGAAGGAGCAAAAACATCTTTGAGTTGATTCGTTTTTAAACCAAAGAAGGGGACTTTCTCAATTGAGCCATCTTCATGCTTGAAGTGAATGCGGAAATCCTGCATGAACTCGTAGTGTACAACTGTCTGAGGGGAGCGACTGGTGGTTTCTAAGAATTTTTGCAGTCCGGCGCGGGTAACGTTATCTACGCAAGGTGTACCTAAAACGTAGAGCTTTTCTAAACCCAATTTTTTTTCTACAGCTCGTAAGGCTTGGATTTGGCAACCAACACCAATGACTAACAGTCGCTTCATCCCCGATTTTTCGACTTGTTCCAATATGGATAGATTGGGGGATAGCGTGGGTTTGTTTACCCTAGCTGCTAGTATTTCTTCTGGGGTGCGAGCAATTACGGGCATGGGTTGGAAGCGGTCTTCTTTGCTGTTTTGGACGCAGACAACGCCTTCCACCAAGCCACGATTCAGCATTTCTATGGCAATACTGCTAACAATACCAGTCCATTGTGCGCCTGGGATTGGTTGCTGTTTCCTGGCTGCAATCATGTCTTGATGAACACCAAAGTAGAGTTCATCAGGATGATCGAGATTGCGCGATCGCTGGTGTGCCTGTTCTTCGAGTGTGTCTATCTGCTGGGTAATAAAAGCACAGGCTTCCTTGACATAATGGATATAATATGTGTCGCACAGCCCGCACTCGCTGCATAGTTCCTTAGCAGGGCGACGGCTATTGGGTTTTAAGGCTTTGGCTTTTTTGTGAGGGAAGAGCGAAGTCATGTTAAGCGCAATTTGTTATCTCAAAACTTAAGATAGCGGAAGCCTGCACTTTATACAAAATTTCCTCGCCAGATGCAATATTTAGTTCTTGTCTTCCAGGGTTAGTACAACTGACTACTGACAAGCAACCAGAGAAAGTGATAAGGATAAATTATATTGACTGATACCCACCGAATTTTTGATGTTAAGAGTTTCAAAAGTTAAAAAGGGGGGTTGTCAGAAGTTAGGTATTGTATTGCTGGAAGCAGGCAATGTGATGATGGAGCCATGAAAAAAACGGTTGAAGTCCTACCGGATCAAACAGCGCTAATTGCGCGATCGCTCGATTTGATCCTGACTAAGTTAGATACTGCCATAAAACAGCAGGGGCGATTTACCATTGCCTTATCCGGCGGTAGCACACCTAAGCCGTTGTATGAAGCGATCGCTGCCCAAAAATTACCTTGGGATAAAATTCATGTTTTCTGGGGAGATGAACGTTATGTCTCGCCAGATCATCCCGATAGTAATGAACTGATGGCCCGTACTGCATGGCTAGACCGCGTTGATATCCCCGCCGAGAATATTCATGCTGTCCCCACTTTAGATAATAATCCGGCAGTGTCGGCTGCTAAGTACGAACAGCACTTGCAAGCATTTTTTAACTCTGCACCTGGAGAGTTTCCCGCTTTGGATGTGGTATTGCTAGGCATGGGTGATGATGCCCATACTGCATCTTTGTTTCCCCACACAGAAGCTTTACAAGTACGCGATCGCTTAATTACTGTGGGTAATAAAGACGGCAACCCCCGCATAACCTTCACATACCCATTCATTAACGCTGCTCACAGTGTAATTTTTGTGGTTGCAGGTGCTAACAAACGGCCAGCCCTTGCTCAAGTATTTGCTCCGAGTGCAGATGACTTAGCTTATCCATCCCGCTTAATCCGGCCGCAAGGTGAACTTTTGTGGCTACTGGATGCAGCCGCAGGCGCGGAACTCTCAGTTTGATTTTCCCATCACGAGTAATTGTTAAAATCGGAAGCTAGAGTTACCGCCTTGCCGCATTTCTCATAAAAAACAAGTCTAACCTTTGGGTGTCTACTGCAAAAGCCGCTCCCAAGGTTAGTTTGCTTGTTAGCAATATATTTAGGATGCTCTTGAACAAAGGCTTAAATCAATGATCGTCTGTCCAAATTGCAACCACCCCAATCCAGACGGCGCTGTCCAATGTGAAGCTTGCTACACGCCGTTACCCGCCACCAGTAATTGTCCCAACTGTGGCGCAACTGTCCAATCTGATGCTGCTTTTTGTGGTCAGTGCGGCTTTAACCTGCACTCAGTCGCCGCGCCTGCTGCTACTGTCGCTACAGTCGCCCCTGATGTTCCAGTGGAAGTGCCACCATTAGCTAATCCCGATCCGCTTTTAGAATTGTTACAACCCAATGCCTTAGGCCTTGATCCGGTTGCTAACGAGAATCCCCCTGCACCTGCGCCCTTACCACCAACGGCGGTAGCAGCACCCCCGTCTGCACCTCCTGTAGTGGTGGAAGTTACACCTGCCCCAACACCAGCACCAGTAGTAGAAGCAAGTATTCCTACTCCCCCACCCGAACCCGTAGCGCCCCCAGAACCAGTTCCAGCAGTAGAAGCACCAGCACCAGAAACTGTTGTAGCTGCACCTCCTTCTCCTGCTAGAACCCAATTACAGCAAATTACAGCCCGGTTAGTTCACGTCCAAAGCGATCGCGAAATAGAACTACCCCCCAGCTTATCTGTGGTTCATATCGGTAAACCAAACGACCGCATTCCTCCCGATGTCGATGTTTCCGGCTTTGCCAACTCGGAGATTGTCTCACGGGTACACGCGGATATTCGCCTAGAAGGTGACGCACACTATATAGAAGATGTAGGCAGTTCCAACGGCACTTACATTAACAATTTGCCTCTGCTACCAGGCAATAGACACCGCCTCAGACCAGGCGATCGCATCAGTTTAGGTAAAGGTGATTTGGTAACTTTCCTCTTTAAACTCGCTTAACTAAATTCAGGGTATAGGGGTGTAGGGGTATAAGTATTTACTACCCTACACCCTTACATCTAAATAGCAGTACAAAATAGTAATAGTTACGAATTACGAATTACAAATTAATTATGAGCCAGCCAGGGAAAGATTTTGAAACCTTACTGCATCGAGAAGCCCCCCTAGAAGTTGAGAGAATGGGGTTAACTTGGTTAGTGGGAGCAGCGATCGCTACAGCAATGTTGTGGCAAGTTCCAGGCGGAGATTATATTTTATACCCCTTTACCATCCTCGCTACTTGGTTTCATGAAATGGGGCATGGCTTAATGGCTGTGCTTTTGGGTGGTCAGTTTCAGCAATTACAAATTTTTGGTAATGGTTCCGGTGTCGCCAGCTATGCCATCAGCAGATCCTTAGGCCCCATCGGCCCAGGTTTAGTTGCAGCCGCCGGGCCAATGGGGCCACCACTTGCAGGTGCAGCCTTAATTTTAGCCTCCCGTAGTTTTACCACCGCCTCCCTGAGCCTGAAAATTTTAGGAAGTTTTTTATTAATTTCTACGTTAATTTGGGTACGTTCCCCCTTTGGATTGGTAGCTATTCCCTTATTAGGACTAATTATCTTGGGAATTTCCCTGAAAGCTCCCCGATGGATGCAGGGATTTGCCATTCAATTTTTAGGTGTACAAGCCTGTGTCAGTACCTACCATCAATTAGATTATCTATTTAGTTATTCTGCTGGCCCCTTGGGATTATCGGACACAGCCCAGATGCAACGATATTTGTTATTACCTTACTGGTTTTGGGGTGGATTAATGGCGATCGCATCCTTAATCATTCTCATCCAAAGCCTGCGAGTTGCTTATCGTTCAGTTTAGTCTAGGACTTACGTACCCAGATTTTCTGTTGAGACTGGGTGTAAGGGTGTAAGGGTGTAAGGGTGTAAGAGTTCTAAACCCCTAAACCCCTAAACCCCTAAACCCCTATACCCCTGAACCCCTAAACCCCTATACCCATTAGTCAACAGTCCTCCCCAATCCAAAACACGTTGCATAATTGTTAGGAAGTGGCAACCTCTTAATTGAGGAAACTGTCTTATCTTAAGTTGTGGACGTTATAGTCCAGAACTGCTAACAGATACTAATGTGACTTGATGATCAGCATGAAATTTCAACTGTTGTTAGGCTCTTTACTTTCCCAGATTAAAGTCCGTCATTGGTGGCTAGGTATCTTATTGTGGATTGCTTTGGTTGCCCCAGCGCAAGCCTCTGTCATCTTGCGCGTGGCCATTGAGCGGGGAGTCAATCAAGCTAGAGTTGGCAGTTCCACAACGGCAATTGTCAAAGATAGTACAGGGCGTACTTTGGGACAATTGCCAGCGATGAGTTCCTTTTATGCCCAAGCTGTGCCTGGGGGAGTGGCTTTAGATAAATGGCAGTCTGGTTTATTTTGGATTGAACCCTCAGGGAAAGGATTTGTTTATATAGGCGATCGCTGGTTTCGGGGGAGAACTTTGGTTGTACCCACAGAAAAAGGTATAGATGTGGTTAACTGGGTAGATTTAGAAGAATATCTCTACAGCGTCGTTGGTGGAGAAATGAATTCTAGCTGGCCGGGAGAAGCCTTAAAAGCTCAGGCGATCGCCGCCCGTACCTATGCCCTATACAAGCGAGAACAACAGCGCAGTAACCCGGTTTATGATTTAGGTGATACCCCCGATCGCTGGCAAATTTATAAAGGAGTCAGCAGTGAATCGCCTACAACCTATGCCGCCGTTGATGCTACAGCCGGGCAAGTATTAACTTATAACAATAATCTCATTCTTTCGGTATTCCACGCTTGTTCTGGTGGACACACGGAAAATGTGGAAGATGTTTGGAGTAATCCCCTTCCTTATCTACGCGCTGTTCAAGACTACGACCAAAACATTAAAGAATGTAATTGGCAAAGAACTTTTACCCCAACAGAAATTAGCTCCAGAATTTCTGGTGTAGGCAATATCAGGGAAGTAGTTGCCGAATCCTTCTCACCATTCCGTAGTGTCAAAGCTTTAAGAGTCGTGGGTGATAAAGGTACAAAAGTCCTGCGAGGCGAAGAAGTGCGTACTGCCCTGAAACTCAGAAGTACTCGCTTTAACGTCACCAGAGGCGCAGATGGTAGCTTTACCCTCCAAGGCGCAGGTTTTGGTCATGGTTTAGGTATGAGCCAATGGGGTGCTTATAATTTAGCTTTACGCGGCGCTAACCACCTGCAAATACTAGGACATTACTATCAAGGTGTCGCCCTCACACCCATTAAGGCGAAGTAATTAAGGAGTGGGGAGTGCTGAGTAAGAATTTCTCCCTCACTTCTCCCTACTTCTTGAGAGTTAGTTAATTTTGAATTTTGTAGCTTTAGCTTCCCGTAGGGTATTTTGAATTTTGAATTTTGAATTGATATTACTCCCCACTCTCCAACCTCCTCCGCCATTCAGCCTCAATTTGTGCCGATCGCTCAACTTCTTGGTCAAGTAAGTCGGTTTCAGTGGAATATACTAAATCTTCATTGCCAATAACTTTTTCTTGGGCAAACTGACTGGCGTAGTTGATTTTTTGTTGTAAAACTGCATCGGGGCTGGTTAATACTCTGGCACGGCTTAGGCGATCGCGGTTACGCCCGGTAATCTTTCCATTACGCCACTTAATCCAGAAGTAACGTAATAGAGGTATGCCCAAAAAACCGATTCCATAAGCCAGCAACAGCCAATAAATTCCTTGTACGAAAGCGACTAAGCCACCCAATTGTGCAGCAACCGTACCATCTACTAATAAACTACCCAGTACCAAAGCACCAACTAGATTGACTATACCTAAACCTGCACTGAGCATAACTTGCCCGGAACTAGCCGCACTAAAACGCCAGGGAAATTCTTCCAAATAAACTGACAGTGGTTGCTGTTGTTTTTTGCTGGCTCTCACCTGCAACTCTGGGAAATAATAGACAATTTGCCCTTCAGGACTAACACTTGGTTGCCCGTTGAATCGTAACAACACAGGCAACATATAATCTCCGTATTCTTGTTGATAGACTTCGCCTATATCGTCCAAGTATGGGGCGATTTGTTCTGCTACCACTGCACCACGACTACTACGAATCACAGTAGCAATTTCTTGCCAACGGCGTTCTTCTAAATTGGCATTAGGATTACCATCGCCGAACAAAAATGAAAATACAGCCTCAAAGAAATTCAGATCACTGCTTTCTTGGCTACTACGCCGTCTTTCTGGCTCAGAATAGCCATAGTTGGGGCTGAAGTACCAAAATAAATCGGGGAAATAGAAGAACCCCCAACTACCACTAGAATTACTACTGCGATCGTCATTATCGTTACTTGAATTCATTGCCGTGATGATCAAAAAGATGGCTATAGTGATCAGCGCAATGGAAGCAACTAGAAAAATTCCAAAAGAAATGCGAATCAGGTAAAACAGAATTTTCCATATCTTCTGCCACCATTCTTGCAATCGTAACTTGAAATATTTATTTCGTAGAACATCCCGAAAATTTCGAGGGAACAGGTAAACAATATCACCCGTTTCTGCTACCTGCAAATGTCCACCCGCATCGCTAGCTAAAGCTAACAACCCTTGCCCAGCCTCCGCTAAATTTAACCCAGCCTGAGTTGCCACATCACCAACAGTGACTCGGTAACCCAGTTTTTCCACAGACTGCATAATAGTGGGATTGGGAGCCATAGCTCTTCCCCTCCTGTTGAAATTTTTCTCCTTTACTCAAGTATAAAGTTTGATTCTCGGAGACTTGTTATTGGCGTGGTGAGTTGTGAGTTTCTGGAAGTTCTCTAAATTTTGAATTTTTTGGATGTAAGCCTAAGCCCTAGACTATGCAGGAATTTTGAATTGATTGCCCCGGCCTCCTTCCTATTCCCTTTAATGTTAAAATATGCTTATTAGGCCTGGTTAATCACAATATGGTTCAGTACACACTAGCTCAAAGTCCGGAAATCATCCTCACCGTTTCTGGGAAAGATTCAGCCAAAGCCCGCGACAAAGCAATGGATCAGTTGGTTGAGTTAATTGACGCTGGTAAGCTGCCTACAGAATTAGAAGAAGGATTTGGCCCTCAACAATTAATTGAGGTGAAAGAACCATCTGCTGAATCGCCTAGTGGTGAAGACTCGATTACACAAGCTGTCCAAGTCTTAAGCAACTTAGCCACACTCAAGCTAAAAGTGCAGGAGTCACGTACTGAAGCTTTAGAAATCCGCAAGGCTGTTGATGTCCTATTCTCCGATGATTCTGTAACGGAAGAAGAAATTACTCGCCTCAAGGAAGGTTTTAAAATTCTCAAAAATTTTGCTCAAGCAAACCTACGCTACCAAGAAGCACGAGCTAAAGCGGAACAGGCTAGACAAGTTTTAGATCAGGCTTTAAAGTCACCAGACAAATAATTGTCTTTATTTCCTCACAGGAAGCTGGGCGAAACTGTTTAAGCTGAAGGGGTGACAAAGAGGCTGAAGCTCAGGAAATAGAAGAGTGTGACTGTTT
>NZ_CAWUDJ010000022.1:0-111070 GCF_963920875.1 Anabaena sp. CCY 9910 | reverse complement strand
CTGACTCACTCTGATTTTGTATTTTCCTCTGCTTAGAGTGACAAATGAGGGCTATACTAGAAACCTCCTTGAGAGATTTTGCCAGCCAGCAACAGTCGATATCAGTAACTCTCAGTGGTTTTGATGCCTTTGCACCCCGTGTTATTTATATCAATGTCGAGAGAAGTCCAGCACTGTTGAACTTGCAAGCTGAGTTAATCGGCTATACAGAAGCTACCTTGAAGATTGTAGATGCAGTTGGCAAACAACGCCCTTTTGTACCACACATGACAGTAGGCTTTCGAGACTTAACAAAACAAAACTTTCAGGCTGCTTGGACAGAATTTGCCAATCGTCAACTAGATTTTGAATTCACTGCGGATAAGTTAACTTTGTTGATTCACGATGGTAGACGTTGGCTGATTAAGTCAGAGTTTAATTTTCTCTAATCGGCAGCACATATAACTTTTTATTACAGATGCTTTGCGTGTAAAGACAGAAAGGTTTGATTATTAAGTGTATATATTAATCAAATAACTACACTTAACATGAGTATCACCGAGACGCTCAGAAAAGGGTCAAAAGGCTCAGAAGTGAGCGAACTGCAAGAAATATTAGTTAAACTAAAATTCGATCCAGGTCGGATAGATGGTGATTTCGGCAACAAAACAGAAGCAGCTGTCAAACAATTCCAACAAAAACAAAATATTACTCCTGATGGCGTAGTAGAGATAAATACTCGTAATGCTTTAAATAAAGCCATTCAGCGACAAATAGAAATAGCAAAACTTTATGGTGGAGCTTCCGGTAAATTACCACTACCAGGGGTGAATTTGATCAAAGAATTTGAAGGCTGTAAGTTGATAGCTTATCCCGACCCTCTCTCTAAAGGTAAACCTTATACTATTGGTTGGGGTTCTACTGTAAAAAAAGATGGTAGCGAATGGTCTTTGGGGGAAAAAATTACCCAAGTAGAGGCGGATGAACTGTTAATTTTTCAGTTAGAGCGTAAATATTTACCACCTCTAGAGAGAATACTTAGATGGGAAGATTTCAATCCTTACCAACAAGGAGCATTATTGAGTTTTGCTTATAACTTGGGGGCGAATTTCTATGGTTCTAAGGGTTTTGAGACAATTACTAGAGTATTGAATAATCAAGAGTGGGACAAAATTGAACCCACTCTAATTATGTATAGAAATCCGGGTAGTCCAGTTGAGGCGGGGTTAAGACGCAGACGAGTGGCTGAGGCTAAACTATTTCTTCAGCCATTGTCATGGTCTTAGGGGGGAGTTATTTAACATCAATTATCAGGCTAAATCGAACAGCAATAACTCTGTACCGACGCTTGTACTGATTTTCAGTTGCTCTTCTCCATTGATTTGTACGCCATCACCTGCTCTGAGTTCTTCACCATTTAAGGTGGCGACACCTTGAGCGATTTGCAACCAAGCATAGCGATCGCCTTTTACGTGATAATTGACTACATCACCTGGTTCTAAAATAGAGGCGTAGATATCAACATTTTGGTGAATAGTGACAGCGCCATCACGTCCGTCTTTAGCAGCTACAAGACGCAGTTGACCGCGTTTTTCTTCTGGGGTGAAAGCTTTCTGTTGGTATCTGGGTGCTAATCCTTGTTCGTCAGGTAAAATCCAGATTTGCAGTAAATGTAATGCTTCGGTGCGTGAGTGGTTAAATTCACTATGTTGAATCCCCGTACCAGCACTCATAATCTGCACATCGCCAGGACGAATAACAGAACCAGTACCCAAACTGTCTTTATGCTCTACTGCACCAGAGAGTACATAAGTGAGAATTTCCATATCACGATGTCCATGAGTGGGAAATCCTGCACCAGGTGCAATGCGGTCGTCATTGATTACTCGTAAAGAACGGAATCCCATGCGGTTGGGATCATAAAAACTGCTGAAAGAAAAGGTGTGATAACTATCAAGCCAACCTGTTTGACTACGACCCCGTGCATTTCTATCATGAATGAGATTGTTGATTGTATTTTGAGACATAGATTTACCTCGTTAATTGGTAATTTTAATTGGTGATACAAGAACTTATTTTTGTTCGGTTCAATTTGGTAAAATGAAATTTTTAAAATACATTTTTGTTTTTTATAATTTATTTTTTGAACTATTTAAATAGTAAGATATGGCAATATAAAATGAAAAGTACGCACTAAAAAGTGGCGTACTTACCAAAAAGATACTATGAAATTGCAATTATAGAGATTCCCAAAAAAGTTTATCTAACAGCAGCTGGCTGTTGAATTTTATTAGCAATTGCACCACCGTCTTCTTTAACAGCTGCTGCTTGTAGATGCGCGTCTAGGAACCACAGTCGCTTATCGATGGTGCGGGAGATTTCGGTATAAAGGTCTGCGGTGTCAGCATCACCTAAATCATCAGTTTTAGCGATCGCTTCTCGGATATGCTTGGCGTAGGGTGCAAATCGGTCTGCTAAAGCTGCTACGTACTCCTGACTATCCAAAATATCAAAGGGAAATTCTGGCAAAATTGAATTTTTTGCGGCGGCGCGTGCTGTTCCTACAGCATATCCACCCAAAGCAGTTACCCTTTCAGCCACAAGATCAACAAACTCTTCTAATTCCCCAGCGAGTTCGTCGAATAATTCGTGTAATTGATAGAAATCAGTACCTTTAACATTCCAATGGGCTTGTTTTGCCTGAGTTTTTAAGTCCAAAGTGGCTGCTAAAGTTTGATTGAGGATAGCAACAATTTGTACCCGTTTTTCAGATGGAATATCAATACGGGTGGGATAGAGACGGGATGACAGAGTATTATCACTCATGATTCTACCTAATGGCTTGTGCGAATTAACTCTCTAGATAGTAGGATTAAGTGCCTCTTGTGCGTAACTCTCTAGCGATAGATAACATTCATCTTAGACATGAATGCCAGCGATAGATGCAGAAAAATGATGAATGCGCTGTCCTCGTGCTGTTTTTCGCTATAAATCGGTATTCACAAAAGGATAGTAGAGGATTAACCGGACTTTATATTGGGGAGCCTCTCATCTTCTCAATGCAGCTGCTTTATAATTGTCCTGTCGTAGCTAACAAAACGGGTAAATAAATATGGGCAGCAAATGTGGGTAAAGTTGTTTTGTACACACCAATAACAACTTATTTACGTGATTTAGAGCCTATATTTGCTATGTAAATATACTTTACTACATCCAAAGACTATGGATTTATCAAACTTTACTACACTGCAAAACTTAGAAGCTGCCTTTGGTGGTGAATCGATGGCAAATCGTAAGTATTTATTTTTTGCCGAAGTAGCCCGTAAACTGGGATTTACAGATTTGGCTAAACTATTTCGGGAAACAGCAGAGCAAGAAACAGAACACGCTTTTGCCCATTTTGAGTTACTGCATCCCGAATTGGTTGTAGAAAATCCGTCTGCCTTAACTGACGAACAAAAGCGAGAAATTGTCTCTCGGTGTTTATCTTTGGCTATTGAAGGCGAAACCTACGAATACACTACAATGTATCCTGATTTTGCCGCAGCTGCCCAAAGCGATCGCGATCATCCGGCGGCGGAAGAATTTCTCAAACAAGCGCAAGAATCTAGCGAACACGCCAGCACTTTCCGCGAAGCTGCACACCGCTTTGGTTTATTGAAGTTTATCGAAAATTACCACGCCGATCGCTACACTGAAGCATTAGAAGTATTAAATGGTGGACAACCAGTTACCAGAGTAGTTGGTGAAGATCCCAACACTCGTAAATGGATTTGCAGACAATGCAGTATGATTTATGATCCTGTTGCAGGTGATCCCGATTCTGGAATTGCGCCAGGTACGCCATTTGAAGATATCCCTGACGATTGGCAATGTCCGATTTGTGGCGCTACCAAAAAGACATTTAAGCTACTTGAGGAAAAAACTGCGGCTTAGAAGCAACTATTTGATTTGTCCAATATACGTAGGGCAGACACTTACGTTTGTTCAATCATCAAATCAGATTCCTGTAGGAGGCTTGGTAATTGGTAAACATCAAAACCAATTACCAATCAGCTAAGCTGTTACGCATTTAAATTGTATATTTCGCACTCAGGTTGTCAAAAGTCCAAAGTCCACAGTCCAAGCTAGTCTTTGACTCTGGACTCTTGACTATGGACAGCCCCGACGAAAGAATATTTGATCTAGATGCGTATCACCTTATTACCTATTCCCAAGCATAAATCAAACTCGATATTACAAAGCAGCGTGTTTTCTTTCACTTTGAAGAATTTCCGTTGCTTTTTCGGCAGAAAGAGGCTTATAGAACAAGAAACCTTGGACATCCTGACAGTTGATTGATTTTAAAAAATCAAGTTCTTCCTGTTTTTCTACCCCTTCAGCCGTTAGCCTCAAACCTAGACTCCTGCCCAAAGTCACGATCGCCTTGACGATATGTGCTACTTTGCTATCTGTGGTCAATGCTTTGATGAAAGACCCATCAATTTTCAGATTGTGGAGTGGTAAAAGCTGTAACCGGGATAAGGAAGAATGGCCAGTACCAAAGTCATCAATGGCAATATCAACACCCATCTGCTGCAAATCTTCTAACACACTCCTAGTAAAATCAATATCCTCAATAGCTGTTGATTCCGTAATTTCTAATTCTAAAAACTCTGGTGCTAAAGCTGTTTCGGCTAAAATTGCCGAGACAATTTCTAGCAAATTGGGTTGACGAAACTGTTTGGGAGAAAGGTTGACAGCCATTTGCAAAGGAGGTAATCCAGCTTCTTGCCAAGCTCGGTTTTGCATACAGGCTGTACGCAATACCCATTCACCAATAGGAATAATTAACCCAGTTTCCTCAGCAATGGGAATAAAAATACTCGGTGCTACTATCCCCATCTCTGGATGTTGCCAACGTAACAATGCTTCCATACCAGTAATTTGTCCGGTGAGGATATTAACGCGGGGTTGATAGTAAACTGTTAATTCTTGCTTTTCTAAGGCATAACGCAGACTTTTTTCTAAAGTTAGCAGTTCTGGGGTTTTACCGCTTAAGCTAGTGGTGTAAAACTGATAGTTATTTCTCCCCTCATCTTTGGCATGATACAAGGCTGCGTCTGCGTGTTTAATTAGGGCTTCTGCGTCTGGACTGTGGTGATCGAGTAAGGCTATGCCCAAACTAGCACTCACGTAAAGTTCATGCCCATCCAGATGGAAAACTTCTTCTAAAGCTTTGAGAATCCTGTAAGCTGCCTGGGTGACTTCTTCGATATAACTTATGTGGGGTAGGAGAATTGTAAATTCATCACCTCCCCAACGAGAAACTGTGTCTCCACTTCTCAGACAGTCACACAATCTTTGGGCGACACTTTTTAATAAGCGATCGCCCAAGCTATGACCCAGAGTATCATTAATGACTTTGAAACGATCCAGGTCAAGAAACATGACAGCTAAACTCTGTTGACTGCGCGATGCGTTAGCTAAAGCTTTAGCCAGTAACTCATTAAATAGTAAGCGATTGGGTAATCCTGTCAGCAAATCATGTAGGGCTTGGTAGCGAATTTTTTCTTCCACTTGTTGACGTTGCCAAGCACCACTAATACTAGCTGCCATTGTCAAAAGTGTAGATTCTTCATGCCTTGACCAGTAACGCTCTTGAGTGCAATCTGCTAAACCAAGGTAGCCCCAAAATTGATCTTCTAGTCTCAGAGGTACTAACAACAGAGACTGAATCCCCTGCCTTTCCAGAAGTTCACGTTCCACTATGGGCAATTTTCGCCTCAGTTCATTGATGGATTTACCACTAGATAAAATACTGTACCAACGTGATAATTCAGCAGACTGATAAAGCTGATTCTGCCAATATTGAATAGAAGGCTGGAGGCCGGAGCAATACCATTCAAATTGTAAGCTTACTGCCGTTTTCCCCGTAACGGGATGAGGATGGTTTTTAAATAAATAAGCTCGGTCTGCCTGGGCGGCTTCACCCACGACAGCTAAAGCTTTTTCAATAGCAGTGTCATAATTCATTTCCACAACTAACCAATTAGCCGCTTCTGCTACTGCCTGTAACAGGCGATCGCGCTGATGTAGTTCGGCTTCAGCTTGTTTTTGTTCAGTAATATCACGTATAATATAGGTTCTAATTAAATCGCTTTCTGGCAAATTATGGACTGATTGTTCATAAACTGCATGACCAACTGTCACTTCTCGGACAAACGGATTGATTTTGGGGTTTTCAGCAACATTGAGAATATCTTTTAAAATCGGATGTCGTTTACCCAGTTCTCGCAAATCTGGAAATTTCACAGATGCAGCTGGGTTGATATATGTGACTCGTCCTTCTAAATCTGTCTCAATAATTGGATTGGGAATCAGTTCTGGGAAGGATGCTAAGCGAGCTAAAGCAGTCTCACTAGCACCTTCAAACTCAGGATCAACAACTAAAGTTTGAAAAGGATTGACAGGTTGGGACAGCTCAGATAAAAACGTTGATAAGTCTTCAACGTCAGCAGATGCAAAAAAAGCTTTTTCGGAAATGTTGGAAATAGCATAGTATTTGGCTTGAGCTTGATGGCTACCAAAGTTGATCACATCCCCGTGCCTGAGATTGTGGGAAAAGCATCTAGTCCCATTTACAAGTAAACCATTAGTGCTTCCCTGTCCTTTGAAGTTGCCATCAATGATCCGAAAACTACATTGGTCAGTCTCAGGAAGGGTTACCCGCAGTAAAATGGCGTGTTGTCTGGATACTGACCGAGAATGGAGAACAATCGCATTACTGGTATGCCGTCCAATAGAATAAGTGGCCTCCTGCAATGGTATGGTGCGCTGTCCTTGCAAGTCTTGGACAACTAGTATGTGGCGTATTTTCTCCCACTCGTTGCCTGGCATTATTCTTTCTCAAATCCTCAAATATTTTGAATATACAGTGGAAATATATTAATTAGACTTCACTATTTATAACAGCCATTCTTGCTAATGCACATCAATTCATTATTCAGCTTTCTCAATGCCAAAATTTCCTCAACTCACAAATGGATGGCAGAAGGTTAAGCTGCCTTTGCTTTAACTTGCACATCTTTTCGTGTTGACTGTTAACAGTTGACGGGTTAACCGTTAGTAGTCAACAAACCACACAAATGACTATGTAATGTAAAAGCGTCATAGCTTGTCATGGATTAATATTATACATAGTTTTTTTGATGTAACTTTTTGCCAAATGTTTATTATAAATAATCACAATAAACCCTTCAGGCTCAATATATCTTGCGTTTATTTACGCAATTTGTGTGAAAATTGCGTAATTTATATACAAATTTTTAGAGCGAAGATTTTTTGAACTCTGGGAAATTTTAAAAAGGATTATAAATCAGGGAAAAATATAATCCATTCTCTTGCCAGGTTCTGGCTTGTGAATCAACGGATATTAAAGGAATTCCCCAATCAAGACGGGCGCTAAAGCGATCGCCACTTGACCACCGCAAGCCCAGACCAACTGATGCTAGGGTATTAGGGTCTGGAGTCTCTCGATAGTTATTCCAAGCAACACCAAAATCCACAAACGGGGTGACTTGTAACAAACCATCAGACCGAGATAATCGCAGAATTGGTATTTGTACTTCGGCTGAAGCAAAAGCACCATTATCAGTTAGGAGAAAATCTTGCCGATAACCCCGGACGCTATCTAAACCGCCCAGACCAAATTGTTCCAAAGATAACAGCCCTTTGGATGCTATCTGTGTATTAGCTTTAATAATTAATAAGGTTTCTGGAGCTAGGAGACGCGCCCATTGTGCTTGTCCCTGCCAAGAAAAAAAGCGACTATCGGGAGGTTCAGCATTAACTGTGGCGTTCAATGCACCTATACCCAGATTAAATTGCGATCGCACTGCGAAAACTTGCCGACTGTTACGAGTAGTCCATTCTTGGAAGAAACGCAACGCAGATATCCTGGTGCGTCCCTGATCATCAGCGCCAGGGGAAAGCACACTAGGCGGTAAACGAGGTTCTTCGTCGAACAGTGAAGAAGATATTTCACTTTCTCTACGTGAGGCTGTCAAACCAATAGCGAATTCTTGGCTGGGAGATTGAGCTAATGGTTGACGATAGGTGATTTCGTAGTAGCGAGAGGAGGACTCGATATCGAGAGTATTAAAAGGTTCTTCAATCACATTGCTGGATGAAGTGCCAAAATTAAAGCTGATTGTGCCGTTGCGGGGATTCAATGGCAAAGTGTAACTTGTATCAAGGGTGTTACTACCATCAGTATTACTATAAGCTAAACTGATGTTATCACCGAAGCCCAGTAAGTTAGCTTCATTTAATTGTACTCGGCGGCGAAAACTCCCGACTCCAGGCGATCGCCCATTATCTAAAGCTAATTGAGCATTAAAAGATTTTGCCTCTGTGATTTGTACCTGTAGTACACTCGTCCCCGGACGAGAACCTGCTGAAAGTTCAGCAGAAAGATTTTGAATCAACGGATTAAGTTGTAATAATTGTAGTGCTTCTAGTAAACTTTCGCGGTTGAGGGGGGGTTGTGTGGCGATCGCCAACCGACTGCGGACATAATTAGGCTTGAGTCGCCGATTTCCAGTAATTTGAATATCTTCTAACTTACCTTCCACTACCTGAATTTTAATGACACCAGATTTAATAGTTTGCGGTGGGATGTAAGCACCAGAAGTAATGTAACCTTTATTGACGTATAGTTCGGTAATTTTAGAACGAGCTTGAAACAGTTCTGCTAATGTAATAGGTCTTTTGGTAAACTCGGTGGTAACCTTGGCTAACTCTTCCTGACTAAATACTGTACTGCCAACAACTTCAAACCTTTCTACTGTAATAGTTTGAGGCGCATTTTCCGGTACTTGCTGCTGTGGGTTAATGTCGGGAGAAGACGGCTGGAGTAACTCTCCTGGTGGCGGTAATTGCTGTGGCTGCTGGGGTGGAGGTAAAGGAACAGGTGCAGGTGGTTGGATATCTTGAGGCTGAGGTAGTGGTTGCGTAGGGTTACTATTTGGTAGTTGCGTCCGATCAACAGCTTGAGCGTTCACAGGCAGAAAATCTATGCTGTTGAGTGATAAAAATATACTCAACGGCAACCAAGAAACTGCAAGCTTTGGGTGGCGATACATCATGCTAGTAATTTGTTTATTTGCCAACAATAAGAGATTTGCACGGCTACGGCTTCAGAAGTGAATATTACTTCATCTTCTGGTCTAGGTACACGCTAACCATCAAAATTTCATCTACGCAACGGTAAAGGAGCAGGGAGCAGGGGGAGCAGGGGAAGCAAAGAAGAATTACTGTTGACTATTGACTATTGACAACTGACAACTGACAACTGACAACTGACAACTGCCAACTATCTATTGACTCACCTTGACAATTAATTTGCCAAAATTCTCCCCTCGCAACAAGCCAATAAAGGCACGAGGAGCATTTTCCAAACCAACGACTACATCTTCTTTATATTTCAGTTGTCCTGACTGCAACCATTCAGTAACATCACGGGCAAAATCAGAAAAACGGTGTTGATAATCACTCACCAAAAAACCTTTAATTAAAGCTCTTTTAATGAGCAAAGGCAGTAGATTCGGGCCAGGAGGTGGTGATGAAGCATTATATTGGGAAATTAATCCTACCAAAGGAATTCTGGCTCCCAAGTTAATTTGCTGCAACACCGCTTCTAAAATTTCACCTGCGGTATTGTCAAAATAAACATCAATACCATCAGGTGCAGCTTCTTGCAGTGCTGAAGCGATTTCTTGCGTCCGACGGTTAATTCCCACATCAAAGCCTAATTCTTTGACAATATAGTCGCGCTTTTCGTCACTACCAACAATCCCTACCACTCTAGCGCCTTTAATTTTGGCAATTTGACCTGCTACCGCACCAACAGCACCAGAAGCGGCGGAAATAACTACAGTTTCACCTGCTTTTGGTTGACCTATATCCAGTAAAGCGGCGTAAGCAGTTAGACCAGGCATACCCAATACGCCTAAATAGTAGGATAGAGGAGCCTGATTGGGGTCAAGTTTACGCAAAGTCTTACCTTTAGCAACAGCGTAAGTTTGCCAACCATGATTGCTGAGAACAAAATCTCCTGGTTGAAAGTCTGGATGATGGGATTTAATGACTTGGCTGACTGTTTCACCAACAATAACTGAGTTTAATTCCGTTGAGGCTGCGTAGGAAGCATTGGTACTGAGACGACCACGCATATATGGGTCGAGGGATAAATAAATAGTGCGGTTGAGAACCTCACCTTCCCCAGGTTGGGGAATTGGTGACTCTACCAAAGCAAAATCACTCTCTTGTGGTTCCCCAACAGGGCGACTTTTGAGTACGATTTGTTGATTTACTGTATCAGCCATAGAAAAATTACTCCATAGTAAAACTGATGGCCAAAGTACATGATGTTTTTCATTTTGGCATCAGGCGATCGGCTACACCTGTCGGCGTTGCTGATTAGTGGGATGATTTTTGTCTCACGCAAAGGCGCAAAGACGCAAAGAATCAATATTATGCTTTGTACAAAAGTCCCAATTCATCCCGCATTTATGCAACGCCCACCTGTCCATAGGTCATAGTCATATCCATGAAGCTGAGTCTCTAACGGAGGTGAAGTTGCGAGAAGGGCGAAAGTGTACACACAAGTCCAAGTAAAGTAAGAACAGAAAGGGTGTGAGGTTAATTAACGGCAAATTCTATACTCAAAAATTCTCCATGACTAATTCCCGTCAAATAGCTTTTATCGCTCTGAGAGACGTGCATAAAGGGGCTTATACAGATGTTGCTTTAGATAGGGCGTTGCAAAAAGCAAATTTATCAGATATTGACCGCCGTCTAGTGACAGAATTACTGTATGGCAGTGTCAGAAGACAACGGACTCTTGATTTTATTATTGACCAACTCGCCAAAAAGAAATCGCACCAACAGCCAACAGAACTCCGCAGTATCTTACATCTAGGTTTATATCAACTGCGTTATCAAGAGCGTATCCCTGCTTCTGCGGCTGTGAATACCACTGTGGAATTAGCGAAAGATAATGGTTTCGCCGGACTGACAGGTTTTGTTAATGGTTTATTACGGCAATATACCCGGTTGGCTGAAGCATCACCAGACTTTCTCGAATTCCCAGAAAATCCTGTGGAAAGGTTGGGAATTTTACATAGCTTCCCTGACTGGATTATCAAAGTATGGTTGGAACAGTTGGGTTTGACGGAGACGGAAAAACTCTGTGAATGGATGAACCAAACACCAACCATTGATTTGAGAGTCAACCCCTTACGTGTTTCCGTTGCAGAAGTGGAAACAGCTATAAAATCTGCGGGGGTTTTGGCTAGACCTATTCCCCATTTACCCCAAGCTTTACGACTTATTGGAAATACTGGTTCCATCCAAAAACTTCCAGGGTTTAGTCAAGGTTGGTGGTTTGTGCAGGATGCTAGCGCTCAGTTAGTTAGTCATTTGCTTGATCCCCAACCAGGTGAAGTGATCATTGATGCTTGTGCGGCACCGGGAGGTAAGACGACTCACATTGCTGAGTTAATGAAAGATGAGGGAAAAGTTTGGGCGGGCGATCGCACTGCTTCACGTTTGCGTAAGCTGAAAGAGAATGCCCAACGCCTGAATTTACACTCGATTGAAATTTGCACAGGTGACAGTCGCAACTTACCGCAATTTTATAATGTTGCTGACCGTGTGTTACTGGATGCCCCATGTTCTGGCTTGGGGACTTTACACCGCCATGCTGATGCGCGCTGGCGACAAACACCAGAATCTGTCCAGGAACTCTCGAAGCTGCAACAGGAACTATTATCACATACATCAAAATTTGTCAAAGTTGGGGGTGTGCTGGTTTATGCCACTTGCACGTTACATCCGGCAGAAAATGAAGAAGTAATTACGGAATTTATGGCTGAAAATTCTGGTTGGCAAATTGAGCCACCTAGTCCTGATTCGCCTTATTCTGACTACACTACACCACAAGGCTGGCTGAAAGTTTGGCCTCACAATCAAGACATGGACGGCTTTTTCATGGTGCGCTTAAGAAAAACCAACGTTTCCGAATGATTACTATCAGGGATAGTACGATTTGATTGAAGCCTGAATCTCCCAGAGGAGGCAGCGATGGTGACAGATTCCAATGTAAAAAATTTAGTTAAAATCTTGATAGGTGCGGCTTGGATTGATGGCAAAATCCAACCAGAAGAACGGCAATATCTGCGCGAGATAGCCCAAGCGAAAGGTTTGGCTAGCGATCCAGAGATTAAGCCTTGGCTGTACGAGTTAGTTGCTGTCAAACCCAATGAATGCTACAAATGGGTGAAAGAATATCTAGGCGATCGCCCTAGTCTCGAAGACTGCGAACATTTGATCGAAGCCATTAGTGGTCTGATTTACAGTGATGGAGAAGTAGCGATTGAAGAAGCAAAGCTCCTGACAAAACTACAGGATCTAGCAAAATCAAACGAATCAAACCAAGCAGCTCATACTGTACTGTTAAAGCAGATCCAACAACTGTATCGGCGTTGGGTAGAAGTTCAAAATTAACTATAGTCAAAAGTCCATAGTCCAGACTTGATTGACTAAACGACTAATGACTAATAACTAATTAAGACTTCGGTTCGCCCAGACCCGGAGTTTCTTCTTTTTCCACCTTCGGGACAAAATCGGGGCGTTCTTTGCTTTCCCAACCAACAGGACGCTTAGAGTTGTACCAAGCAATGGAGCCAATGGTGACAGCCGCAATAAAACCGACTACATACACCAACGTAAAAGCTGTGGGGAAGTGATTTCCACCCGTAGCGATCGCATCTGCTGCCTGCATGAATATACGCATAAGTAATATGTTCCTAATTTACGCAACACTTCTTAACAGAGTATAAAAAAATTGTAACACCTACATCCCCCCCTAGTTTGAAATACTTGCTATTACATAGGGCAGACAACAGAGAATAGGGAGTAGGAAAGAAGGGTTAGAGGTAGAGAATTTTCTTAAAAGCCTAAAATCTGCATTGATTTTTCCAGAACTTCTTTGGGGCGAAATGGTTTGGTTAAATACAAATCAGCACCAACATCCATTCCTCTTTGTTTATCAAACTCCTGTCCCTTGGCTGTCAACATGACAATATACACATGAGTCATTTGTAGGTCATGTTTAACAATCTGACACACTTCCAAACCACTCATTTTCGGCATCATCACATCAAGAAACACTAGGTTTGGTTGTTCATTTTTTATGCTTTCCAGGGCTTCTTCCCCGTTTCTGGCGGTTAAAAGTTCTACCCCTTCGTCTTCTAATGCTTCTAGGGCTTGTTCCAGCAAAATCACGATATTGGGTTCATCGTCAACAATGAGAATTTTTTGGGTCATATGAATCAATTCAAAATTCAAAATTCAAAACAGCTTATTCGTATTCCCTCGTCCCGAACTGATTAGCGATCTGAGAGCATGATGAAGAATACATTCTCTAACTCCTTTTCAAATTTGAGAGTTTTCACTAAGTCGGCTTCTTGAGAGAAGATAGAATCGATGATGATCATGTCCGGTTTAGCTGACAGGGCTTTACGGATACATTCTTGGGGATCTGAGGCTTCAATCACGTTGTATCCCTGAGTTTGCAATACATCCGATATAGTTTTTAAAGTTGACGCGTTTTGATCAACAACCAAAACCTTCTTACTAGAAATACCCTGGGAAAGGAGCGAGCCAATTTCATTGAGAAGTTCTTCTGTATTGATAGGCTTGGTGAGATAGCGATCAATCCCAATGTGGTGACCGCGTTCTTTATTTTCCACAATTGAGAGAATGATGATGGGAATGTCTGCGGTTAGGGGATCGTTTTTCAAAACAGCCGCTACATCAAAACCGTTAATTTGGGGCATCATCACATCCAGAACAATCAAATCAGGGGAGGATATTTTGATTTGATGAATCGCATCCATACCATCTTTGGCTTCCCGAACGTTGTAGCCTTCATTTTCTAGTTGTTGACGGAGTAGTTCTCGAATATTGGCATCATCATCGACAACAAGAATGGTTTTGCGGTTTTCGCTGCATACTTGGTTGGCAGTGATGACGTGTTCTTTCAGTTGTCTGACTAAGGCATCGAGATTGAGATTAGCATTGGTGTTGTGATTGCTAGCGTAGATGGGAATGTGGAAAGAGAAGACGCTACCATGACCTGGTTCACTTTCCACCCAGATTCTGCCACCATGATGTTCGACAATTTGTTTACAGATGGGTAGTCCTAACCCTGTACCTTTGGGTTTGTCGGTGAGGGTATCGCCAACTTGGCGGAATTTCTCAAATACTTTAGGCTGGTCTTCTGGGGCAATACCAACACCTGTATCAATGACACTGATACATACACCATCTTTGTCTTGTTTGACGCGACAGGTAACAGAGCCAAATTCAGTAAACTTAACGGCATTAGAAATTAAATTGATCAGGACTTGTAATAGACGATTGCGATCGCCTATGATTTGCGGCAATCCAGATTCAATTTCTGTGAGCAACTGTAGACCATTAGTTTCAAATAATGCAGCTGTGGAAGTAGTCGCCCAATCCAATAACTCACCAGGGTCGATGGGCTGCATTTGCCATTCCACCTTACCTGCTTCCATCTTGGCAATGTCTAAAACATCGTTAATCAAAGATGTGAGTCGTTCTGCTTCCGACACAATAATATTGAGATTGTCACCCACCCGCTTGATGGTTTTTTGCAGTTTACGATCTTCGGTGGACAGGATGGGGAATACATCTTTTTGCAGTTTTTCTTGAATGATGGAGGCAAAACCAAGGACAGAAGTTAGTGGTGTCCTGAGTTCGTGGGAAACTGTGGAGATAAAATCAGTTTTCATTTTGTCGATTTCTTTTTCCGCCGTTACATCCCGAATCAACAGCGCTGAACCAAAGCAAGCGGCAACTTCCTGGGTGTCTGTCCGCTTAAAGATCGCTGTCCCTACGGCTTGCCCAATGCGGTCTTTCGCCAGTGCTACATCAGCAGTAAACACCTCTCCAGGATGGGATCGAGTATGTTCAATCAAATCTGCTAAACCGAATATAGGTAGTTCCTGATAATGTCCACTCAGGGTATTGGCTGTTAATCCGTGCATAGCTAAAAACGCAGGATTGTAATGGGTAATTTGTCCTGTGGTGTCCACTACCAACAAACCATCTGCCAAGTTATCTAAAATGGCATTTAATCCTTGGGCTTCAGCTAGGGTATTTTGCAGCGCCGCCGTCCGTTCTGCTACTCTGGCTTCCAGTTGTTGATTGAGTTGTCTTAAAGCCATTTCTGCCAGCTTGCGGTCATGAATATCGGTACAGGTGCCAATCCATTCTTGAATACTGCCATCTTGTTTTAAGACTGGAACACCACAAACCGAGAAGTAGCGGTAAGTGCCATCTTTGCCACGTAGCCGATATTCGGTTTGGTAAATACTCCGGTTCGCTACAGCCCCATTCCAGGCTTCTAAGGAACGGGTGCGGTCATCGGGGTGAATGGGATCAAGCCAACCCCAACCCTCAACCTCCGCTTCACTCTGTCCTGTATAAGCTATCCAAGTGAGCATTTCGCTACTGATTCCCCATCCTTCTGGGGTTGTTCCCCAAACAATTTGGGAACTAGCAGTTACCAAAGAGCGATATCGTTCCTTCAGACGTTGATTTTCGGCTTCGGCTAACTTGCGATCGTGAATATCTGTACAGGTGCCAATCCACTCCCGGACATTGCCATCTTCTTCAATAACGGGAGCGCCCCAAACCCAAAAGTAGCGATAATTGCCATCCTTGCCACGAATCCGGTATTCAATTTGGTATTGACTACGGTTGGCTACAGCAATACCCCAGGCTTCTCCGGTGTAGCCCCGATCATCGGGATGAACAGCATCAATCCACCCTCCGTTCTCAGCTTCCGCTAAAGTTTGTCCTGTGTAAGCGATCCAGTCTTTGAGTTCAAAGCAAATTCCTTCTGGTGAACTGACCCAAATAATTTGTGTATTAGTTGTCACCAGAGAGCGGTATCGTGCTTCGCTCTGTTTCAAGATTTTTTCTGATTGTTGACGTTCTTTTTGGGTTTGTCTGATGTTGCTAATGTCTTCTACACTCGACCACATCAGCTTCTCGCCATCTTTCTCAATCATCACAGTGGAAACTTTCACCGGAACCAAGTGTCCATCTTTGTGCAGATACTCTTGCTCATAGGCTTCGTAACAACCGGTCTGTTCTAGTTGCTCTAGTATGGTTCGCTCGGAGGCAAGATAGTTTTCAGGAGTAATTTGCCAGTAGTTTAAGTTGAGGGTTTCTGAGACAGTTCTCCCCAAAATGGTGGCATAAGTGGGATTAACATCTATCAATGCGCCATTTTTTCGCCACAATACTAGACCAACAGGACATTTTTCCCAAAGGAGGCGATTACATTCATCAAGTTGGTTAGACATGGTTGTGGTTTCCTTGGTGATTAATTGGTGTAGGCTGAGAACAACAGAACCAGGACAACAAGGTGGCGTAAAGTTTTAACGAAATTGGGTTACGCTGAAAAATTTGGTAAATTTGCTCAGAAGATGCAGTATCAACGCCTGGACTCTGTTCGGAAAGTTGGCGGATTAGTTGAGTATGACGGAGCAGCAATTCTGTTGGTTTGAAGGTGGGAGTTGTCGAGGGAATGAAACCATCTGCATCAGCAGTTGGGGATAGTTCGCTTGTAGGGGTTGGTAAGGTTGCAGTGTTCAGGTCAGGAATCAGACGATTTTGCTCTTTAGCCACTTCCATTGCTGAACAGTTGACTGGGATTTGAATCCAAAATTCTGTACCTTGACCTGGTTGAGAACGACATTTGAGAATTCCATGATGTCTCTCTACAATAATTTGGTGGCTGATGGCCATGCCTAACCCAGTTCCTTTACCAACCTCTTTCGTGGTGAAGAAGGGATCATAAATGCGTCCCATGATATCTTCCTTGATTCCTGAGCCATTGTCGGCAATGTGAATCACCACCCATTGATCATCTAGGGCTTCGGTGCGAATGGTGATTTGGGGTTTAGTCAAAAGTCCATAGTCCATAGTCAATAGTTTAGGGTTGTTGACTGTTGACTCTTGACTGTTGACTCTTGACTCTTCTAAAGCATCAATGGCATTTGCCAAGATGTTCATAAACACCTGATTCAACTGTCCTGGGTAGCACTCAATTAAAGGAAGTTGGGCATAGTCTTTAACGACTTCAATTTCTGAATAATTAGGGCCAGCTTTCAGACGATGGCGGAGAATCATTAGCGTCCCGTCAATGCCATCTTGAATGTTGACGGTTTTCATTTCGGCTTCGTCATGGCGGGAGAAATTCTTCAGGGATTTGACAATTTCTACAATGCGATCTGTGCCAACTTTCATGGAGTCCAGCAATTTGGGCAAATCGTCCCGAATAAATTCCAGATCAATATTGTCTAAATCTAATTCCATCTCAGATGGAGCCACAGGTAAGAATTTCTGATACTCATGCAATAGGTATAGTAAGTCATTGGCGTATTCGGCAACGTACCTCAAATTCCCACAAATGAAGTTAACTGGATTGTTGATTTCGTGGGCAACTCCGGCCATGAGTTGCCCCAAACTCGACATTTTTTCGCTTTGGATTAACTTCGTTTGTGCTAATTGCAATTCATGGAGAGCTTGCTGAAGTTTTTCTGTTTGGGCTTTCGCTTGGGCGGTGGCTTGAGTGCTTTGTTCATAAAGCAAGGCTTTTTCAATAGCGATCGCAGTTTGTGAGGCAAAAATACTTACAAGCTTGAGGTGTTCAGCTTTGTATGCTTCGGTTTTGGTTGTACCAATGGCGATCGCTCCCAATATCCGATCTTTCGCTCGCAAGGGTACGCAAATCAGTGCGTTGACGTTTTTTTGCTCATATATCCGCCGATCAGCTGGTAAATTATTGATCAGCTCTGCCCGACCAGATTGTACAATGCTGCCAATAATTCCCTGGCCTGGTTGCGGTTGATTTTGTTGAAAAAGCTGACCAAATTCTGCAATAGTTTCAAAGGCAGTTTTATCTGGGCTGAGGAGCAGAATTATCCCCGCAGACGATTCCATCAGTTGACTCAATTCTTTGAGAACCAGTTGAGCAATCTGTCGAGTATCTAAACTTCTAGTCAGTTGAGTGGAGATATCCTCAAACAAATCAATTTCTTGGTATCGCTCCAACAATTCTTTAGCCAGCTCTTTCTTCTCTGCTTCTTGTTTTGCCAAAAATGACAGCAAACTAGCTACTATGCTGGCCTGTTCTTCACCAACAACCCAGCCGATGATCTCTCCCGACACTTCAATTGAATGTCGGTGTTGTGAAGTTTGCTCCCCAATACTCAGCAGTTTTGTGCCGTCTACTAGCTCCACATCAATCGCTACCTTGATTTGCTCAACTAAGTTTTGCAGAAGTAAAGGTAACTCTTTTTTGCTAAAAATCTTTTTGAGGTTAATTGCGGACATACAACACCTCACCTAAAGCACCTTGTAAATTAGCTACTGTCAAACCAACACGGTGATTAATTTCATCCCAGAACAGAACAACATCACTTGCCATTAGTTGCTGTCTTGCTTTTTGTCCGATGTACCTAGCACCCCCCCATAGAAGAGTTATTGCCATAAAATTTTAAAAATATATGAATTTACTATCAAGACTAGTCTTCCCAAAAAAAATGGCAGCATAACGGTAAAGTTAAGCTGCCGTAAAGTAGAAAGTAGGGAGCAAGAGGAGAATACCTTTCTTACTCACTACTCAGCACTAAAATTACAACCAAGCTCGGTCATATTGAACTGGCCAGTGTTTCTCGTGTCCTAGTTCTTTAGCTGCTAGGTGAGGCCAGTAGGGATTGCGGAGGAGTTCACGTCCTAATAAAACTATGTCGGCGACACCAGCGCGAATAATTTGGTCGGCTTGTTCTGGGGATGTAATTAAACCTACTGCCCCAGTAGCAATATTGGCTTCTTTACGGATACGTTCGGCAAACTGAGCTTGGTATCCAGGTTTTACAGGTATATTAATACCCGGTATAACCCCACCGGAAGAAGCATCTATTAAGTCTACGCCTAAAGATTTTAGTTTGTCACTGATGGCAATACTTTGTTCAATATCCCATCCTTTATCTACCCAATCTGTAGCAGAGAGGCGTACAAATAAGGGGTATGATTCTGGCAATACCTCTCGCACAGCCTCAACTACTTCTCGTAATAAACGGGTACGATTTTCAAAGCTACCGCCGTAATCATCTTGGCGTTGGTTAACTAGGGGAGAAAGAAATTGGTGCAGTAAATAGCCGTGGGCTGCATGAATTTCTATAACTTTGAATCCAGCTTGCAGGGAACGTTTGGTGGCTTGGACAAAGGCTTGAATAACTTGCTGGATACCTTCAATACTTAAAGCTTCAGGTACTGGGCTTTCTTTACTAAAAGCGATCGCACTGCTAGATACCACAGGTCGCCAACCTTCCTGAGATTCATCTATAAATTTCCCCCCTTTGCTGGGTTTAGAGGTGCTGGCTTTTCTCCCTGCATGAGCTAGTTGAATAGCCGCTACTGCACCAAAGTTATGAATCAAGCTGACGGTTCTCGCTAAAGCTTCTATATGTGCATCCGACCAAATTCCCAAATCTTGGGGGCTAATTCGTCCGCGAGCTTCCACAGCCGCCGCCTCGGTCATTACCAAACCCGCTCCACCAACTGCACGAGAAGCTAAATGAACCAAGTGCCAGTCATTAGCAAAGCCATTGGTACTGGAATATTGACACATCGGCGATAAGGCGATGCGATTGCGAAAAGTAACTTCACGAATTCTTAGTGGTTCAAATAGATGAGTCATTAGTTATTAATTCCTTCTCTTGCTAGGTGAAAGAAATTTGGAAATATTGAAGTTAGGAGGAGACAGAAGGCTTTTCCTGGGGATACCTTTTGAGAAGCAAGTTACGTATCTAAAGCCATGAGCAACATCCTAAGTAAGATATTTGTCCCCCTGCTTTCTTCCCCCAAGCCCGCCTTCATTCTTGGCTGTAGAATTTTTTCATTGAGACTGGCTTCCGCTTTGTTAATGCTTCCTGTATATCTTCACAACTACATTCCCAAATATCTTGTTGGCCTTTTCCTTGATCAATTTTTAACTGTAAATTATCCGGTAATTTTGTGTTTTGCCAATGTGAATTAACTTCTACCCATAATAGTTCTCTTTCAAGTTGTCCAAAAAACATGATTGCTGTTCCCTTTACTACAAAAAACATTAATTATTTCTTCAGAGTTTTACTATTTAGTTGTCTTTAATTTAATATTTTATTAATGTTAATAGCTGAAATAATATGTTTGTAAATAGAGATTGAAAATGCTCTTCGACAAGATAAATATTTTGCATAAACCCTATGCTACATCCTTTTTCATCTATTTTAAATAGCGAATAATATTAGTTATTATTAGTAATTTTTTTAGGTAATATTGCTCATTGTCTGCCATATTCTCAAGGTAAATACTTGGTATTTTAAACTAGCATTGCCAGCTATTCCCACATATTTTATTAATCTAAAACACGATATATCTTATCTTTGTGGTTGAAAATTGTTCCTACAAAGATACTAGAGGTAAAATAGTTTTCCATTGTTGACTAAAATTACCTGAACTCCAAGTTGCTAAATTCTTTGATGGTTCACCAGCCATAAGTAAAATGTAAGTCTCCTAAGTGGTTCAACCTCAAGTCCCATGATTCAGATGAATATCTATTTAGCAATTTAATATCACTATAGTACATTAAATCTATGAGTTTACCGTATTAGATAAGTATGAGATTTGCATAGATTAAGGAAAAACACAAGGGGATATTAAGATTTAGTGATATTGCTAGGGAAAACTGTAATTTTGGCTACAAAAATTTGCCAAAAATAAAGGACAAGAGTAAATCTTGTCCTAAATCACAAAAATAGCAAATGGTGTGTCAAATACGTCAGATGCTCCTGATGACATTAACTTTTTGTGGTCGTGTCTGTGTAAAACTTTAACCGACCAACGCTGAGACACTGCCCAGCAGTTTGCTTTCCAGAAGGAAAAGCTATTACATCAAATAAATATACCCCATCATAGGAAGGATTGCGATTAGGCCGCAGACCAATTGTCACGATTTGCCCAGGTGGTATAAGAAAATCAAAGGTGACAGTTATAATTTGTGCTTGAGCGTCCCTGATTAGCGGCTTTACTCCTAAGTTTTGTCCTTTGCTGTTGTGAGTACCGACAAAAGCGATCGCCTTATTTACCTGAAACTCAATATTCTCACTACAAATTCTTTGAGTAAAAGTCGCTTTTTGCAAGGCTTCCCCGGTTGTGGCTGGTACTTTTACAATGAAATAGTATGTGGGATATCCCTCAACTCTTTAATCAGCATCAGGCCACAATCGTTATAATTCTCTGCTGATAAAACTTTGCAATTAATATTAAGAATAATTTGGCAAGTTTATAGACTTGTTAGGGATGATGTAATTGAGTTTTCAAACTGGTGAAGTGTAGGGAAGTGTAACAGCTCCCTTTCTTTTAGTGGCTGCTTAAGCGATAAACAATAACATCTTGCATAACTTGCATGAAAATCACTGTACAAAAATATCTCTTGATGGGTGTAAAAATTGGTGTAAGCGAAATATGTACACCAAAAAGCACACGACGGCACACAGCAGCAGGAAAGCTACTTGGCTTTTATATAAGTTATGCTTTATGCAAGAGCCTGTATAAGGTTAAAAGGAATGCCAGGAACGAGACTTGAACTCGTGACACGAGGATTTTCAGTCCTCTGCTCTACCAACTGAGCTATCCCGGCTTGTTTTTTTCTTGACCACGATTAATCAATGTAGCAAACATAAAACGATTTGGCAATAGTTTTCGTAAAAAAGATTTATGCTGCCTTGAAGTACAACTTTACCCAAATAAATACAGCCACAAACAGGAACACCTGGATCAGAACAATGCTAGGGCCAGAGGCGAGATTGAAAGCACCTGATAGCACAATGCCAATGATGCTACTGGCAGCACCAACTAGCATTGACATGACAAGATAGTGCTGAAAGTGGTGACTCATCAACTTAGCGGTAGCAGCCGGAATCACTAAAAAGGCGTTTACTAGCAGGACACCAACAGCTTTAATGGCCACAGCTACTGCTAATGAAAGTAGGACTACGAACCCATAACGGTACAGTTGAACAGGAACACCCTGAACTTTTGCCACATCTAAGTTCAGGGTCAATAAAATTTGTTGTCGTAGGGTTGAAAGTAAAAATACACTACTGGTTACCAGTACGAGAAATGTCAAAATTAAGTCTGTGCTATCAATAGCCAGAATATCGCCAAACAAGACCCCTATTAAGTTACCGCGATATCCTTGAATTAAGTTAGTGAGAATAACACCGATCGCCAATGCACCAGAGAGGACTATACTGAGTACGCTATCACTACCTAAATCTGTCTGGTCGATTAAATAAAGGACGACAACACCAAAAACTAAAGTAAAGGGCAGTAGCATGGAAGTAGGGTTAACTTGTAACAGCACACCCAACACTACCCCTACCAAGGCTGCGTGACCAACGGCATGACTAAAAAATGATAGCTGGCGTAAGGTGACAAAACTGCCCAGTAAACCCCCTAGTACTCCCATTAAAACAGCACCTGCGATCGCCCGTTGCATAAAAGGGAATTGCAGCAAACTCACCAAATCTTCAACACTCGCCACACCGATTAGACAGCAAGAGTTAGGAGGCAGGAGGTAGAAGGTTGTGGTTAGCATACAATCAGTTGTTTATTTTTATTATCAGAATTCATTGCATCCATATTCAAGCTAGTGGGTACTTTCACCACACATTACTACAAAGTATCTCTGAATTTCTAAACTTTTTAATGTGATTAAAGTATATAATTGTATTTATAATCTACTCTTGTTAATAAATTGTTTTAAACATCTATCTCAAATTTAACTATTCCTCAATTAAATCATTATAGTTGACAAATTCACATGATTAAGACTCACACAAATTGTACTGTAGAAGAAATAAATGTAAGTAGTGTTACACCTCTAATAAACGAAGTCTTGAGTACTGAAAAATCACAGCGCATGGCTGATTTTTTCAGTTTTTTAGGTGATGCTAATCGATTACGAATTCTTTCTTTTCTAGCTACAAAAGAACTATGTGTGAGTGATATAGCTACACTACTAGAAATGAGTGAATCTGCTGTTTCTCATCAATTAAGAAATTTACGTGCCATGCGTTTAGTCAGTTACCGTAAGCAAGGTCGTCATGTATTTTATCGCCTACATGATAATCATATTCTGGAGCTTTATCAGGCTGTGGCGGAGCATTTAGACGAAAAAGATTAACTCTAAATTCAGTAAATAAATAAAAGAGTTTGGTCTACTTGGATATTGTGATTTTTCCTAATGGTGATGTTCGTAGCGACTAAAACCAGGCCCGTAAGTTGCTAATAAGTTTTGGGGTGAAAGTGCTATTTCTGGCTGACCAGTACAAACAACTGTTTGGTTAAGACAAAGTACGCGATCGCAGTGGCGGCTGACCATATCAATATCATGGGAAACTTGCAAAACAGTCCAACCTTCCTGCTGCTTTAATTCGTTCAGCATGGCATAAAAATCGGCTGCACCCTGCATATCAACTCCCGCAAAGGCTTCATCGAGAACCAAGATTTTTCGAGGTATGACCAAACAGTAAGCCAGCAAAATCCGCTTTAGTTGACCACCACTAAGAGTCCCGATAGCTTGATTTCGCAGATGGTAAGTATCAGTTCTGTTAAGTGCTGTGGCGATCGCTGCTGATTTTTCCCGGCTTTGAATCCTTAACTTGGAGAAAAATGAAGATTTGTGATGGCGAGTTTCACCAACCCATCCTAGTCCTACCAATTCTTCCACAGAAATGGGAAAGCTACGGTCAAAAATAAAATTTTGTGGCATATAGCCTAAAAGATGGCGTAAATTTCCTAACCTATTTATGGGACGACCAAAGATTTCAATTTGACCGACGCTGCGGGGAATCAAATCTAAAATTGCTTTTACCAAAGTGCTTTTACCAGCGCCGTTAGGCCCGACTATCGCTGTATCTGTTCCTGGTAATAAAGTAAAAGAAACATCTCGAATCGCTAAATAATTACCTTGATATACTGTCAAATTTTCTACTTTTAAAATGGGCGAGTTCATTAGTCCTATCTGGGAAATATGTGAGATGTCAAGAGATTTTCATAGTTGTTTGTGGGTGACTATCATGAGTAGATGACGGGAAAAAAGCGATGAAGACTCAGCATCAGATCAACTCCCTGCCACCGATAACATAACTCTGATATACCCAAGTCATGATTTCTACTTACAACCCGTTTCTATAGTTTGCAAATTATCTTTCATTGCTTGGAAGTAATATTGGGGATTGGTATCACCACTTTCTAAAGAGTTGAGAGAACGCAAAGTTAAATTCAAATCTTTGGATAAACTGGTAAGTAATTTGTTGTCTACACCTGGTTCACTGAACAAAGCTTTTACTTTATATTTTTTAACTGTGTTAACTGTTTTTTGTACATCTGTTGGTGAAAGTTGATCTTCAGGAACTTGGACTACAGCAACTTGCCGCAAATTATAGCGTTGAGCCAAATAAGGAAAAGCATCATGGAAGGTAATAAATGTACAATTAGGAGTTTTCTGCAAAGTTTTCTGAAACTCGTTATGTAAATTGTCTAACTCTTGCATATAAGCCTCAGCATTAGCTTGATAGGTCGCTTTATTTGCCGGATCAGCCGCAATTAAACCATCTCGAATATTTTCTACTTGCTGTTTTGCTAACACTGGATCTAGCCAAACATGGGGGTTACCTTCAGAATGTTCATGGTCATGATCGTGGTCTTTGGTTCCTGTTTCTACAACAGGTGAAATTTCATTTAAAACTTTGATGTTTTTACTAGCATCTATTTGGGTTAATTGAGGATTTTGGGCATTTTTTACCGTATTGTCGAGAAATTCTTCCAAACCTAACCCATTTTTGACTAAAACATTAGCTGTGGCGATCGCTTTCACATTACTTGGTGTTGCTTGGTAATCATGTACTTCCGTGTTAGGTGGGATTAAAAGTGATACATCTGCGGCTTCTCCAGCTACAGCTTTGGTAAATAAATATGTTGGTAAAATCGTTGCCACTACCTTAGTTTTTGGCTGCTGCACTGACGGAATAGAGGCAGCCTCCTTTGCTGTTGGCGACTGTTGGGCAGTTGTTCCCTGATTACTATTCGATTGGTCACAACCAACCGTCATGGACAACATTAGCAAGGCTATTAAGGACATGATGCCATTTTGCTGTCTACCTACTTTACTTCTGATGTGAGTCCAAATCACGGTATTTTCCCCTTCATAAGGATGCTGACGCGGTTGTTGCCACAATCAACATAGATTTTGACAATGATACTTATTGTACATTGCTATATTATAATAATTCTCATTCTCATATACTGAAGACAATAAATTTATTGCCAGCAATCATAGGAGTGTTTTGCGGGTGTTGTGTTACATATCTCTCACTCCACCGAATGTACTGGTTGAGAGATGTTCTCTTTACATAAAATGGATGAATTACGAATTCTTGACTTTTAATGTGACAAAAATTGCTAAGTGCTGCTAATATCTTGGGAATACTTTTGAAGTAAATATTATTTCAAATGAACTTGGTATATCTATTGCCAAGAAGAAGATGTGTGTGAGTAAAGTGTGAGGAGAAAAATGCAGAAAATATGGAAGTATTGGCTGGTTAATCCAGTAATTTGCAGCACAATGCTATTTTCTGGCGCTGCGGCCTTTGCAGGAGAAACCCCTGCCACAACAGAAATAAATGAAACCTCAAAAATAGCTAATGCAGACCTAGCTACTCAACAAGAGGTAATGTCACAAGTTACCTCAGTTTCTCAGTTTTCCGACGTACAACCTACAGACTGGGCTTTCCAAGCATTGCAATCACTGGTAGAACGTTATGGTTGTATTGCAGGGTATCCCAACGGGACATACCGTGGTAATCGCGCCCTCACCAGATATGAATTTGCCGCAGGCTTGAACGCTTGTTTAGATCGAGTCAATGAACTCATCGCTACTGCCACGGCGGAGTTAGTCACAAAAGAAGACTTAGCTACACTACAAAAGCTACAAGAAGAGTTTTCTGCGGAACTAGCAACATTAAGAGGTCGAGTTGATGCTTTAGAAGCACGTACCTCGGAATTAGAAGCCAATCAATTCTCAACTACAACAAAGCTGCAAGGACAAGTAGTATCAGTTATCAGCGATGTCTTATCAGGCGATCGCGTCAATAATGCAGATATCGTCGATACAAATACTACTCTGGGAGTACGGGCGCGATTAGAACTTGTCTCCAGCTTCACTGGGCAAGATACCTTGTTCACCAGAATTGAAGCTAACAACATTACTAGCCCCGACATTAATACTCCAGAAGGTAACCTATTCTTCGCTAGTGCTGCACCTAGTACTAACGCTGCTATTGGTACTTTGTGGTATGGCTTTCCCTTAGGCAAGAACACCCAAGCCAAGCTAATTGCTGTTGGCGGCGCAGCAGACGACCTCACCAGTACCGTAAACATATTTGATGGAGATGGTGCTTTTGGTGCTTTAACTACCTTTGGTACACGTAACCCGATTTATGGGCAGATAGGTGGTACTGGTCTTGGTGTCACTCACCAGTTTAGTGATAAATTAGCCTTGAGCTTGGGTTATTTGAGCGGTACAGCAAATAACCCATCACCCCAAAACGGTTTATTTGATGGCGCTTATGGTGCATTAGCGCAACTGACAGTTAGACCAAGCGCTCGCACCAGTGTTGGCTTAACATATATCAATTCTTATCGGCAACCTCTAGCCACTGGTAGTAACGCTGCAACCACCTTCCAAGGTTTAGACGAAAGATTCTCCAGCAATTCCTACGGTCTCCAAGCTTCCATCGGTCTCAGTGAAAAATTAGTCTTGGGTGGATGGGCTGGTTACACCAATAGCCGCATCTTGACAGGCGATCGTGGAGATGTTGATATTTGGAACTATGCTGTTACTCTTGGTTTCCCCGACCTTGGGAAAAAAGGTAACTTAGCCGGTATCATTGCTGGGATGGAACCAAAAGTCACAAGTTCTAGCGTTGCTGGACTAGATAGAGATAGAGATACTTCCTATCATGTGGAAGCATTTTATCAATACAAAGTCAGTGACAATATCACCATCACACCAGGCATTATCTGGTTAACATCACCAGACCACAATGACAATAATGATGATGTTGTTATTGGTGCGTTGAGAACCACATTTAGTTTCTAATTTCTCTAAACTCACCAAAAAGACGCAAAGTAATTCTTTGCGTCTTTTTTATGGGAAATCAAAAATGGGTAATTGGTAATAATTTTCTTTTACCCTCTGCACTCAGTCCCCAATCCCCAGTCCCCAGTCCCCAATCCCCAATTCCCAACCCTATTCCAAACCATCATTACCAACAGCAGCCCTAACCAGTGATGTAAATTCATCTAATGTGAGATTGCCGTATCTGAGTCTGTCCACTACAGCACCCCTAATAGACCCGCCTACATCGTATGGAAGTTTAGCTAGTCCACCAGTATGTAGTGTTAGGGCTGGATATGCTGCATGAGTAATAGGATCTATATACGAAAATGCTGTAACTGTATACGCACCGTTGAATCCTGCAAAATAAGTTCCTTTCGGTGCGACCGCCTCAGCTGCAATAGTTGATAGATAAGCACCAGGAGTAAGATACACTGCTGCACCTGCAAAGACAGCAGGCTCTCCAGAACTGAAGTCGGAGATTGGGTCTTCTATTATTGCTTGGGCTGATGCTGGAGTTGATGCAAAGCTTAAGCAAGCAATAAAACCTGTTAGAGCTACACTAGCTTTCAATATCAAGCCAGTAACGCCAGAAAATAATTTCATATAAATCCTATGTTTTTAGAGGTTGAGCTTGATTTGTTAGATATTTGGATATACTCTTTACAAGAATTGAATTGAGAGATGTTTAACTTAAAGATGAACTAATAACAAATATATGTTATCTAGATAATTTTATGTATGTAAATAAAGGCAGTTAATTAGACATTAAATCGTCATAATAATAGACATAAAACTCTTAATAATGTTCTTTTTATTCTTTACTAAATTGCTCAAAGTATTACTAATAAAAATAAACACCATCAATAACATGATCAATTTTAGTATTTCGTCTTATTATTACTCTTCATGCCGATCGCCTAAATTTCTGTTCTTGATGGCGCTGCTGTAACTTGTGCATATGATTGAATAAATGCCAGCAATATTCTTCCGGTAATCCGCAGGTAACTGCACCCCTAAGAACAACATTGAAGTACCAGTCATTAGGTGCAACTTCTTCCTCTAATTTATTCACCACTACGTATGTGCGAACATCTTGATACACTCGACTGTGGCTGTGAATCTCTACTGATTCATGACGATAGAGGTTTTGGGATACACCTTCACGTTGATCTAAGTATTCACTTAGGCGTAAAGGTAATTGGTAAAGTACGCCTTTAACACTGGCTTTGGGGTCTTTAACTATATCTAAAACGCCACATTTACGGCTTGGTAAATAGAGATAAAATCCCAAACGATAACCTTTCAATACTCCAGGGCCGATAATATAAGGGTGCGTGTTCTCACCAAGCGATCGCTTCAAATCCACCGGACACATACAACTGCCATAAGCAAAATAATAAAACATCGGCTCTTTGTGAGGCGGCGATTTCATCTCTAACTGTGCAGGATGATGAGATTGCACCCAAGTATGGTGTGGGCGCGTACTTTGATGGCTCATTGATCCCTGGAAGTATATGGTACTATCAGAGTTATACTACATTCATCTTCAGTATTCAACTAAATCTCGATAGATAAACCGTAGTTTAAGATGTAGGCTGAAGAGTCGTTTTCCTTACGTCCTGCATTAAAATATTTTCGGCGCTGTATAAATGCGTGATGATTTCTATCACGCAATAGACGCTTTGCTGCTTGCCACAAGCATCAGAACTTTTTAAGACAGAGACGCAAAGAGCAATTGTTGATAATATATCAAGCTAAACAACTAGCAATTGTTGCTAAAACGGACTGAGAAAGCGTAGGCAAATCATAGCCACCTTCTAAGCCAAATAAAATTTTACGGGTTATTCCTAAACAATAATTAGAGAATAAGCCATAGTCTTGTGGTTGTAAATTGACGCTAGCTAGAGGATCGTCAGCATTACCATCATAACCAGCGCTAACAATCAGTAAATCTGGTTGAAACTCCGATAAAAACGGGATTATCTTTTTCTCCCATAATGGCTGATATACAGCCAGATCACTACCAGGTGGTACGGGCAGATTTAACACATTATTATGGAAACCCTTTTCTGTGGCTCTACCTGTCCCAGGATAACAGGGGTACTGATGGAGGGAACAGTAAGCAATTTGGGGATTAACTTCCACGATCGCCTGTGTACCATTACCATGATGTACATCCCAATCGATAATAGCGACACGGTTAATTCCTGGCTGTTCTAAGGCATAATAAGCGGCGATCGCTGCATTAGAAAATAGACAAAATCCCATCCCTGCATCGCCTTCTGCATGGTGTCCTGGTGGACGCGCCAGCACAAAGGCGGGATTTGCCGACTCTAACACAGCATCCATCCCGTTTAACCAAGCACTCACCGCTAATAAAGCCACATCATAACTACGAGGTGAGACTGGTGTATCGCCATCCAAATAACCGCCGCCAGTAGTAGCGATCTCCCTGACCTTATTCACATAACCTGGGCTATGAACCTTAACCAAAAGCGGCATTACAGATGAGTTTTCTAGGGCTGGTGTAGGTTCAACCCAGGTAATTTTTTCCGCAAACGCTGCTTGTTTTATTGCATTAACAATTGCTGTCAAACGTTCTGGACTTTCTGGGTGATATTTGCCAGTTTTGTGATCTAGAAACTCATCAGAATATATGACTGGAAACATGGCAGGAGATGGACAGCATGATACTGAATGCCATTGTATCGTCTGTTAAGGACTGGGGATTGCTTTACTTCTCACTCCCTATCTTTTGAACTGCTTAGGGACTTCCAGATAAAAAAATATCCCAAGTGTAGGGTGCGTCAGTGCGAGAAAACCTAGCTACACCAAGAAATTATTCATACTGACGCACCCCACTAACTCCATTGCGAATTGCGAATTGGTATTAGACCACCTCGAAAGCAAGAGATCACAAAATTATTCTAAGTATGATGTTATTGTTTTGGGTACTTGCACCAAAATCCCTGAAATAACAACAAAATTGTTACATGACCTCTGGTTCACTGCCTACTAATCCCTTTGTGGCTGCGGGGATGATAGAAGACCCCAGATTATTTGTTGGTCGTAAAGATGAATTACACGCGATCGCCTACACACCACCTTAAATGCTTATACGATAAGTACGCACTATCCTGGGACTCATGAACCTACTTTCTTGAGACTCAAAATAAGACACCGGAGTAGTCAAAAATCCCAGGAACTTATGAGGTCAATAGGTAATATGAGACTATGCCCGGCATTATGAGTAATGCCGATTAAATTTTATACAAGCAACGGGGTCAAGGAACTTTGACAATTTTATGTTATTTGATTCTTAACTTGGAAACGGAACCACAATCATCAAATTGATGAGGTTTAGGCAGTAGCTTATCCTATGCTGAACAACTCCCCATAACCATACTCAATTAAATAAATTACTATTCTGGTTTTCGTCTCAATAAGTTTGGGCAAGTTTGAGGCTACTATTACAATGGAGACTATTCATCAGTGAGGGAAACCCATGACCCAAGTGGTTTTAGGAGAAAATGAAGGCATAGATTCAGCACTACGTCGGTTCAAACGTCAAGTTTCTAAGGCTGGTATATTAGCCGATGTTAAGTATCATCGGCACTTTGAAACACCGTTAGAAAGACGCAAACGCAAAGCAGTGGCAGCGAGACGCAAGCGCCGTTTTTAAATAAACCTCTTTTGTTGGTTTGGATAGGCGATGTTGGTTGAGAAAATGAACCAAGAACAAATAACAGTAAGTTGCCACTATTGTGACAATCAAAAAGTAAGATGTGCTGCACTCCAATGTGGGCTGTGAGTAGCTCATCTGAATGATAAATAAGTCTTATATAAGGTGTGACTTTGGTTGGATTGGACAAGCCATAGTCGTTAACCACCAACCAATGTTCAACACCTAAAAACTGGCGATTGCTTTAAGATTTAGGAGCCTCGACAGTATAACTATTGCAGCGATTCATCGCCTTTTCTACGCCTTGTTTGAGACTCAATTCTACGCATTCAACTACGAACTGCAAGACAAGGGACATGAGTTGAGTCTCGCTGGCAGAAAATTTTCCTAACACATGAGAAACAGTTTCTGAGTTATCGCCATTCACGGCATTTTTCGGCTTACCTATACCAATACGTAAGCGGGGGAAATTTTGCGTGCTAAGATGAGCGATCGCACTCTTCATGCCATTATGTCCCCCAGCCGACCCAGACAAGCGCAGACGAGTCTTACCCAAAGGCAAGTCTAGATCATCATAAATCACCAACACAGACTCACCTGACAATTTATACCAGCTTGTTACTGCTTGTATCGCTTGTCCTGAACGATTCATATAAGTTAGTGGCTTAAGCAAGCGAATTTTTACACCTCCAGGGGCAGTACCTTCACCGTATTGACCCTGAAATTTGCGATTTTCAGCCAAGGAAATATTCCAAGCACGAGCAAGAGCATCCACAGCTGCAAAGCCAATATTATGGCGAGTTTGGTCATATTTAGGCTCTGGATTCCCCAAGCCAACAATTAGCTGGGGAATCACCAAAGCAGGTTGCGTTACAGGTTCTGTCATCTATCTTGTTTACAATCAACCGCTTGCTGCACTTCCTTAGATAACGGGGGAAGAACCAGCACTATCTTGCTCAGATTTCACCGATTCAATTTGCTTGGGTTCAAGTTCAGCAGTCGTCTTTACAGCCTGTTCCAATTGTTCAGCTTCGCGCTTGAACTCGCTCTGAAACTCATTAGAGGCCTCTTGAAAACCGCGAATTGCTTTTCCCAAACTCCGACCAATTTCTGGCAATTTTTTTGGGCCAAAGATGAGTAGCGCCACTACCATAATTAGACCCATTTCCGGTAAACCAATACCAAATATATTCACGCGGGTTCTCCTGTTAAGTGTTTGGGCTTGGGGACTGGTGATTGGGTATTGGGGACTAGGTAGAATTTTTCACCCTACTCCTGACCACCCTTTTTTATAGACTAGGATTTACGCAACTAAGTTGTCTGTTGAGACTGGGTGTAAGGGTGTAGGGGTATAGGGGTGTAGGGGTTTTAAACATTTATACCCTTATACCCCTGTCCAAACCCCCGATTTTTCGTTTTCATGCGTAAGTCCTAGAGACTATATTCAAAAAGTTATCATTATTTCTATTCAAGAGTAACGTTTTCGGTATACCAACCACAAATAGAACTCAAAAATTCAAAATACCCTACGGGAAGCTAAAGCTACAAAATTCAAAATTCAAAATCAATTTTTTACACCCCTAAACCCCTAAACCCCTAAACCCACAAAAAAACCCGGATAGGCCGGGTGTAGACTAACTAATTAGTTAGCTTGGTTATTGTGTGTTGATAGCTACCAGCCAACTCTGACATCTTGAATCAAGATTGATTTGTTGTAGAGTTGCAAAATAATTAGCAGAAACACAAGAAACAGGGCCATAAAAACACCCATTACAGGGGTAGTTCCCCAGCCTGGAGCCACTTTACCATACTCAGAATTTAAAGGTCGCAGGATATCTCCCAACCTAGTGCGTTGTGCCATAGTTCACCTAAGATTAGTTGCCAAAGCTTTTTTTAATCTTCTGTAATATTCTATAAGAATAACATTCATCATCTATAACTCACTTATGGAACCCGCAATAGTTCTTATCATTTCTGTCGGTGCTGCTCTCGTCGCTGTTACTGGGTATGGGATTTACACCGCTTTTGGCCCTCCTAGCAGAGAATTGTCCGACCCTTTTGAAGATCATGAAGACTAAACAAGGTGTGGGAAATTGGGAGTAAGGAATGAGGTAATAGTGACGCTCACTCCTCAAATCTCTCGTTTCCTTCCTATTACCCCATCTCTAGCCTCTGACCTCTAAAACTTTAAAAGTCGCAATTTTCCAAGGTTCAATTGTGGAGATTTGTTGCTGAGATGAGAATTGGCTAATGGGGCGTTCCAGTAAATCTACTGGAATACCCAAGGTTAACTTTAAATCGCTCTGCAAAGATAATTCTGTAGTCACACCGTGAGATTCATAAAAGCGCAGAATTAATTGCTGCTGGTCGTCTTCCGATGGTTTGACAGCCATCAAGACCAAATTCTCGGCTGGTAAATTTAAAAAACTTGCTCTGTCTCTAGTGTTTGCTGTTGAGTTGGGAGTGTTGAGTTGGGAGTGTTGAGTTGGGTTTAATATTACTTGCAGGGGAATGTTTAATTCATATCCCTTTTGTACTGTGTGGGCTGATTCCCAGCTATCAGCGTGAGGATACACAGTATAAGTAAATTCGTGTATGCCTGTATCGGCTTCTGGGTCAGGCCAGGTAGGGCTACGGAGTAAGGTTAGCCTTAATAGCTGGGGTTGACTGTCGTAACCATATTTACAATCATTCAGTAAACTAACACCGTAAAGACAGTCATCTGTTTCTGCTGTTAAATCAGCCCAACGTAAAGCTGGGACTTCCCATTTTGCTTTATCCTGTGGGGTTTGGGGTTGAGTCGGGCGACGAATTGCACCGCAGGGAATTTCGTAGGTGGCAAAGTCGGCTGTAACGTTGAGAGGAAAAGCAGCTTTTACTACAACGTGTTTTTCTTGCCAATTTACTCTAGAAGCGATTTTTAATAGTGGTGAACCAACTTGCAAGATATAGTCTTGGCAAAATTCCGACTTACCCAATTGACGCACTACGCGGAGACAATTCTGTACAGTTCCTTGTTCTAACCACTGGATAGATTTGAGGTTAGTTGCTGGTAGGGGATGCTGACTATAATTGGGGTCGATATTCCAAGCATCCCAATATTGACCACTGTCTTTAAAAGCTTGTAGTTGATTACCCGCACCAGACAATACTTCTCGTTGATGAGTTTTGTCATAGATGCTTGATAAATCTCCAGTATCAGGATCTACGATAACGCGCAGGTATTCATTTTCGAGAATATAGTCTAGGGATGTGGGAGATGTGGGAGATGTGGGAGATGTGGGGGAAAGCCAAAAGAGGCGATAGCCTACAGAGGGAATATCTTCGGCGAGGAATAGTATGGTTGATGGTTCAGTTAATTGGGAAATGATTTGTTTGCCAGTAGTATCGTAGACTTGCCATTGTTGGTTAGGTGGTGGTGGGGGTAAGGTAATTGATACTACCTCAGAGCGCTGCCAGTTGAGAGAATTGAAAACGAAAATGGGTAAACTATCGGTTTTTGGTGGCTCTGGTAAGGTAAAGTGAGATGCGATCGCCTGTAATGATTCTTTTAATATTTTGGTTCCCGTTTGTTCGACTTGCTGCCATTCGGGCAAGGCATCTGTATATACTTGGGTAATGGAAGAACCAGGTAAAATATCGTGGAATTGGTTAAATAATACTTGCTTCCAAGCTGTTTCGATGTCGGATTTGGGATATGTCACGCCACAGATAAAAGCGGCCAAGGTAGCAAATAGTTCGGCTTGATATAGTAAATTTTCAGAATGCCGATTCCAGCGTTTTTGGTCTGCATGGGTAGTGTAACAGCCACGATGAAATTCTAGATATAGTTCATCATTCCATATAGGAAATGTTGACCGTTGACTATTGACCGTTGACTCTTGACTATTGACTATTGACTCTTGACTATTGACTCTTGACTGAACTTGCTGGAGATACTTTTCGGCGGTGATAAATTCTAAGTCTGGGAAAAATGGTGAAGTTTGCCAGCGTTGGGCGGTTTCTAACATATCACGGGTGGGGCCGCCGCCGTGGTCGCCAACACCAGGAAGCCATAAAGATTGAGTTAAGCAGGTTTGGGTTTGCCATTCTAGAGAATAGGCTGCCATTTTGATGGGGTCAATGCCTTCGCCTATGGTTGCAGACATAACACTTAATACTTGACTACCGTCAGGCGATCGCCACCAAAAAGCGCCATAATCAAATTTAGTAGTGTCGTTCCATCGTAATTTTTGCGTCACGAAATACTCAATACCTGCATTCGCCAAAAATTGCGGTAGGGTTGCACAAAAACCAAAGGTGTCGGGAACCCAAACCACAGTCGTCAGTTTGTCGAATTTTTCTTGGAAATAGCGTTGACCGTATAGTAACTGACGGACTATGGATTCGCCAGCGATTAAATTGAGGTCAGGTTCTACCCAAAAACCGCCGATAATTTCCCATTTTTTGGCAGCTACAGCTTGTTGAATCGCTGTAAATAAATCTGGACGATGTTCTTCAATCCAAGCATACAGGGCTGGGGTGGAATGACAGAAGATTAATTCGGGAAAATCTTGTTGTAGTTTGAGGACTGATGCAAAAGTGTTTTGGGCTGCATTCCAAGTTTCACTGACTGGCCATAGCCATGCTAAATCTAAATGAGCGTGACCTAATAAATAGATGTTAAATTTTGGGTCAGTGATAGAGAGATGATTTATCAGGTTTTGGCGGAAGGTAATTAGAGATTCTGGGTTGGAGGGATGAATTTCTGGGATTACTTGTGTGAGGATATTTAACTTTTCTGGGGCGAACTTTTCTAAATAAAGTTGTAATATTGCTAACTCATCGGCAATAAAACCAGGGTCAGGATAATTATAATCCGTAGACTCGTAGACAAGGAGCGATCGCACTAAAGCACCATCACAATGACCAGGACTCACCAGCCGCAAAGCCACTACAAATTCTTGTCCTGATGATACTTCCCGACTGAGTAAAACTCTAGGGGAACAATCAAATAAATCTCCTTCTAGCACTAATTTTCCATTCACATAGATTCTGGCAGAGTCCGCCCACCAAAGTAGAGACAGCCGCAAAGACAACCCCACCAAAGGATAATCATGTAAATTTTGGGGAACTACGAATTTCTGTTCTAGCCAAAGTACTTGCTGCCCACCAGTCCAAGCAATGTTACCCTTAGTGTCTAACTCTACAGGTTGCCAATTAGATACACTAGATGTAGCAACGCCAGTAATTTCTGTGTTCGAGTCCTGGTATAACCAAGTAGATTGAACATTAACTTGACAACAACTGCGTAATTTCTCAATTGCGTCTGAGATTAAATCTGTCTGATACTGAGATTCGGTAGGGGTCATATATTCGCTAAAATCAAAGCACTTACAAGAATTATTGAGATAGTAGTCAGAAGTCAGAATTGGGAATAAAGTTGTGTAAAACTGTTGGCAGGCTAGATTTTCCTACTTTATCCTTGACGAGAAAAGTAAAGCTGAGAATTTTTTGCTTTTCCATCTCTGGCGCTTATTATGTCTGTGCTGAATCCTGTATTCTAAATTTTGAATACATTTATATTGTTTGGCGGGAGTCTCAAAAATTAACAAGGCTCACACTAATTAGTTACTACCATGTCATCTGGTTCTTCTGGTCGTTATCAAAGCAGATTATTTAACTTTGTCAACCAGCAATCTCGGCGGTTGACGGAAAATTGGGGAAGTACCCTGCGGAATTTACAAGTTGCGACTAAGTGGGGTGTATCAGCACTACTTTATCCTGTGTTTATGTTTTTGCAGTCATCTGATTCATCGGTGAAAAAGTTATACACCAAAGAACCAGAATTGCGGAACAGGTTACAGCCTCATGATACTGACTTATTTTCCCCAACTCCCCTAGCTACTGATAGACCTATTCAGCGCGTATTAGAGTCTGTCCAATATTTATCACCAGAAGAAACCGATATCACGGCTTCCAGCACATCCAGATTTGCCAATATTCTGGAGTTATTGCAAGGGAAATTTCTTACCCATCGCCCAAACAAGCCTAAACTTTCACAATCCTTAACTATTTCAGACGCAAAGTTAGCAAACGTTAATCCCTCTCCCACAGAAAACATACTCCAACGCCATCTACCGATGGTTAGAGGAGTAGCCTCAGATGTAGTTAATCGTCAGTTGGTACTAGTCAGCACTAAGAACCAGATTCTCGATATTTTGACACCGCAACAACAAGCCAAATTAACAGACAGAATTCTCAGTGAAGTAGCTGAATATTGGCATTCTTGGCAATTAACTGAAGCGCAACAGCAAGCCCATTTACTACCAGAAATTAATCGGATATTAGCAAAGTTGACAGGCGAAAATGTGAGCAAAACGCCTGTAATTGCTGAGGGAATTACCAAAATAGTCCCGAACACAGGTAAAATGGTAGCTCTACTAGATGCAGCGATCGCTAAACTAGAACAAACTGCGATAGTCCCGACACAGCAACGCAGTCTAGAAATAATGCGAGTTGCCCAAACCCAAGTCAACATCTTTCTTTATGGCAAAGAACAGCTAAACTCCAGAAAAGAAATAGTAGCTAATCTTGAGAATACAGTTACCCAAAAACAAAATATTTCGGCTTTAATTGAAGCAGCCCTAAATTACTTCTTTGGTGTACCTAAATATAAAGTATTAGAGTCTAGCTTTTTTGAGCAAAAATTACTTGATAGTTATCAGTCACCGCATGAGTATTTCACAAACGACCCTTGGTTAGATTGGACTGATTTGTATGATGATGCTGAAAATCTTACAGCAAAGATTATGCAATCATCAAGAATCAAATCTAGTCTTCCTCTTCATAAATCGGTTGGTTTATCTGGACAGAAAAAACAGCCTACACCACAGCAAAAATCAACCTCTAGTTTGTTACCAAAGAAAAAACACACGTCGAAAAAAATTTCCTCTACAAAACAAATCCCAGCCTATCTCTCGCAACAGCAACCTTATCCCGACGCAAACCAAGCAGAAGCCCAACCAGACTGGATAGAAACGACAGCGACCGTATTAGGCTATGAAAAGCACCTCCTAGAATATATTCTGGAATGGTTAGATCGCGCTATTCTCTGGATAGAACAAATATTGACAAATATTTTTTACTTTTTGCAAGGTCTGTTGCGGGGTAAATAAAACTTAATTAGTTAGTGAGGTTATGATTTTTTGGTAATGGGTAATGGGTTGTTAATTTTTGCTATTAGCTATTACCAATGACCGATTACCAATCCCCACAAACTTAATTAGGTTCACACGCACAAGATATACTCTTTCACCACAGCATATGGTTAAGAAAATGTCGCAGTAGTTTTGAGCCTGTTGGTTCCTGATAATCTGTGGGTAACAAATCCTGCATTGCTTCTTGCAACTTATGTAACGCTACATCTACTTCTTGGCGGTTTGGTCTGTTAGTTTGGTCAAAATACAAAGGTTCACCAACCCGAACAGTTAATTCTTTGCCCCAATACAGGTCATGAGTACCGATTAAAGCTATTGGTACTATGGGTACGCCAGCCCTTAAGGCGTAAATCACAGTCCCTCGTTTTAGGGGGAGATGTAACTGACCCTCCACATTTCCCAGTCGTCCTTCAGGAAAAAGAATCATCCCGTCCCCTTGGGCTAAAATTCCTAAAACAATGCGGTCTATCTGTCGCAGTGTAGGTATATCTCCCCCAGTGGGTACAGTTTCCTCAATAGCTTGGGCTAATTCTGTCAGGTCTTGTCTTCCTGCTTTAGCTGCTTGAATGACGGCGATTTCTTCTTTCCATATCCTGGCTAAGGGAATCACCCCTCCAGCGAAACCCAAAATAAAACGCTTCCACCATTTGTTATAGAGGGTACGAGCATCGCCCACAATATAGTAGTGGGGTTGGGTGGGTATTTCTGCTAGCAGCAGCAGAGGGTCGAGATGGTGCAGATGATTAGCTGCGATAATAGCCGATGTTTGGGGAATATTTTCCAGATTTTCGACGCGTACCCGAAAGATAGCATGAATGAGCGATCGCAATACAAAACGACGTATCCCCCCATTGACTCTCGGTTCCATCTGCCCTTCATGCCTAGCTTCCAATCCAGCCAGAGTTTTAGCAATTATCTCACGCACCGCGCGATCGCCTGCTGCCGCCACCCCTTCCCGCACCCGCTTAATAGTTGCAGTCGTTAGGGATGGTAAGACTTCTGTTCGCGTAATAGTTTCTGGCTGGTCGTTGGATTTCACTTTATTTAAGCCTGACTGAGCAGATTTGTGAAAAAAACGTTTGATCAGCTAATAATTATTTAAATTGTATAGAGCAAGTAAAGAAAATGTTTGTTTAGCTTGCATTTCTTAATTTTGAATTTTGCGGAAAGTGGGCGGTGTCGGTTTCCGTCCCGCCCAACTTTCCAAGACGAATTTTGTAGCTTTAGCTTCCCGTAGGGTATTTAAAATTAATTCATGGTCTACCACAACGAAGGCGTATTTAAAAGTGTCGATGGACTTGAGCTTTATTATCAGAATTGGTATCCACAAGGCACAGCAAAAGCCATCTTGGTGATTGTGCATGGACTGGGAGGACACAGCGATAAATATAGCAATATCGTCAACCATCTAACAGCCAAAGAATATGCCGTTTATGGCTTAGATTTACGCGGTCATGGGCGATCGTCTGGACAACGTGGTCACATCAACGCCTGGGCTGATTTTCGTGGAGATTTGAGTGCTTTCTTAAAGCTAATCCAGACCCAGCAGCCCCAATCCCCAATTTTCTTACTAGGGCATAGTTTAGGTGCAGTAGTTGTCTGCGACTATATTTTACGCTGTCCCCAAGAAGCCGCAAAATTACAAGGTGCAATCGCCCTAGCACCAGCCATAGGCAAAGTCGGCGTGTCGAAATTCCGCTTACTTGTAGGTAAATTGCTTTCGCAAATATGGCCGCGCTTCTCCTTAACCACTGGACTTGACCTGAGTGCAGGTTCACGAGACGAGAAAGTTTTAGCCGCTTATACCCAAGACACCCTACGCCATAACCTTGGTAGCGCCCGTTTAGCCACAGAATACTTTGCCACCGTCGCCTGGATTCATGCTCATGCACCTGACTGGCAAATCCCACTGCTGATTCTTCACGGTAGCAGCGATCGCATCGCCTCACCCGAAGGCGGAGCAATTTTTTACAAATACGTAGGTTGTTCAGATAAGTTACGTATCGAATACCCAGAAGCCTATCATGACCTACAAGCAGACCTCAACTACCAACAAGTCCTAATTGACCTAGAAAACTGGCTAGAAAATCATTTGCCACAAATTCTTCCCTAAAGTACTTCTAGATCAAAAATTATTTATACTGACCGGAAGAGGCAGGGGGGAAGGGAGCAGGGAGCAGGGGGAGCAAACCCTTCCCCTCTGCGTGGAGCGGAACATGAAGAGAAGTCTGAGCGCCGGCTTCCGGCGATCAGAACTTCGGGGTACAAGCCCTGCCCTTCTAGGGCGCTTGACCGGGGCGGAGTACAAGCTCCGTCTCGGTTTTCCCCCTTGCTCCCTGCCCCCTGCCCCTTTTCCTCTTGTTGACGCGCCCTACCACACCATCAATTTTGGATAACTTATTTTTTGGTGTTTCCTAATCTTGGAAATCCCCTTAATTTTGCATTTTGTGGCGCTTGCGCTTCCCGTTCGTGTAGCGCCTCCAACAAGAGAAGAGTATTTGGAATTGTTCTTTCCCCAATCCCAAAATTTTTTTTCCTCGACCTATTGACATCACCTGAAAAATCCGTTAATTTATAAAAGGTCTGAGGTTGATGCCCCCATCGTCTAGAGGCCTAGGACACCTCCCTTTCACGGAGGTAACGGGGATTCGAATTCCCCTGGGGGTACTAAAAAATTAAATTTAAACTTTCTAAGTTTAAAGACCTATACTAGCCTAAACCCCTTCAGGATCATTCTTGAAGGGGTTTAAATTTGCACCTAGAGACTCTGGTTAGCCAAACACTCTACCCTTTGGTAAATTGCCAACAGGTTAGACCTAAGATCCTGACTCAGACGACGCTCAATAATAGTGATTGGCATCGTCAACTTAGGCCAAACTTGGATTGTGTAACACAGATCAGTACCAATTACATCACCGAGAGCATAGGGTTGTAAACACCAATTACCAGAAAAGCCTTTAAAATCTCCCTCAACCATTTGGAAATTTATTTCCTTGGGGAAGTATTCTTCCAAATCTAGAACTACACGGGCGCAAAATTTGAAATTGAGTAAGCGCTGAGAGCCTACTTGTTCCAGTCGGATACCACCATTAGGATGCTCAAGTAGGGAACTTTTAGCGAGGTTGGGAATAAAGTCAGCTAAGGCTTCATAATTTGTGAGTACCTGCCAAACTTGTTCCACTGGTTGGGGGATTTGGACTCTAGCCGTAATTTGCCGTTGTCGGTCGGCGATTTTCTCAACTTGGATTTCTACAGATGGTAGGTTGTCTGCACCTGCAACCAATTCACCATCTAAATCGGGGTTAAATTCCAAGTCTTCTGTAGGGTTGTATTGTTTAGTCACTTTCAGAATATGGTGTGCTTTCATCAGAAAACTGGGGCAAAGTTAGGGTAAAGCAAATTTCGCTGAGTTGAGAACCGGGAATAGGGTTACTTTCAACTGCGATCGCCCCGTTCAAGTGCTGTACTAAGGACTTGACTAAAGCGAGTCCCAAGCCAGTCCCTGGAGTCCAGCGACCTCCTCTACCGCGACGGAACCTATCAAATATATAGGTAGCCTCTTGTTCGGAGATGCCACGTCCTGTGTTAGTCACTTTAATCATAACTTGATCAACAAGCTGATCAACTTGATGACTGGCGTGCAGGTGAACGATAGTATCACGCTCCGAGTATGTATAGGCATTATTTAGTAGCTCATGCAGGATGCGGTCAAAACTTTCCAATTCGGTTTGGAGTTTTAACGGTTCATCCGGTATGTCTAAATCTATACTCAATCCTTTACCTGCCAGTTTGCTGGCTAAAGAATCCCTTAAATCTTGAATTTTGGCGTTTAAATTGATATTTTCCACCCGTGGTGGTTCTTGCTCAGACTCTAATTTCTGGAGAGTCAGCAAGTCATTAATTAAGTTGATTTCCTTAGCGCATTCGTTCTCTAGAATCTCTAAGTATTTCACCTGACGCTCTGCGGGGATTCCTGGAAGACGGAGATTTTTGATTGACATCATCATATTCGTCAACGGGTAGCGCAGGCGATCGCTGATATTGCTCATAAATTCGTCTTTGAGCTGGTTCAGTTCCCGCAACTGCTCCACATATTGCCGCGTTCTTTCATGAAGTTTTGCTTGCAGTTCCAAGCTACTTTGGAGCTTTGCCGTGCGCTCATCTACTAAAGTCTGGACTTGCCGCAGTGTTTTTGATTGAATAATGGCATTGCTAACTTGAGCGCAAACCATTTCCACCAAATTTAACTCAGACTGTTGCCAGTTACGCGCCACACCCTGCTGTAACACTAAAAATCCCAATATTTTGCCTTGGTTCTCTAATGGCATTAACAGTACGGCTGGCAGTTCTGTAATGGCAAATAAAGGAGCAACGGTAGAAGTATCCTGTAATTCTGAGTAATCATTAATGATGACTGGTTTACCCGCATCTTGGAACACCCTTTGACATAACCCACAATCAGCCAAGGAGAAAGATCCAGGCAAGGAATCTGTTTGATTGGCATTTTCCTTGCGCCATTCACCGACAACATCAGCTTTAGCTTGAGGAATTTGTTTTTTAATGGGAGTTCTAAATAGTGGATCTGTATATTTCAGTAGGATCAGCAAACCGCGATCTGCTTGTAAACACTCGGCAGTAGATGCTATGGCCAGTTGGAGCATTTGATTTAACTCCAAGTTGCTACGACTTAATATAGTTAGTTGTTTAATTAAGCTCTGATGTTGATTACTCTTTTGTAGGTGTTGCTGCTGAGAAGAAATCAACTGTGCTTGTGTTAACTGAGAAAAAGCGATCGCACAAGATGCTTCTATCGTCTTCAAGATTTTTTTGGCTGAATCATCCCAATCATGAGATTGAAATTTAATCAGACTAATTACACCATTAGTTTTGCCACCAAAGCGGGTAGAAATTGCCAACACGGCTTTGATTGGTAAGGGCAAATGTTGACATCCCACCACCAAACTATTCCGGATGATGGAAATCTCATCAATATTGCGTGGTTCTACCGCACATTGCAAAACTGGTAATTCCATCAAGAAACGTTCTGTAGAGAACATCTCATTAGACAGAGGTACTCCTAGAAATTCATCAGAACACCAGTTAGCTGTTGTTGTTTCCGTGGATTCTTCATTGGTAACTGTCACCAAGCAGCAACAATCTACATTTGTGACAGTCCCCACCAAGTGGGCTATCTCTTGCAGCATTGCTGCTGTTGCTGGACGACTGGCAACGATGTGATTAATTTTATGTGCCAACTCCTGGGCTGTTTCTTCCTGATGTTGCATCAGTTTGACTGGGTAGGGTTGTAGTCGCTCTGGTCCATCGGGGTACTGTGGCGGCAATAATAAACGCTTTTTCATTCCTAATATGCTCTGAGATTTTTACCCCATTGTTTATGCACCAAACTGTTTGGCATATTATTCACCTTGAGTTGTGTTGCTGCACCTGATGGATGGGAAATGTTTGATGAAAAATTTCTCTCATCTGTTATAGCCCCTTTCTATTGCAGATGATCAAGTTATCAGTAAATTAAACTAATTTATACAGTATTGTGACAGCCGACCAAGATGACTAAATGCCTGATCAAGCTACTATTTAGTTTCGCGTTGCCAGTCCAAATAGTAACTTGGACTCAGGATACCTTGTTTATAACTATACATAAACCGTAATTTCTCTAGATTGGCAACCATAACTTCATTGTGATTAACCGCATTAGTACTGTTGTGACTCAAATCACAAATGAAGATGTTGAGGAAAATTTTCACCAGCGTCGTTTTATTGTTGATGGCTCTGAATAACTGGGGAACACTCTGACATTCAAGTTATAGAAAAACTTTTGAAAACTAAATCAAGAATCATATGAGAAAAATTTATGGTTTTTCCATTTCCCTCTATAATATTCTATAGTTTTTTACTTATTACATTAATAGTGTGAGTATGTCAAGATCAGTGCTGAGTAGTAACTAAAGCATACTAACTTATTAAGCTAATAGCGAATACAGCCTAGTTACTCATCAGGGCAACTAGGCTGTATTCGGAAAAATGTAAAACTAGCCGGCTAAACTCTCGACACTGAGCGGAACCATATCGCCATTTCTGGTTAATCCTAATAACATGGGTTGTTGGGGTTGGATAAGTTGACCTGTGAGTACACAACGTTCTTCTTGTTGAGCTGTGGCGGCTATACTGGCACGAATATCGGCTCGTGAAAATCGCGGTTTCCACTCACCCGATTTTTGCTGCACATAATTCCAGAGGATATCGCGGATCAGTGCCTGATATCCTTGATTCCCAGCTATTTCTTTGAGTTTCTCTTTCAGTTCTCGCTCTAAACGGATGCTGGTAACTTCCATATCGGTTGTTGGGGTGCGAGCGATTGTGTGCATGATTTTTCTCCTTAAAGTATGGACAGGATAGTAATACAAGTGTAGTATGTTTAAAGAAATGTTCAATAGGTGAAATTTTCCGTGAAATCCATTTACCCCATTTCCACTCCCTTAGCGGCGACCAAATCCCCATTTAGTTGGGAATTTGGCGTTGCGGGAGTGGAGTATTTATTTATGGGCGATGGTAGCCGTGATGGCGCGCAAATCACTAATAGTAACCATGACTTTATTTATGTCAGCATTGATGGGCTGAATGCCAAACCACAATTAGATACAGGAAGCGGGAGGTACAGACAGAGATATGCTGTACCAAAATAAGACCAAAAATCTGACGGTCTATTTCTCACCCCCGCTTCAACCAAACCAGAAGCGGGGGTTTTTTATTAAGGAGTGAAGCTGTGGCTATCACAATACCAGTGTTAGAGCAATCTGTGGTGGTATTTTCGCAAAATTACTTGCCACTGTGTCGGGTGAATATCAAACGGGCGATCGTTCTGTTACTAACAAACAAAGCTGAACCATTAGTTGGTTATACAGAAAATGGGTGGCGAGTTCATTCACCCAGTTTGATAATTGATGTACCAAAACATATCCGCTTAAAAGTCGCCTCGATTGAGAGGACATGGAAAGTTCCGCCTGTGAATCGGCGAGAAATTTTGCGGCGAGATCATCACAGTTGTCAATATTGCGGTAGCAGGAAGCGTCTTACCTTAGATCATGTGATTCCCAGGTCTAGAGGTGGTTCTCACACTTGGGATAACGTGGTTGCGGCTTGTGAAAGATGTAACTCCCGTAAGGGAGACCGAACACCGGCAGAAGTTGGTATGCAGTTGCGTACTAAGCCAAAACCACCAGTCCACCCGGCGGTAGCTTTTGCAGTCAGTGATACTTGGCGTGATAACGCCACACAGTTTTGGATAGATATGCAGGCAAACCTGGAGTAACAGGAGAGCAGAAGGAATGCTGAAATTAACTTACACTGAGAACAGTTTTTACTTGGAATGTCTCACTTTGTCTTTGGAGGAATGGGTAGCGCAACGAGTAATTTTTACACTACGGCTAGGTCAAAACTTGTCCGTCCAACCCAGCACAGCTTCCTTTTTGTTACCTTTAGATTTACCAGGAATTGAAGCGCTGAAGGCAGAAGCCAGACGGGCTGACAGTGAAATCATTGACTTGGTGACTTGTGATCCTGAGTATTTGGAAGTAACTTTGCGCGGTTCTTGGTTGTCAGATGGTTCTGAGGATGCTGATGGCGTGTTTGTGACTCACATGAGCGATCGCACCGAATTTTTTCTACATAAACTCTGGCAAGCCGCTCAAGCCTGCGCTTCTGTAATGAGCGAATAAGAAAGGTTAGTTCTGAGTTATGAGTAACATCCACTGATAACTCAGCACCCATTATACTAAGCGAAACATAAATGGATAGCGATATGGTACATTCGGCGTATTGACAACCTTAATAATGGCAATGATGGGCATGATGATACTGACTGCCCATAAACCCATAAGCAAGAGAATGCCAATGCCGATAAAAATGAGTAATCCAAATATAATGCCGTATATGTAAAGGTTAATGTGGAAATTCAGCGATTCTTTGGCATTTTCTTTCACTACAGGGTCTTCATTGAGCAATAAAATTGCAATGGGTATGCCAATAGAGACTATCGTAGAACTAAAAAATATTGCTCCGTGACTTAGAGCAGATAACAATTTGCGTTGCTCGAAGCTTTCCATAGCATAACCCCTCTAAATTGTCTTCATCATATTGATTTATACTTCGTGTTGGCATCATTCCGCCAGAAGATATTTAGGCCCCAGCCTAAAAAGCTTAACCCCACTAATAAAGGTGTGAACCAATCACCCCAACGCACGTATAAAGTTTGTGTCTGGCGACGATAGATAGTTTCTGCATGAGTTTCGTAGGTGTTGTATCCAGATATCCATAAGGTTCTACCGTGGGGATCAACAAAAGCTGAATATCCTGTATTTGTTGCCCGTGCTGACCATCTATCTGTTTCAATCGCCCTCATGATATCTTGTGCATGGTGCTGGAATGGCATCGACGCACTGTAATGGGCATCGTTGGAAGAACTGAGGATAAATTGCCCACCAGTAGCCGCTTGAGCGCGAAATACTTCCGGGAAGGCCGACTCATAACATATACCGACGATCGCCCGACCGAATGGAGTGTCAAAAATTTGCTTGGGTGAACCATGAACTTGGTGTTCATCCAAGGGTGACAAACGCTGCACCAGACCACCAATAAAGCCCTCAAAGGGAATATATTCACCTAAAGGTACTAACTTGGATTTATCGTAGCGGCTGGTAATTTCGCCTTGGCGATTCACGGTAAATAGACTATTGGTATAACTGCGTCCGCGATCGCCAAAAGCACCGATCCAAGCAACTACACCTTTTTCCCGCACGGCTGCAACTAGGGGTGTGGTCGGTAGATTTCGTTGGAAAAATGGTAATGCGCCTTCTGGAGTGAGAACTGCTTCTACACTTTGATTGACTAAAGTTAAGTATCCATCGGTGTAGCCTGTAATAGCGCGGCGCAGTCCTTGGGGAAGCAGCTTAATTTTGTTGGGAATATTCCCCTGAACAATTCCTACTTTTAATGCTGCGTCTGGTGATTGGGCAATAGGGGCGCTATATAAGCAGAAACCAATTAGATGTATGGTAATTAATAATCCGCAGGCTATTGCTAAATATCTACCTACCAACCCCTGTTTACGACTTAGCCACGCCTCAGCAATTACACCGTTGACGCTGACAATTGCTGCTGTGACGAGATTCGGCCCGGAGATTTGCCCCAAGTGCAGAATTACCAGATTATGGGGTGATTGAGTATAAGCTAGGGAACTCCACCACAAAGGCCCGGCACTCCACAGGCTTTCTAAAACACACCAAATAGCTGTACCTATAAGGATACGTAACCAGGATTTTTGCTCAGAAAAACGAGTTAAACAAGCTGCCCAAATAGCAGCAAATAAACCACCATAGAAGCTAATAAATGACCAGCAAAATATGGTGATTGCCAAACTCGGCCACCAGGGAACACCCAACCAATCCATAGGATGAATGCCGGTAATCCAAAAGAGGGCTACACCGTGATAGCCGATACCCCAAGTCAATCCCAGGAGGAGAAGAGATGAGGGGGGGTGATTTTTTCTTTTACTAGAAACTAGTAATATCCATAGAGGGGCTAGGGCAATCCAAGCTAGGAACCATGCAGCAAAAGGGGCTACGGTTAGCCCCATGAATATGCCACTAGTTAGGGTAATTAGGGGAGGGAGAAGGGAAATAAGTTTCTCTCCCTGCTGTTTACTCAGCTTCTTCCTCATCACCAGTGTCGGGGGGAACTATAGCTACTCCAGTAATTGCGTCATCTTCGTCCAGGCGTTGGACTCTAACGCCTGTTGCCGATCGCGATTGGATGGAAATTGCGTTGACAGCTTGGCGTATAATTATGCCGCGATTGGTCACCATCATGATTTCGTTATCACTGTTGACGATGCCAAGGGTGGCTAATTTGTCTTTGGTTTTGCGATTTTTGAATTTAGTCGCCATCAAGCCTTGTCCAGCCCGATTTTGCAGGCGGAATTGACTGACTGGTACGCGCTTGCCATAACCTCCCATTGTGATGACTAACACCCAAGGGCCGACGCTAGCATTACTAGATACTTCTACAGCTTCTAAGTTTTCTAAGGTTTCTAAGACTTCTGTTGTTTCTACGGCGGTTTCGATATCTTCAGTTTCGATATCGTCGATGTCTGGTTCTTCTGTGTTTAATGTATCGAGAATTGCTGCCGGCAGAATATCCATCCCTACCAGTTCATCGCCTTTTTTCAGTTTCATGGATTTCACCCCACGGGTTGCCCTACCTAAAGGACGGAGTTGTTCGTGGGTACATCTGAAGTGAATTGCCATACCTAAACGAGAACCGATAATGATGCTATCCTCGACTCTGGCGCGGCGTACCCATCGCAGTTGGTCGCCTTCTTCTAAGGAGATGGCAATCAAGCCATTGGCACGGATATTACTAAATGCTGCCAATTCGGTTTTCTTGATGTTGCCGCCTTTGGTAAGCATGACCAGATATTCTTCACTGGTAAACTCATCCACAGGGACAATGGAAGTGATTTTTTCTTCTTTGGGAATGGGTAATAATTGGACGATGGGTGTACCCCTACTGGTACGGGAACTCACGGGGATTTGATAGGCTTTGAGACAATAGACGACACCGCGATCGCTAAAAAATAGCACGCTGTCATGGTCACAACAAGTCAAGAAATGCTCAATGGTATCATCGTCTTTGACTTTGGCGGCGGCTTTACCTCTGGTAGCACGGCTTTGGGCTTCAAAGGTGTTGACTGGCATCCGTTTGATGTAACCTTGTTGCGTTAGGAGGATAATTGCTTTTTCGTTGGCGATAAGGTCACGCTCATCTATTTCACCTTCGGCGTGGGTAATTACGGTACGTCTGGGTGTGGCAAAGCTGGTTTTAATTTGGGTGATTTCGGTTTCGATGATTTCCAGTATCCGTTCCCGTCGTGCCAAAATATCTTGTAAGTCGGCAATTTGGCTTTGTAAATCTTCGTGTTCTAGGCGGATTTTGTCTGCTTCTAAGGCTGTCAAACGGCGCAACTGCATCTGTAAAATTGCGTCGGCTTGCACTTCCGAAAGCATATAAGTGGTGATTAACTCCCCTTTAGCTGTGGGTGTATCGGAAGCGCTGCGAATCAAGTTAATGATGGCATCTAAATGGGATAGGGCAATTAATAACCCTTGTAAGAGGTGATCCCGTTCTTCCGCTTTCCGCAGTTCGTAGCGGGTGCGTCTGGTAATGGATTCGATGCGGAAATCGAGGAAGACGTTTAAGAATTGTTTGAGGGTGAGAATTTGGGGTTCGCCATTCACCAAGGCCAGCATATTAGCCCCAAAGTTGGCTTGCAGAGGCGTTTGCTTATAAAGGTTATTAAGGACTACGCGGGGATAGGCATCACGCTTAAGTTCTATGACAATTCGCATCCCGTCGCGATCGCTTTCATCTCGGATATCTGCAATGCCTTCAATGCGCTTTTCGTTTACCAACTCCGCTATTTTCTCAATTAGTGCGGCTTTGTTGGTTTGATATGGCAATTCAGTAATGATGATTGCTTCTCGGTCTGGTCTTCCCCGGTGTTCAATGGTTTCGATGTTGGCAACACCGCGCATGGTGATGGAACCGCGTCCGGTGGTGTAGGCTTCTTTAATCGCTCCCATCCCCAGAATTTGCGCTCCTGTGGGGAAGTCTGGCCCGTGGATGTATTGCATTAATTGCAAGTCAGTGATTTCTGGATTGTGAATCACTGCTACCACCCCATCAATTAATTCTCCTAAGTTGTGGGGCGGAATATTAGTCGCCATCCCCACAGCAATCCCCGAAGAACCATTGAGTAGTAACTGGGGAATGCGAGATGGCAAAACTGTGGGTTCTTGTTGGGAACCATCGAAGTTATCAGCAAAATCTACTGTTTCTGATTCGATGTCTTGCAGGAGGGCGGAACTGGTGAGGGCTTGTAGGCGACATTCTGTATAACGCATTGCCGCCGGGGGATCGTTATCTACAGAACCGAAGTTACCATGTCCGTTGACTAGGGGCGATCGCATGGAGAAGTCCTGCGCCATCCGCACCAAGGCATCATATACTGCTGTGTCGCCGTGGGGGTGATATTTACCCAACACTTCCCCAACCACACGGGCGCATTTTTTAAATGGGCGATCGTGGGTTAAACCCAATTCGTGCATAGCGTAGAGGATGCGACGATGCACAGGTTTTAGACCATCCCTGGCATCTGGTAGCGCCCTACCCACTATCACACTCATGGCGTATTCCAGATAAGACCGGGACATTTCGTTCCGCAGATCCGTCGGGATAATCCTCTCCTGTGAGGTTGTCATAACTTAAATAACTCCAAAAAACTTAGATTTTAGCCTTTACGCTATGTCAAGCGCAAAATTATGCAAAATTTCTCTTGAATAGTTGCCATATTTTGATACAATTCTAACACAATATTCCCTGTATCTGCCGAGATAGGTTATCTATACTATCTCGCCATATATCTTGTTTAGATTGAGTTAGTTACTATTGTCTATTTTCTAATAGAAAATAAATTTGATTTTTAAAAACAAATTTTATAGTGAAGTTTTCTCAAAAGATTTCTGTGTCTTGATTTGAGAGGGAATTAAGGAAAGTTTTTATTCTCAAAAAAAGCCTATTCAACTAACAATAATAATTGCCATAAAACAGCTAAGTTCAATTTATTTTGGACACAGAAGACCATATTTATTGGTGTTTTTATGATTGCTGCCTAGTTGGCTATCATCGTAAAAATCGCAACCAATAGAGAATTTATTATGAATAGTTCTTTAATTTAGCATACGAATAATATTAAATATTTAATCCCACAACTGTTAACTCTGGTGGATGCTCAACAGCAAACTGATAAGATACTTCTTGCTTTACTTGGGGTGGGATGGTTAGTTTCCAGTCTAAAATCCCCATTTCACCGAGTTGACTGGGAGGACTACTGCGGTTGAGACGGACTTTAATTTGCTCATTGCGGCTTACGGGTAATTGTTCAGTTAATTGCAACTGAGTTTCTTGATTGAGCAAGTTAGTAATTATGAGACGATAACCATAAGTAGTACGGCGTTGATTACCAATAAGTTTTTTATCTACTTGACGCTCAACTAGATCCCGTTCAATTTTTAAACCTTCGTCAATGCCTAAATTAAGTTTAAATTCTTGTCCTGGGGCAACATTTTCTAATTGAGTGATACCCACATACATTTCGTCGCGGAAAATATTGGCTTTACCAGGTAATAAAGTCACGCCATCAGAACTATTTTTCACATTAGCTTCCAGATACGCAAAACTAACTAACCGTGGCATTGCTACATAATTAAAACTACAAGGGTAATCATCATTAAAGACAGTGATTTTATGAGGTGTGCCATCACTAGGGATATTACCACCACCATGAAGTTTAAATGTGACGATACTTCCTTCTTTGGATACCTCCGCCGTGATATTTTCTGCGGAAATCAAACTATCATCGGCTGTTTCTGCTTCCTCTTCTGCGGGAATTCCTGCCCCAGGTGGAACAGCCATAGTTGAGATGGTAGGTAAAGAAGGGCTGGCGGCTAATTGTCGTCGCGATCGCCATACTTGAGGAGTTGGTGCGTCAATATACCAAGGTTTTAGTTTTGGTGGTAGTGTACCTAATCCTGGTTTGGCTGTAGATAGGGTAAGCGCCACATCTAGCCAATCTTCCCCTGTATTTTGGTTGACTTCGGCAAGGTAACTCAAATTTACGGTCTTATTTGTACTATTTAACCGTAAGTCATATAAGGGAGTCCAACTGGCATGATTCACCATGTAAGACACTTCCAGATCAAATTCCCCTTCCCCCATAGCTTCAATGAGTGCAATCAAACTCACACTTTCTTGGGGATGGGGTGTTTGGATCATCTGCAAAGAGGCGCGGAGTGCTTGTATTTGCTTGTCTAATTCTTGTTGTTGGCTTTTACATTCCCCAGAGGCGATCGCATATTCGCTGTATTGGCTACCTAAAAAGTTGAGAAAATCTAGAGTTTCGCTGAGGCTGAGATTTTTCCGCGATAGGCTTTGGGCAAAAGGTTCTTCTGTTTTTTCCCGTAAACCTTCAATAAACTTAGCTTGTAGAGATAAAGCATCTACCTGGGCTTGCAGATGACGTTTTTCTGTTTCTAATTGCTGAATTTGCCGATTTAAATGGGCGGCTCGTTCGGCTACAGGTTCAGTGGTATAGATGCGATCGCAGTTTACTCCCAACAAGCGCACCCCTACCGTACCTGTACCACTAACCCGGACAGAATCAGTTTCTAGAGTTACTGGCAGTGAATTAATCACTAATTCTCGTTCTGTTCCTAACAAGGAAACCTTACCCTTCCTTGTAACTAAGGCTTTGTCACTGTAAACTGTCACCGCTACAATCTGACTGTGTACTGTTGTTCGCCAAGATGGTGTTTCTTCTGGGTTAACCACTGCCAGTTTTCCCCTATATTGAATGACGCTGCTGGTTAATTGTGAAATTTTCCAGGTCTACCCGTCAAGTGATTTGAAACGAATTGTCAGTATTGAGAGTTATGAGAGCGGTAAAGCCTTGTAGTCATAGCTGCGGAGTATGTAATCGGCTCTCTAGCATCACTCAACTACACTATACTCAGGCACAGGAACAGGGAAATTTAGTTGCTCTGTTTGCTCTACAAACTTTTTGGCTGCATCTAGCAAATACTCGTAGTAGGTACGAGCCACAATAGATAACTGTTTGCCAGATGGGTAAACCATGTACCAAGTCCGTTTAATGGGGAAGTGCTGCACGTCCAGAATGCTGAATTCGGCGGCATCAGACAATAGGGTATGTCGAGATAAAACAGAAATTCCCAGTCCACCGGCGATCGCTTGTTTGATTGCCTCATTACTACCTAATTCCAGCTTCACTTTTACGGAAATTCCTTGTTCTTCCAGCAGATTTTGTACAGCACGGCGTGTTCCCGAACCAGGCTCCCGCATAATAAAGGGTTCATTGGACAACCGTTGTATGGGAATATTTTTTTCTTGTGCTAGCGGATGATTTGCGGGAGCAAATACTACTAAAGGATTATCTAAAAATGGCTGACTAGTTACATCCAAATGCTCTGGGACTTGACTCATAATATACAAGTCATCCATATTACTCATCATCCGCTCTAGGATGCGTTCGTGGTTTGTGACTTGTAATGAAATGTCAATGCCTGGATAAAGTTGGCAAAAAGGCCCCAATAAGCGGGGAATAAAATATTTAGCAGTGGTGATTACTGCTAATCGTAATTGCCCTTGTTTTAGCCCTTTTAAATCAGCTACTTTCATTTCAAACTGGGCAATAGTCTCAAATATTTGCCGACAGGTTGCGAATAATTCTCGTCCTGCTTCGGTCAAATATAGGCGCTTTCCCACCTGCTCAAATAGTGGTAAACCTACAGATTTTGTCAGCTGTTTGATTTGCATAGAGACGGTAGGTTGGGTGAGAAATAACTCCTCAGCAGCACGGGTAAAGCTACCGTGCCGTGCCGCCGCCTCGAACACCTTCAACTGGTGTAGCGTTGCTTGGTTCAAGGTGATTCTCCTCTAAATAGCGATTTTATAGATATAAGACTAGTATCACTGAATACTTGCCCATGATATTAATTCACCCATACGAAAGTTATGAGTTTATTATAGATAAAAATCTATCTTTGCTATTAGAAGGAAATCAAGTTGCTTATAGATAAAGAAATTCATTCTCGTTACAAGTATGAGTAAATCTCCAAAACTATAAGAATTTCTGACTGTTTGTAGTTTTAAAAACTAGTTTATATAGATAAAAATCTATTCTCGCTATTAGAACAAACTTCTTTCACTTATGGTCTAGAGAAGTTATTATCAAAAAAACAAGCAAAGCGTAAGATGCCTTCCAGCTGCAAGATGAATGTTGAATACTAGATATAGTAATGTTGAATCAGGATATTTCCAAATTCACTTTTATTTTAGTTAGTAATTCATCATTCATCATTCATCGTTCCATACTTCTTCTGTGATTTTCATAGGCAAAGCGGCTAAGTCTGGTAACTGTAACACTTCCCTTTCGGCAACTTGCTCTCTAATGTTCACCGGCAATCTCAACGGTTGCTGATGCTCGATCCAACAACTAGCGATCGGCAAGGTTTGCTCCAATTCATCTAGTGGGCGAGGAATTACCATCACTGCGTTCAGTTCCCCAATTCGTTCAGCCTCAAACATTCCTGCTTCCACTGCAACTGCGACGTTAGCAACAGACCCACGAATAATGGCTGTACACAAGCCCGCACCAATTTTTTCATAGGATGCCAATTGGACATCAGCCGATTTGAGCATGGCATCACAAGCACCTACCATTGCTGGAAAGCCCCGCGTTTCTACTAAACCAATGGCTTGGTTACTCAAGCGGCTGTATGTACCTTCCTCCATTAACTGGCTCAGGCGGTTAGTAATGGGCAACACGACATCAAGATTAGGAAAAGGTCGGGGAATCACTAGGCTAGAAACCAGTTGTCCAAACTGTTCAGCAGTTTGCACACCGGATTCTACAGCCAAACGAACATCAGCAATTCCACCCCGGACGATCGCCGTACAGTGACCACTACCAATTTTTTCATAACCAACCAGGTGAACCCCAGCTGATTTCAACATCATGTCAGCTGTGCCGACGATCGCCGGAAAACTAAGAGTAGAGACTAACCCCAAGGCTGTATCCCTGAGGTCGTCTTGACGACGATATGTCCGGTTTGTGTTAGTAGATCGCTGATTATACATCGTAAATTCTCCGAGATACTCACAACTTAACACTTACTCAGAACTATCGTCAGAGACAGGGTTATTTAGGGCTTGTCTATGAGGAAACAATGTCACCAAAAGTCTTTGGATGCTCCCTTGCCCATAAATTTGAGTCCCGAAGCTATTAGGGGATTCAGTGGCAGATTGATCCGATGCTGAATCTTCTGGGCTAAGTTCTGTCACATTAGGGTCAGTCCCATTAGTAGTATTTTCTTCTACGGTAGCAGACTGATTCTCTGGTGATGGTGGGGGTTCTGTTACAGAAACTGAATGCTGTTTAAATTCCACAAAAGCTGATGCTGAAAGGGTAGTTGAGGTAATCACCTTACTTTCATTTTCTTTAGGCTTTTGGGTAGCCTCGTCAACCTGATTCGTAGATGTTGCTGGTGATTCAGTGGCGGCAAGTTGCCGAGTTGTATCACCTAAAATCGAACCTGGTGGCACTACTAAGGCTGGAGGAATAGAAGAGTTAAATAATGTTGTGGCTGCACCTATGCAAGCATTAGTGCCAATTTTGCCTTGACCAACCATCAAAAAACCTGCTCCTAAGCTGGCTCCTGCTTCTACTTCTATGGTTCCCTCATCCACTTGGAGAATAGACCCCATGCCAATACAGACCCCTGCCCCGATGATGATTTTGCTGTTTGCAGCCGCTTGGAGTATCACCCCTGGTGCAATTACTGCACTCGGATGAATTGTCACCTCGCCACTAATGTAGGAATCAAAGTTGTTGTGGAGGCGTAGTGGCGGCACAGACATGGAAATTTTAACCTCGGAAGCCGAATATCACTTGGGGACTGGGGACTGGTGAGCCAGCGACGGGTACGTAGGGGGTTTCCCCCATGTTGGCGTAAGCCTTCCCGTAAGGGTGCGACTGGCGAACCCCGAAGGGGGGATTAGTGGCTAGGAACCAGGAAAGGGGTGGAACTTTTTCCCTGCTTCCCTTACTCCCTTTTCCCTAATCTCTTTATCCCTCGTTCCTCGTCCCTTTTACTATGGACGCTGAATGATTGTTTCCAACACTCGCCTCTTGGCTTTGGGGTCGATACCAATCAAGCGCACATATTCTCCAGCAAATTCGGATAAGGAGGCTTCTATGACTGCGATCGCTTCTCTTTCGGAAGTAGCGGAAATTGCCCCGGTACTAGTCCAAGAACCAGTACGGAATCTTCTTTGATCCACGTGTTCAATGCTGAGTTTATACCCACCACCCAGTATTTGCCGCACCTGATCTACTACTTCTGTACTTAAGCGGGTAGCTGTTGCGGTAGCTGTTCCGGATGAAGCAGATGAGGCACTCACGACGGTTCTGGGGCTACTCGATGGAGCTACTTGACCGTTGGGGCGTTGGATAATACTTTCCAATACACGCCGTTTGGCTTTCGGGTCAATGCCGATGAGGCGGATGTACTCACCTTGATGACTGTCGATACATTCTTCTAAAGCCGCCACTACTTCACCTGGGGAGTTTGCTTCAATTGGCTTACAGCTATTCCAGGAACCTGTGCGGAAGCGGCGCTCATCTACGTGTTCTGTGCCAATTTTGTAACCACCAGCCAATAACTGGCGAATTTGGTCTACGGTTTCAGCGCTGACTTTACCACTGGCTGCACCGTTACTATAACCGTTGCCATTGCCGTTGCTGTGGTAGCTACCATTGCCATTGGTGTTACTAGCAGGCGCTTTGAAGCTGGTAGAACCTGCCACCACACCATCGGGACGTTGGATAATTGTTTCTAAAACTCGTCGTTTACCTTTGGGGTCAATGCCAAACAAACGCACATACTCGCCACTATGGTCAGCTAAACAAGCTTCTAAAGCTGCTAAGGCATCTCCTACGGATCTACCTTCAATTGGCTGGCAACTAGTCCAAGAACCTGTACGAAATCTTCTTTGATCTACGTGTTCTGTCCCAATCTTATAGCCTTGCTCTAATAAATAGCGTACCTGCTCTATGGTTTCTGCACCCAAGCTGTTGCTTGCCACTTCACTACTCCTTTCTAACCCAATAACTGTATTACTTGTATAAGATTTAACTTGATCATTGCGAAGGGGGGCAATACACTTGCTATCCGCAGCACAAAGATATCCAGCCCGCAATGCTTGATTAATCCCAATTACGTGATGAGCAAAATCCCTGTCTTGAGGTTGCACATCTGGCAAGCGATCGGCCTGCTTTTGATTAGTGATGATCGCTCCTGAAGGAACATACTTACCAGGGGGAACTTCTACGTCCTTAATTAAAGCGTGCATCATGACGATGCAACCTGCTCCCACCTTGGCATTAAATACCGTAGAGCGAAAACCAATAAACGAGTTATCCCCAACGTAAGCAGGGCCATGAATCAACGCCATATGTGTCAAGGAAGCGCTGCTACCCACCCAAACGGAGTATTCTTGGTTGTCATCACCAACGACTCTACCTTGCTCTAAACCGTGAATCACTACACCGTCTTGAATATTGGTATTTTCACCAATATGAAAGGGTGTACCTTCATCGGCTCTGATTGAAGTCCCTGGAGCTATGATGACATTTGCACCGATATGAACATCCCCAATAATATTAGAAAACGGATGTACAAAGGCGCTTTCATGGATTTGGGCTTCAGCTAAACTCCTCGACCACGGGGTTGGGGGTGCCGCCGTGCTGCGGACTGCCATTGCGAGATTCCTCCTGAATTTTGTTGCTTGTCAGTTGTCAGTTGTCAGTTGTCAGTTGTCTTGCCACTGACTAACGACTAATGACTTATGACTATCTATATTGGTCTTTTTTGCTGTAAATCAGACGATCTTCAACGTGAATAGTATCAATTATCGCCACTACTGCCGCATCCACAGGACGTTGCTCATTACCAAGTAATTGACGTGCCGCACTACCACGGCTAATCAGTACCCATTCGTCAAATCCTGCACCTACGCTATTATCTGCGGCTACCTCGTATTTTTGGAGGAGGTTTCCTTCTTCATCTACTAATTGCAACAACAGTAGTTTTACACCCCTAAGACTTGGATCTTTCTGGGTGCTAACTACTGTGCCACGAACTTTAGCAATTTGCATTACTAATTATGGTCTTCTGCCGAAAGGACGAATTGCGTTCACATTTTCCCGAAACTGTTCTACATCTTCGGTATAACGAATTGGCAGGACGTATTCTAAGTTTTCGTGAGGACGAGCAATGATGTGTGTAGACAATACTTGTCCGCCGTTGACGCGCTTAACTGATTCCACACCTGCGGCTACAGATGCTTGTACTTCAGACACATCGCCTCTAACGATTACTGTTACCCGACCACTACCGATTTTCTCGTAGCCTACTAGAGTGACACGAGCGGCTTTCACCATTGCGTCTGCTGCTTCTACCACTGCTGGAAAGCCTAGCGTTTCTACCATTCCCACTGCAATAGACATTTCTTTTTGATTCCCAAATAAAGTTTCTAGCCTTGGATTCCAGTCATGCTCAAGACGGCAACCCCATCAATGTGTTTTTTTACTCGGCTTTTGATACAGCGCAGTGTAAAGAAAACTACCATTCAAGATTGATAAAAAGCTTGCCTACTAACTCAGCTTTTTATCTTCTCCTATTAGCGTATTAGGTGCGGAACTGTTCTACGGCTTCTGTGTACCGAATCGGTAAGACATATTCCAGGTTTTCGTGGGGGCGAGCAATGATGTGGGTAGATACTACTTCACCACCATTTACTCTTCTGGCGGCTTCAATGCCAGCAGCTACGGAGGCTTGTACCTCAGAGACATCCCCCCGCACAATTACGGTGACTCTAGCACTACCAATTTTTTCATATCCTACCAAAGTTACACGGGCAGCTTTCACCATCGCGTCAGCAGCTTCTACTACTGCGGGAAAGCCTTTAGTCTCAATCATTCCAACTGCAATTGGCATCGCAGAACTCCTAAAAAATTAATCCAATCAGTACTGTGATTTGAAATTTTGGACGGGGAAGCTCATCTTGAGCTATCAAAACACTTCCAAAATAAGCATAGAAAAGCTTGGCGTTTCTGGCAATATAAATTAGTATAATAGTTTATGATAAAAAAGTTTAAAAAAACTTAATAAAAATTTATGGCGGGGTTGTTAGCAATGAAAATTCATTGATTCCTAGAGCAACCGCTTATGCTTTATAATTTTTTTATGTCATTCATAAAAAGACATTGATAACCAGGACTAACTCTATCTGGCGAGGAGTGTTCAGAGGCTGTATGTTTTACTGTTTCTGTCTTTCCTCTATTTTTTGGCGCAGTCCAATATTGCCTAAAAAATATATAAGTTTTAATAATATCTTAGATAAATTAATTTACTTCAGACAGAAACAGTGCCTTGGGAGCGGAAAGAAAGATTTAATAAAAGCCAACATTTTTTCAGAAATAAACCTATAGTCAATTAAACCTTAGTAAGGGAGCATAATTACAAAATAATCGTTTAAGTTTAGTGAAAAGAAAGTTAAAAAAAGCATATTTTTTGGCAAATTTTATTTTTTTTAGTAAATGATTGTTTTAAGAGTTTTAGAAAAGTTAAGGCTGAGTCTTCAAGGGAAATCTAAATGAATCAGTTTCTATTTGCAACAAGTTGGTGTGTGCCTTTTTACAGCTTGCTAGGCGCACTGTTGACATTACCTTGGGGAATAGGAATAGTTCGACGTACTGGGCCTAGGCCTGCGGCGTATTTTAACTTGTTGACTACCATTGTGGGCTTTGCTCATAGCCTATGGGTATTTAAGGATATTTGGAGCAGAGAACAAGAAAATTTAGTGATTACTTGGTTTCAAGCTGCGGATTTAAACTTATCCTTTGCGTTGGAACTCTCACCTGTCAGTATGGGAGCGACCGTATTAATCACAGGGCTAAGTCTGTTAGCGCAAATTTATGCCTTGGGTTACATGGAGAAAGATTGGTCATTGGCGCGTTTTTTCGGTTTGCTGGGCTTTTTTGAAGCAGCACTGAGCGGTTTAGCTATTAGCGACTCTTTATTTCTCAGCTATGGACTATTGGAAATATTGACGCTTTCGACTTACTTACTTGTAGGGTTTTGGTACGCTCAACCGCTAGTGGTAACGGCTGCAAGGGATGCCTTTTGGACAAAGCGCGTGGGTGACTTGTTGCTGTTGATGGCTGTGGTCACACTTTCCACCTTGGCGGGTAGTTTGAACTTTTCGGATTTATATGAGTGGGTACAAACTGCGAATTTAGACCCCGTAGCTGCAACATTATTGTGTTTAGGGTTGATTGCAGGCCCGGCTGGTAAATGCGCTCAGTTCCCCTTGCATCTGTGGTTGGATGAGGCCATGGAAGGGCCTAACCCAGCGTCTGTGATGCGGAACTCACTGGTGGTTGCTGGTGGTGCTTATCTATTATACAAACTGCAACCAATTTTAATTCTGTCGCCAGTGGTGTTGAATGCCTTGATTATCATCGGTGGAGTGACAGCAATTGGTGCTAGTTTAGTTTCTATTGCTCAGACTGATATTAAGCGGGCGTTGTCTCATTCCACCAGTGCATATATGGGACTGGTATTTCTGGCGGTGGGTTTAGAACAGGGTGGTGTAGCTTTGATGCTGTTGTTGACCCATGCGATCGCCAAAGCATTACTATTTATGAGTTCTGGCTCTATCATATTCACTACACATAGTCAAGACTTGACAGAAATGGGTGGTTTATGGTCGCGGATGCCAGCCACTACTACTGCCTTTGTGGTTGGTTCCGCCGGGATGGTGACACTGTTACCACTAGGTAGCTTTTGGGCAATGTTGTCTTGGGCTGACGGTTTGGTAAGAGTTAGCCCTTGGGTAATTGGAGTTTTAATTCTCGTCAATGGTTTGACGGCTTTGAACTTGACGCGAGTATTTAGACTGGCATTTTGGGGTCAACCGCAACAAAAGACCCGCCGTGCGCCAGAGGTTGGCTGGACAATGGCTTTCCCAATGGTGACATTGACAATACTGACTTTATTATTACCCCTGATGTTACAGCAGTGGTACTTGTTACCAGCTTGGGAAAGCATTGACTGGTACGTTGTTTTAGTTTTGGTTTCCTCTACGGTGGCTGGTGTAGTGATTGGGTCAACGATTCATTTACACAAAGCTTGGTCTCGTTCCACAGTCCTGGCTTGGAGGTTGGTACAGGATTTATTGGGTTACGACTTCTACATTGACCGCATTTATCGCCTGACAATAGTGAGTGCAGTAGCTTTATTGTCGAAGATTTCGGCTTGGAGCGATCGCTATTTAGTTGATGGTTTAGTGAACTTGGTGGGCTTTGCTACGATTTTCGGTGGGCAAGGCTTGAAGTATAGCATCTCTGGTCAATCCCAAGGATATATGTTGACTATCCTCGCCGTAGTTGGTGCTTTAGGCTTTTTCATTAGCTGGTCATTGGGCTTACTGGATAAATTGCCTTTTTAGTCAGTTGTCAATAGAAGAGACGTTGTATGCAACGTCTGTACATTAATTCTTACCCCTGCCTAATATTCCTCATCTCCCCATGATTATCTATGCTTAGTGTCTTGATCTTTGCCCCATTATTGGGTGCGCTGCTAATTGCTATATTCCCGTCTGGTATTAATGGGAGAATTTCCCGTAATGTGGCATTGATTTTTGCCAGTGTAACTTTTCTGTGGTCGGTGATACTAGCTAGCCAGTTTCAACCAGGAGAAGTTAACCAGCAGTTTAGTGAGTTCTTACCTTGGATAGATTCCTTAGGATTGAGTTATAATCTTGGTGTGGATGGTCTATCTTTGCCGTTGCTGGTGTTGAATGGATTATTAACTGCCATTGCCATTTACAGCAGCGATGAATCCTTGCAACGTCCTAAGTTTTATTATTCATTGATATTGGTGTTGAGTACTGGGGTAGCAGGAGCCTTTCTGGCGCAAGATTTACTGCTATTCTTCTTGTTTTATGAACTAGAACTCATTCCCCTGTATCTCTTAATTGCTATTTGGGGTGGTGCCAGACGGGGTTATGCAGCTACGAAATTCTTGATTTACACTGCTTTTTCGGGAATTTTGATTTTAGCCAGTTTCTTGGGCTTGGTTTGGTTGAGTGGATCTGGTAGCTTTGCACTATCAACCTTAAATGCTCAGTCTCTACCTTTAGCAACTCAACTGCTACTTCTAGCGGGGATTTTAGTAGGTTTCGGCATCAAAATGCCCTTAGTTCCTTTTCATACTTGGTTACCAGATGCACACGTTGAAGCCTCTACACCGATTTCCGTGTTGCTGGCTGGTGTGCTGTTGAAGTTGGGAACTTATGGCTTATTGCGATTTGGCATGAACTTGTTACCAACAGCCTGGAATTATTTAGCACCTTGGTTGGCGGTTTGGGCAGTGGTGAGTGTGTTGTATGGTTCGTCATGTGCGATCGCACAAACAGACATGAAAAAAATGGTAGCCTACAGTTCAATAGGACATATGGGCTATGTGTTGTTAGCGGCGGCGGCGGCGACACCATTAAGCACCTTGGGCGCTGTTATGCAGATGATTAGCCACGGTTTAATTTCAGCACTGCTGTTTTTGTTGGTGGGGGTTGTGTATAAAAAAGCAGGTAGCCGTGATTTAGATGTACTCCGAGGTTTGTTGAACCCAGAACGGGGTATGCCTGTAATTGGTACTTTGATGATTGTCGGCGTGATGGCTAGCGCCGGGACTCCGGGGATGGTGGGATTTATCTCCGAATTTATTATATTTCGGGGTTCCTTTGCGGTTTTTCCAGTGCAAACCCTGTTGTCGATGATTGGCACTGGGTTAACGGCGGTTTACTTCTTAATTCTCGTTAATAAAGCATTTTTTGGGCGCTTATCGGCCCAGGTTATGAATTTACCACGGATTTATTGGAGCGATCGCGCTCCTGCTTTTATCTTAGCGATGCTAATTGTGATTTTTGGTATCCAACCTTCTTGGTTAGCCCGTTGGACTGAACCTACCATTACAGCTATGTTTAGTGTTGAAGGTACGGTGGCAACAGTCTCTTTAGATAAAGTAAAGGGTAAAAGTTAATAATGGGTAATTGGTAATAGGTAATTGCAGTTTATTTACCTTTTACCTATTACTAACTTTCAAGAATAATATAAACCTAAAAACAGAAAGATATTTTTATTGATGACGGAGAAATTATCATGGTAAATATTAAAAATAAACCAGCTAATAAACCTTTGGCTGAATATATCGAACGCCTGCAAACAGGAGAAGCTTTACTTGTAGATAGTCCCCGAAATGTTTTAGAAGTAGTGGGCATTCTCAAAAGTTATGGGATTGTTTTAGATGCTTATTCTAAAAACCTCATTTATATTGCAGAAAATCAATTTTTAGTATTTTTCCCATTCTTTAAATATTTTAATGGTGAGCTTTCCTGGAGAAAATTACTCCGTCATTGGTGGCATGATAGAATTAATTTTGAATATGCCGAGTATTGTATGAAAGCCATGATGTGGCACGGTGGCGGTGGCTTAGACGCATATTTAGATACTACGGAATTTCAACGCCGAGCCGAAACTGTTATTCAAGCGAAATTTGCGAACAATCCTTTGGTTAAAGGAATTAATCAACTGTTTCCTGATTTTTTAACGGAAAATTTAAGAGTATCTGCTTACTATAGTGGTTTGGGTCAGTTTTGGCGAGTTATGGCTGATATTTTTCTGGAATTATCAGACCTATATGACCAAGGCAAAATCCAGACTATTCCCGAAGTTGTAGAGCATATAAAAGCTGGGTTGGTTGCAGATGCGGTGAAGCCAATTACCTATGCGGTGAAAATACAAAATAAAGTCTATGAAATTATTCCCAAAAGTTTAGGTTTGACTTTCTTGGCAGATACCGCAATACCTTATGTAGAGGCAGTATTTTTTAGAGGAACTCCCTTTTTAGGAACAGTTTCCTATAATGCTCAAGCTTATCAAATTCCTCCTGACCAATCTCGATTTCAATATGGCGCATTATACGCTGACCCTCTACCTATTGGTGGCGCAGGTATTCCACCTACCTTGCTCATGCAGGATATGCGTCATTATTTACCAGAGTATTTACATGAAATTTATCGCCAAAGTCCCAGGGGTGAAGATGATTTGCTAGTGCAGATTTGTATTACTTTCCAAAAGTCAATGTTTTGCGTCACTACAGCCACCATTTTGGGACTGATGCCTTATTCTCTGGATACCAAGGAACCATCAGAACAGAAAGCTAACCAAGTTTATTTTGAAAAGTGGATGGATAGATTTGTCACATCACGCTTGGTTGATGTGAATAAGTAATTGGTAATGGGTAATTGGTAATAATTTTCTTTTCCCATCCCCAGTCCCCAATCACAAAACCTGTTGCAATTTCTTGCTGGCAAATTCTCTCACTTGCTCATCTGGATCATTGGTGGCGCGATCGCGCAATAATTGTAGAGTCTGGGGATGGTGGGGATATTGTTCAATAATTGTTTCTAGAGCTAGTTGCCGGGGGTTAATTTGAAAGTTATACTCGCGGGTAAAGGGGTCATTGACGGCACAGTTATAAAACACCTCAAATATACTAGGGTCGTCTTTGAAACTGCGGGTTAATTCTTGCAAGGCTGTATGGCGCACATCTAAATGTTGGTCTGTTATAGCCCGTTTTTTCAGGATTGGTAAAGTATCATGGTCATCTTTGAAACCCCTGGCTAATTCTTGTAATGCGGCTTGGCGGACGTTGGCATATTTATCAGAGGTGGCGCGTTTTTTCAGGATTGGTAAAGTATCAGGGTCATCTTTGAAACCTCTGGCTAGTTCTTGCACCGCCGCCCGACGGACAGATTCATTATCATCGGTTGTGGCGCGCTGTTTGAGGATAAGGAGAGTATCAGGGTCATCTTTGAAACCCCTGGCTAATTCTTGCACCGCCGCCCGACGGACATCTGCGTGTGTATCAACAATAGCTCGCAGTTTGAGAATAGGTAGAGTATCAGGGTCATCTTTAAAGCCTCTAGCCAATTCTTGCAATGCAGCCCGGCGGACATACTTGTCACCATCAATAGTGGCGCATTGTTTTAACCAGGAGAGAGTTTGCGAGTCATCTTTAAAACCCCTGGCTAATTCCTGCACTGCAACTTGGCGGACATCAAAAGACTTGTCAGCGATCGCACTCTGTTTCAGAATAGGTACAGTATCGGGGTCATCTTTAAAACCCCTGGCTAATTCTTGCACTGCGGCTTGGCGCACATACTCATTTTCATCATGAGCCGCACTTTGTTTGAGAATAGATAAAGTATCATAGTCATCTTTAAAAACCTTGGCTAATTCTTGCAATGCAGCTTGACGCACTGTCCAATCATGAGCAGTGGTGCATTGTTTCAGCCAAGGTAACGTATCGGGACTATCTTTAAAGCCCCTGGCTAATTCTTGCACTGCTACTTGTCTGACAGCTCCCGAATTATCCTCTATGGTGCGTTGTTTCAGCCAAGGTAACGTATTTGGGTTATCTTTAAAAACCCTAGCTAATTCTTGCACTGCTACTTGACGGACATATTCATTTTCATCAATAGTCGCCCGTTGTTTGACAATAGGCAAAGTATCAGGGTCATCTTTAAAAACCTTTGCTAGTTCTTGGACTGCGGCTTGGCGTACAGTTCCATCACTATCGGTAGTCGCACATTTTTTCAGCCAAGGTAAGGTATCAGGGTCATCTTTGAAACTCCGTGCGAGTTCTTGCAAGGCCACACTCCGCACATATTCCCGTTCATCAGCCGTGGCTAGTTGTTTTAACCAAGTCAGTGTTTCTGGGTCATCTTTCCAAGTTGTGGCGACAGATGTCACTGCTTTGGTACGAATTTCTTGTACTAGCTGCGTTTCTTCCTCATCTAAATAAGGTTGATAATAGTAGCCCAGGTCATATTTAGTTAATGCTTTGATTTGGTGTAATAATTTAGTGGCGGTGGATGCTACTAATAAACGATTTCGCACCTCTGCTAGACATTTAGCGGCGAGAAAAAGATTGATAAACTTTTCTGTTTCACCGTTTTGAGCCATTAAATAATCGAGAATCTCGCAGACAAATCTTGGCTCAATCATACCTGTAATTAGACGTAATACCTCATGCCAAGTTTCATCTTGCCAGTGTTTACCAAATACCTCATAATTTAGGTCTTTAATGGAAAGCGTTTGTGTTTCTTTAAATTGCCAGACAAATTCCCAAGCACAGAAATATTCTAAAAAAGTTCTGTGGACAAAAGCATAATAGTCTGCGCCCAAGTAAGACAACATAAAGTTGCGAGTCCGCAATTGATTAATCATGACTCTGGCAACTATGACTGGTTGTTCAAATTCAATATTTTTTAAATAGCGGATTAAAATCTTTTCTAAATCACCCGTACTAATCAAATTTCCCGCCAAACCTTTCTCGCTGGTTTGCATACGATAGGCAACTTGACGCAACATCGCCTGCTTATCCTTATAGTCGATAGTTTTTGGGTCTAAGCGATAATCTTCCACTAAGGCGCGTTCCACATCCCATTGATGCAGTAATACCCGTGATGCTTGTTCGTACAGGGTGGCTCTATCTCTGGGCAGTTCTTGATTACGGTTGAGAATGGCCATCATCGTTAATAATAAGGGATTACCGGCTAGTTCGGCGATCGCATGGGATGTATCAATTGCCCTATGCAGGCGCTCTTTTTTCCGCCTTCTATCTCCCTCATCACAGAAAGTCAATTCATGCCAACGATGGATAAAGTCTTGAATTTGTTCTGGTTCTAAATCTTGTAACATAAAGTGGCGAAACTCTGCATCTCGCAACCTTTGAGGCTTATAACCAATCACGCGAGAAGTAACAATCACGCGCACATCAGGATACTGATTTGTGAACCGATGAATATCTGTAATAATATCTTCTCGTTTTCCTGGTTCAAATACTTCATCTAAGCCATCAAACATGACTAAAGCATTACCAGTCTTTAGCTGTTCATGTAGTTTATGTTGATTTAAGTGATGTACTATGCCACTACTTTTATGAAAGAAATCAATAAAACTACTGCATTCATTATTTTCCCGCCTCCGCATATAAGTGCGTAGCTCAATCAATAAAGGTAGTGGCTGATAAATAGCATTTCCTAAAGGTGTTTCTGCCCAATTTAATGCGAGAAACTGTAATAATGTAGATTTCCCTGAACCTGGGTCTCCTAAAATAACTATGTATTGATAATTTTGTCGGTTATTAATAATATCTATTATAGAAAATGTTGGTTGTTCAATATAGACTTGTTTATAATAAGTTAGTTCATCTAAGGAAATATCTTCTATTTGGTTACTTTCTCTGAGCCGTTTTAAATGTTCCTTGGGTAGTTCATGAACTTGAGGTAAAACCTGATGAACTTCCCGCACATTTTGCGCGATAAACATTCGCCATAGCTTTAACTCATTGTAAGCATAGCCAGTGGTATCTAAACTATCTAATTTTAAGTTACCATATCGTTCCCGCAGACCTTCTTGATAACCAAGCAAATCAAATTCCGTCGGGATACCAGCCATTTGCTGTAGGCTATCTCTCGCCTCTTCTAAATGTTGGGAATCAAAAATAGGGCGTAACTTATCTGATTCTCGAATAATCGCTTTCACTTTCTTGAGATAACGTTTCGCTAGTCTTTCCCAATCAAATGCTGGGGGTAAAGGTAGTAAATTATCTGCATACCAAGCCGTTACTAGACTCTGATAATCTATGACTTGACAGTCTGGTTGAAAGGGAAGACCAAGAAGATGTTGCAGAGATTGATTATGAATAAACGTAGTTAATGGCTGATTGTATCGTTGCAGTTCTGCTTCGTCTAAATCTGCATCTTCTAATTCCTGCTGCATTAACTGCAAAAATTCCTTCAATGCTTTACCCGCAGCAGTTTCAATATCTTCCTTTTGCAGCTTCTGTAAAATATTATTGGGAACCGCCTTTAATAAGTCCTTAGCCCAGTCTTTCGCTGCGTCCTTTGCTAAGTCCTCAAAAATCGACTTAAAAGCAAACCCGACAGCTTGAGTTACGCCCCAAACAGCTAACCAATCTAACATCATACCCGCGTTTGCCTAGCTTTAGACTTCGAGTATATCCATCAACTATGGAAATGGCTGTAGATTTCAGCATATTTGAAGAAATGTATTGTAGGTATATATTCATCTAAACTAGTTTTGAAGCTTCCTAGTCAGTAATTCAATTTTGTAACTTTTACTGTGAGCGATCGCACAATACTAATTGCTACAATGAGAAGTCGCAAGTTCCGCAAAATTTTCCGCAATCCAAAAACTGTCAACCCAGAACTAATTGATAGCTTCAATTATCAAAAAAATATAAATTTCTATCTTCAATTTAGATTAAAAATAAAGCTGTAATCCTTATGTAAAGCCAATTGAAGCTTATTATGATTGCCAAAAATCAAATCATATTCCTATAATATATTCCTAGAAAAAATAATTTGAGATTGCTTCAATAAATTAATAAACCTGTGTTAAGCTAACAATAGGAATCAAAAAAGTAAGTAAGCAAAAAGACTTCGAGATAAATATTGGGGCAACTCAATCAAGTCCTTTTGGTCTGGTAAATCCACTTCAATATCGTTATGATTTTTTATAGCGATAGAACTTGTCCAGGTAAAAAGGATAGAAGCCTCAGTAAAAACTTGAAGTTAATGATAACTGGCTGTGGTCATAATAGCCAGTGAACATTGCCTCTCTTCGCTAGTATTACGAGCCAGTGAAAAGTACTCTAGGAGCCTGGGAAGAAAGACTCTTAGTCAAAGCTGGTAATCCCCAATAAATCAGAACGGTTACTGAACATAGCAGCAGTAAAATTCACTATTTTGATTCGCTTACTATGTTCTGGCAATTGCTTATTTTAGTAGATAACCGTTCTTAAGATTTAGGAATTTCAGCATATTGGCAACAGCCACCAATACATTTGCCCAAATCGTAGTTTTAGGGGTTGCTGATGTATGGCTTGACTGCTGTAGGTAGAGATTTATCTGCCTGCACGAATTGTAAGCTATGTGAGTGATTTTTCCGGAATATTTGCTAGAAATTACCAAAAAAGAGCAGACTTAGAATTACTAAGCACTGATGACATATACAAGTGCAGGAAACTTGTAGAACCATTCGGAGTGGATGGCAAATTTGGTTAGTTGGGTTCAGGAATAAAACCTGGATAAATTTAAATTGCCACTGTAGCCACTCTTAAGGCCTGAGCAACCGATGGTGATTTATCACAATGACCTGCAATATATATGTCCAGTTTAACTAAGGTTTGCTTTGCATGAGCAGATACAACTTTGTCTGAATAGGAAGTTCTAGAAACCACTCTAAAATTCCGATTTCATCTTAGGAAACTATCGGACTGTGCTTTTGGTGATACTTGCAATCTTTCCTCGATAAAAATCCTTATCTACGCAACCTCTGACCAATATTTACTCTAGAACATCGTATTTACATTCATCGCAGGAAAACACAAATCATGAGTATCGACAAGAAAATTAGACAAATTGCTTTCTACGGTAAAGGCGGTATTGGTAAGTCTACCACTTCTCAAAACACCTTGGCAGCTATGGCAGAAATGGGTCAACGCATCCTCATCGTAGGTTGTGACCCTAAAGCTGACTCCACCCGTTTGATGCTCCATTCCAAAGCTCAAACCACCGTTCTTCACTTGGCTGCTGAACGTGGTGCAGTAGAAGACCTCGAACTCGACGAAGTAATGCTGACCGGCTTCCGTGGCGTTAAGTGCGTAGAATCTGGTGGTCCAGAACCCGGTGTAGGTTGCGCTGGTCGTGGTATCATCACCGCCATTAACTTCTTAGAAGAAAACGGTGCTTACCAAGACCTAGACTTCGTATCCTACGACGTATTGGGTGACGTTGTATGTGGTGGTTTCGCTATGCCTATCCGTGAAGGTAAAGCACAAGAAATCTACATCGTTACCTCTGGTGAAATGATGGCGATGTATGCTGCTAACAACATCGCTCGTGGTATTTTGAAATATGCACACACTGGTGGTGTACGTTTAGGCGGCTTGATTTGTAATAGCCGTAACGTTGACAGAGAAATCGAACTCATCGAAACTCTGGCAAAACGTTTGAACACCCAAATGATTCACTACGTACCCCGCGACAACATTGTTCAACACGCTGAGTTGCGCCGGATGACAGTTAACGAATACGCACCCGACAGCAACCAAGGTAACGAATACCGGATTTTGGCTAACAAAATCATCAACAACGAAAACCTAAAGATTCCTACCCCAATTGAGATGGAAGAATTAGAAGAGTTGCTGATTGAGTTCGGTATTCTTGAAAGCGAAGAAAATGCTGCAAAAATGATTGCTACAACTTCAGAAAGCAAATCTAAGTAAGTAATGTGATGCAGTTCTGATAAAGTTTGTAACCCCGACTTTTAGACAAGTCGGGGTTATACCATGTGAATTTTGAATTGGTGTAACGTTCCACTACCGTTCTAAGCGCAGCTATGCCTGCAAGGCTTTACAGCACTGTGCGATGTTACTGCCAAACAAATACCTTAGCTTCGTAAGGCCCGATATCAGTGATGATACCATCATCACCAGCTTCAACATCATAATCGCCAGTCCACTCATGCCATGTACCACCAGAGGGGAAATTAGGGACATGATAACCAGCGAGGAAGTCTTCGGAGAAATTCGTCACCACTACCACACGAGAACCTTCATCATTCCAACGGCTGTAGGCTAACACCTTGGCTTCTGGATTTTCGTGGATGAAATCAATATTTTCTGTATACAACGCGTGATTATTCTTACGTAAACCTATCAATCCTCTGTAGTAATCAAACAAACTACGATTGAGGTCGTTACCTAAGAGTGTCCAATCAATTTTAGATTGGTCTTGTTGTTTGGGTTTATACTCGCCGAATTCTTCTCCCATCCAAATCAAAGGTACACCAACAGCTGTCATTAAAATTGCAGTTCCCAGTTTAGCTCTTCTAAAAGCTTCGTCGTGAAAAATTTCTCGATTACCTAACTCCACCATGATATGGTCATGGTCATGGTTGGTGAGATAGTTCACAACATTAGTTGCACCCAAGAAACCTTGGCGTTTAGGGTCAATGACATCTTTGAGATTTTCTAAATCAAAGGTGTCACCGCATATATGAGCTTTAATGGTGTGGTAAAAACTATCATGCCAACATCCATCCATCGGCCCATCTAAATTAGTAATGCTAGTGGTTTCTGGGATGTGTTCAGCAACATTATAGAATGGTTTTGCTCCGGCAGTTTTCTTTGCTTCTTGAGCAATCCAGTGCATGAAATCGTAGTTGGCTATTTGCCTTGCTGCATCGTAGCGAATACCATCTAGATGATATTCTCCGACCCAATATCTGACCGTATCACCAATAAATTTTCTTGCTGGATAAGTCTCTAAATTTTCATCATAGTGTTCGTAATTAAACTCTGGCCCCCAGTTATTATCAGGGTCGCGTGGTTCATGGTGATACCAGTAGTCATGGTCAATTTGTGTTAATGGACTGGATGCTTCGGAGTGGTTATAAATCCCGTCCATAATGATGCGAATACCTCGTTGATGGCATTCATCAACCAATTTTTTTAAATCAGCTGTAGAACCATAGCTGGATTCAGTAGCAAAGAAATAGCGAGGATTATAACCCCAACTATAATCACCTGGATATTCTTTTACTGGTAACAACTCAATGGCATTGATGCCCAATTCACACAAATAATCTAACTTTTCAATAACGTGTTTATATTTGCCCCGTGCATAAGGGTCATCTTCTCCACCAGAAAAATCACCTACGTGTAATTCATAAATAACTAATTCGTGGTCAGCAGGTAAAGGTTTATCATCATGTTGCCAAACATATGTATCAACAATTTTTTCACCATCTTTTATTTTGATGATGCCATTATCTTTACCACTTGATTCATCAATATCAGTAGCATAAGGGTCTGTAACATCTACCCATTGATCTTCTTCAAAAAACCATGATCTTGTTTGTACACGAAATTTATATTGATATGTACCATCTTCTAATTCAATAGTTGCGCGAAAATAACCATCATCACCTTTTTGCATAGGAATTTCTTGCCAATCGGAAAATGATGCAATTAATGCTGCTCCTTTGTTATAGGGTGCAAATAAAGTAAATTCAATGGGCTTTGCCATAAAAATCAGTAAAATATAAAATGCTAGTATTAAGCATTTTCTAAATTATTAATCAATTTGCAAATCGGTCGCAGGAAATAATTAGTTATATGCTTCCTCTATCAGCAGATAGATGGTCTATTCTATCAATAGATTATTTATTGGTGACTCAAATATTTAAATGATGATGTTTGGACAAAAATATATTGTCTACTGTCATAGGTTATAGATTTATAAATAATATTTTTTACTGTATAAAAGCAAATATTCGGGTAAAAATAATCTTAATTAACCGAATATTTGCCAAAATGTATTATTTGCCTTGGTCAATTTGCTGCTGCAAATAACTTAGCAACCAGTTAGCAGAAGTAGCTCTGCGAGTTTCTCTTGGTGTAAAGGTACCAATTTTATACCCTTTAAAACCCAGTTTCTCTTTGGTAATTTGTTTGTATTGTTTAGGAATAGAACGAGTTAATTTCATCGTTGCGGGGCGACTTTCTAGAAAGTTTGGTGGTTCTGGATACTCATCACGCCATTCTGATGCAACAGCGTTGTTGTCCCATTTTTCTGTTGTTGCGTCGTAGCGATAGCCTAAGTAATACCAAACTAATTGCATGACCGTGGCATCATCAATTTGATCGTTGAGAATACCCCAGATAGTATCTGTATTCAATGGTGGTAGTTCAGACATAAGTAATGCAAAATTTAGAATTTTAAATTAGCAGATTTCGATCTAAAAAATCCGTTCCTGATTCACAAACAATGTAGACTGGTAATCGTAAATCATAGATGGGTCAATGCCAAATTCTACACCACAGTCGCAGCTAATTCGCGTCCATGTCTTCGTTACTGGTAGAGTGCAGGGGGTAGGTTTTCGTTACTCTACTGTCGATACCGCCAGTCAACTAGGTTTAACTGGTTGGGTGCGGAATCTTCCTGATGGTCGTGTAGAAGCGGTGTTTGAGGGGGCGCGGGACATTGTGGAAGAGATGGTGAGGTGGTGTCATGCAGGCCCACCGGCAGCTGTGGTGCAAGATGTGGCGGTTGAGTATGAAGAACCGGAAGGGTTACGGGGATTTGAGGTGAAACGGTTGGTAAATTAAGTTTAATTGTACTTGACCTGAAAATACTCTTGAAATCCAATATGAGTCTCCTCACTTCATCACTAAAACAGCAGACCCCTCTATTTTGCCACTACGTAGCGCATCTAAAGCCTCATTAGCTTGAGTCAAGGGGAAAGAATTAATCTTTGTTCGGATGGGAATTTGCGGCGCGATAGTCAGAAACTCTTCCCCATCTTGGCGTGTTAAATTAGCTACAGACCTTAACACCCGTTCTTCCCAAAGAATGCTGTAGGGAAATGAGGGGATATCGCTCATATGAATACCAGCACAAACGACTACACCACCTTTAGCAACTGCACGCAAGGCGGTAGGAACTAGTTTCCCCACTGGTGCAAAAATAATTGCTGCATCTAAAGGTTCTGGCGGTAATACATCTGAGTCACCAGCCCAATTTGCACCTAATTGACGGGCAAATTCTTGCCCATCAATATCCCCAGGACGAGTGAAAGCAAATACTTTGCGCCCTTGATAACGTGCTAGTTGAATTAAGATATGAGCAGAGGAACCGAAACCGTAAAAACCCAGTTTCTCAGCATTCCCAGTCATATTGTAAGCCCGGTAGCCAATTAAACCTCCACATAACAGAGGTGCAGCTTGTAAGTCTGGATAAGTGGGGTCTAAGGGAAAGCAAAAGCGGTGGTCAGCTACTGTATAGTCTGCATAGCCTCCGTCTATATTATAACCTGTAAATTCAGCATAATCACAGAGGTTTTCCCGCCCAGAGAGACAGTAAGGACAATGAGCGCAAGTATGACCCAACCAAGGTACACCAACCCTTTGACCTAGATGAAATTGATCAACTTGTTCTCCTAAAGCTTCAATCGTTCCCACAATTTGATGTCCCAAAATCAAAGGTAGTTTTGGGTGTGCCAATTCTCCATCCACTATATGTAAATCTGTGCGACAAACAGCGCAAGCGTGAACGCGAATCAATACTTGTTCTGGATTTGGTCTTGGTATTGGTAACCCTGTCAGACGTAAGGGTTGACGCGGTGCGTCTAAAATCATGGCGCGCATAATATTCGTAATTCATCCAGATGTGTAAAAATCTTGGTACAGTTTGTTTCCCAGAGTTTACCCAATACTAATAAATTACTTATTTGCTATTCCTATAACTAAGGGTGCAAAGTTGTCATGAGAATTTTGCAAAATTGCTGCTTAACTTGCTTGATTCTTTCGCTTTGTTTTCAATTGTGATAGCTGATTAGCACCAAAGCCTAAAACCGCTATTGTTCCCATGCTAAGTATGAATGAGGGTTCGGGAACTGATTGGGCTGATTGTATTACTTCTGTTTGCTGGTTGATTAAGGTCGGCTCATCTATACCAATACAGGAATTAATACTACCAGGGAAATTATTACATAACGATGGGGATGTTCTCGGTACCAATATTCCCGAATTATATTCTTGAAGTCTTATATTACTAGGTAAAGGGTTAGGAAGCGATTGACCGATTTGGACAAGAAACCGAGGTGTTAATTCCACATTGTATGTAATCCCTTGAGTTACCTGTGCCTGAGATTGCAATGGTGTACCACCGCCTATGTCGTTTTTAAACTGAACAATAGCCCCATCATAATACCAGAAAGAGATATCAGAGATGGAACGTTGTACTCCACCAATGGCTTGTACTGCTCCATTTTTGATGACATCTTCTGAATATATTAAAGACGCTCCTTCAAAAAGTTGATATGACAAATTATCTAAATCATTCTCGGTGATGAATTGATTGCTGGTTTGGTCGCTTGACCAATCAACCACTATTTTAGTGACATCAGTGACAAGGGAATTGGAAAATGCCAAAGTAGTCCGAAAATCAGCAGCCATCACAGATGATGACGCATTAGCCAAAGTCATTGTAGTTCCTACTAAGATCGCCAGCTTTTTGATTAACTTCATAGGATTGGGATAATTGCTGATTTAAGCTACATTGGGGAATATACACGTTGAAGCGTTATGTCTAATAGTACCCTGGAGGGTACCATAAGATGTTGTGGATTTTATCAGTAACAAAGTGGGGCGATCGCTACAATTTTCAGAAAAGAGTCGAAATTCCTGGTGAAGACATCTTACAAGATTGGCGATTTTGGCATTATGGCAGGGCGAAATAGTGCAGCGATCGCTACATTAGTAGAATATAGTCACCCATAATCTGCGGCTCACATCAAACCATGAGTGCGAATACTACCATTACTCAAAATCCTTTACTTAAAGGTTCTGGCTTGCCTCCATTTACGGAAATTCAACCAGAACAAGTACAACCAGCCTTTGAACAATTATTGGCGGAACTGGAACAAGAACTGACTACCTTGGAAGCGAATGTACAGCCTACCTGGGATGGCTTGGTCGAACCTTTAGAAAAGTTAAGCGATCGCCTGACCTGGAGTTGGAGTATAGTAAATCATCTAATGGGTGTGAAAAATAGCCCAGAACTGCGTACAGCCCATGAAGCTGTGCAACCACAAGTAGTGCAGTTTGCTAACAAGTTGGGACAAAGCCAACCCATCTACAATGCTTTTAAACAACTCCGCGCCAGTGATAGTTGGCAAACTTTAGAATCAGCCCAACAGCGAATTGTGGAAGCAGCCATTCGGGATGCTGAACTTTCTGGTGTGGGCTTGCAAGGAGAAGCACGGGAACGTTTCAATGCTATTCAAATGGAATTGGCAGAATTGGCTACCAAGTTCTCTAACCATGTCCTTGACGCAACCACAGCCTTTAGCCTCACCCTCACTACTCAAGCAGAAGTTGACGGCTTACCCCAAAGTTTACTTAGTTTAGCAGCACAAGCAGCGCGGGCAAATGGTGCAGAAAATGCCACACCAGAAAATGGCCCTTGGCGTATTACTTTAGATATCCCCAGTTACACCCCCTTCATCCAGCACAGCACCAGGCGTGATTTGCGCGAAAAGCTTTACAAAACTTATATTACCCGCGCCTCATCTGGTGAATTAGATAACAACCCAATTATCGAACGGACTTTAGAGTTACGCCAAGAACTGGCAAATTTATTGGGCTTCCAAAATTATGCCGAGTTGAGCCTAGCCAGTAAAATGGCTCCCAATGTGGAAGCAGTTGAAGCACTATTAGAAGAATTACGCAGTGCTAGTTACGATGCAGCTGTTAAAGATTTAGAAACCTTGAGAGCCTTTGCAGCCTCTAAAGGAGCGCCAGAAGCCGCAGATTTACGACACTGGGATATTAGCTTTTGGGCTGAACGCCAACGAGAAGAAAAATTTGCCTTCACCGCCGAAGAACTACGTCCTTACTTCCCCCTACCCCAAGTCCTCGATGGCTTATTTGGACTGGTGCATCGGCTGTTTGGCATTACCGTTACCCCAGCAGATGGACAAGCCCCAGTTTGGCACGAAGATATCCGTTATTTCCAAATAGCTGATGAAACAGGTAGCCCCATCGCCTATTTCTACTTAGACCCTTACAGCCGTCCAGGTGAAAAACGTGGCGGTGCATGGATGGATACCTGTATCAATCGCGCCATCATCACAGAAAATGGTGTAACAACTGTGCGTTTACCTGTGGCTTATTTGGTGTGTAACCAAACTCCGCCAGTGGATGGTAAACCTAGTTTGATGACATTCTATGAGGTAGAAACCCTATTCCATGAATTTGGTCATGGGCTACATCATATGCTCACCAAGGTTAACTACACTGGAGCCGCAGGCATCAATAATGTAGAGTGGGATGCAGTAGAACTACCAAGTCAGTTTATGGAAAACTGGTGCTATGAGCGTACCACTTTATTTAGCTTGGCTAAACATTACGAAACTGGGGAACCTCTACCAGAACATTATTATCAAAAACTCCTAGCCGCCCGTAATTATATGAGCGGTAGCGCCATCTTGCGGCAACTCCACTTTAGCAGCGTTGATTTGGAATTACACTCCCGCTATCGCCCAGGGGGTAAGGAAACCGCCGCCGATGTGCGTCATCGTGTCGCTCAACAGACTACTGTTTTGCCACCGCTACCAGAAGACTCTTTCCTCTGCGCTTTTGGGCATATCTTTGCAGGTGGTTATGCTGCGGGATACTACAGTTACAAGTGGGCTGAGGTACTCAGTGCTGATGCTTTCGCCGCTTTTGAAGATGCTGGGCTAGAAGATGAAGTCGCCATTAAAGCTACGGGTAGACGTTATCGGGATACTGTATTAGCTCTTGGTGGTAGCAAACATCCTATGGAGGTGTTCGCAGCGTTCCGAGGACGGGAACCGAGTACAGCTTCTTTGCTCAAGCATAATGGGTTGCTGCCCAATGCTGCTTAAGTATTGAGGTAGGAACTTAAACGCAGAGTTACGCCAAGGGTTACGGGGAGGAACGCGGAGAGTGTGATACTTCTCTGCGCCTCTACTTGGTATTCCTTCGCAAAGATGGCACAGCAATTACAGCAATTATTTAAATAGGAATTATACCAACCCGTGAATTTTTACTGCTCCATCGACTGGGTTAATTTCTGGTTGAGTTCTACTGATAAAGTAAGCGATTCCTCGGTAAATTAATTTATGCGCTACAAATGATAAACTAACTTTGTCTACCGTTACCTCAGGGTTAGTATCATAAGCAATCCCCCGATACTTTAACTGATGCGATCGCTGACCGTGGGAAACTTGGTATTTTTCTGCTTGATTGGGTTCGTATTCGTAACTCAAACCACGATAGCAAAGTTTCATATTTTTACTTCCTGAATCAATAAATTCACTCTTGATGACTACAAGGATTCCTTTGACCTCAAGCAATCACCAAAGTTATGTTTACTTGGGAGTTATCACAGGTTGATTCGGGATTTACGCATTGATGAATGAAGAAATATTACGCAAAGAGTAATACTTCCTCTGTAAGTTGACAACAATAACCAAATGTGGCGAGAAATTCCTAAGAATTTGTTAATGCTCTAGCTGAGTAGATTATGCAAACGACTGGGTAGAGGGAATGACCTACGGTTGGCAAAACGCCATTGCTAGCTATCATTGACTATTCCTTACCTATATTATAATCCACGGGAAGATACTAGCTGCCAAAGAAATCTTTGCCCATAAAACTACTTTACAAAATTACATATATTAGTCTCATTTAAATATATAAAAGTTTGTAAAATATTTGGGCATTTCTTGGTTTAAATTTGCTAATTAACAGCAAAAATAAAGTAAAAAAAGACTCATTGTCATAATAACTCTTTTCTATTATATAAAGTATAAAATAAATCTATTAATCCGGTGCTTTTTTCACATACTTTATCGGTTACATCAGCTATAATCTCAACCAATCACAAGAGGATTAACTTTGCAATATTTAACGTTTCTCTAATTAAAAATATTGAATATAGATTAAAAATAATAACCAACATCATAAATTGTGAATTTTATCAGGCAATATTGAGAGTAAGCTTAATGATTGCAACCTTGATGAAAAGTTAAGTAACTCAAGTGCAATGAAACTTAACAAACATTAGTCTCTTCAAAGGAATTAATTTTTTGAGTGTTGATGGCTAATATCTATATAGTGGCATTGTGCTAACTTAACTACTAAGTTGTTGAGCCAGGTGGTGAACATTTCATCCGAACCAAGAAGAAAAATTAAACACCAAGCAACCTTAAAACAAGAACTAACAATGATAGAAAAGATTTTGCTAGCTGTTTCTGGATTGGGACACGCAGAAGAAATGCTCAAAACTTTGAAAGAAGTGCCATCAATCCAATCTGCAAAAGTTACAGTCCTGCACGTAGTTCCTTCTCAAGCAACATCTTCTGCCATGACAGATAAATGGGAAGAAGGTGGCAAAATTTTGGCTAATGCAATTCAGAGTTTGAACTTAGATCCTAGCCAGGTTTCTTCGATTTTGCGCCAAGGAGATCCTAAAGATGTTGTTTGTCAGGTAGCCGATGAAATTGACGCTGACTTAATTATTATGGGTTCACGCGGACTTAAACGTCTGCAATCGATTTTATCAAACTCAGTGAGTCAGTATGTCTTTCAGCTGTCTTCTCGCCCAATGTTACTGGTTAAAGATGACATTTATGTCAAAAAAATTAAGCGAGTGATGGTAGCGATGGATAATTCTGACGCAGCAAAACATTGCTTAAATCTAGCCTTGTTTTTGTTGCAGGGTATTGTCGGTAGTCAATTAATTTTGGCTAATGTGACAACCGATTTGCGTGGTAAAACCTCAGATGTATCGGAAATTAACCCAGATAAAAATCCTGTTTTGGCTTCAGCCGTAGCGGAAGCACAAAAATATGGTGTACAAACTCGCTGCTTTACCAGTAGCGGCAAACCAGGAGAAGAAATCTGTCGCCTAGCAGATGAGTTGAATGTAGATTTATTATTACTCGGATCACCCGATCGCCGTCCGTCGGTGGCTAAGAATTTTGTCGATCTAGACAGACTCATCGGTGCTTCACTGTCAGACTATGTGCGAGTTAATGCTAGCTGTCCTGTATTATTAGCGAGGACAACTGGTTAACTAGGGGTTTAGGGGTTTAGGGGTTTAGGGGTTTAGGGGTGTGGTGAAGTAATTTATAGCTGTTGACTGTTGACGGTTGACGGTTAACAGACTTGAAAGTTTTTCCCTTACACCTCTAACTCCTTATACCCTTATCCCCCCTACATTCTTCACCCAAACTTTCGACACGAAAAACCCCTCTACCATCGGGTATAGGGGTTTCTTATTTTATACGAAAATCAATCAACTATCTTTTTTACCTTCGCGGCTGGCTGTTTGAATGTACAGAATTATTAAAAACACAGAGGGTACTAGTACGAACAGAATGCTCGCTACGAACCCTAAGTCATTAACTTGCATGGCAAGAACGCCTCTCTTTAATTTCCAGTCAACAATTTTAGAATAGCATCAACGATGCCAGTGTTAGCTCTTTTTTTTTACTTGCTCAATACCAATCCTTCAAGGTTTGGTTACTACACTTACTGGGCCATTTACTAAAGTTTGACAAGCCAAACGGTAATTAGCTGGCTTTTTCTTTAACATCCGATTTTCCACATCTGTCGGAGTAGAAAGATTTTCGATTCCTTCAACTATCTCAACAATACAAGTACCACATTGACCGACACCACCACAATTTGTGAGTTTGCCAAAAAACTTATAAATGTCAACGCCATTATCCATTGCCTTAAGCCGCAGATTTGCACCATCCGCAGCGATTACTTCTTTATCTTCTTTAACGAATTTGATATTACCCATAGCTGACTAATTCCTCGTTGACTGTAAGCGGGTCAAGCTTTACACCTATATTACTGAATTTATCCCCATTTATTACAAAAAATTAAGAATTATCAAGATAGAGTAATTACAAAAAAATAGGACAGGTAAACTACCTGTCCTAGAAATTGACTATAGTTGAACTTACCTAAATCCGACAGCTGCTTGCCATACAAAAGCAAGTAATAAAAAGAAAACAGGAATAATTGGGAGAACATCGACCAGAGGATCGAAGATTTGGTAAGCTTCAGGCAGTTTTGCTAATAATAGTGCTGCTTCCATGTTTGTTTAAATCCACCTAATCCAACACAGCTTTCATAATTGAGATGTATCTTAACATGGATTGGGCAACCCCTTATGGGAATTCAAAATTCAAAATACCCTACGGGAGGCTAAAGCTACAAAATTTAAAATTACAATCTGCCTCAAAAAATTTAGCGCCTATTCAGAGAGTAACTTGTATTTTTTTATGCTTCGGTCATCAATCATTAGTTAGTAATTATTACCCTCTGCTCATAGCAATTCACAACAAACATGATGTAGATGAAAACTCTCAAACCTATGCTGAATCACACTTGCTTAATTTTGAATTGGTGTTAGTTGTTTCTCTACTGATTGCAGTATCAAAAGTCTGAATAGGGATGACAATGGTGAACTCTGTACCCATGCCTGGGCTAGAGGAGCAAAGTAATTGACCACCATGCTTTTCTACCACGATCGCGTAACTGATCGATAGTCCTAGACCTGTACCACTACCCACTGGTTTAGTTGTAAAAAATGGGTCAAATATTTTACCGAGTACTGAATCGCTCATACCAGGGCCATTATCAGCAATGCGAATTAGTATTGATTCTGCATTTTTGACCTCTGTAGAGATGGTAATTGTCGGCTGTTTTTCTCTCCCTGATTGATTACTTACATCCTCTTGCAAAGCGTCTATGGCATTACTGAGGATGCTGATAAAGACTTGATTCAACTCGGAAGCATAACAGTAAATTTGTGGGATGTTACCGTAGTTTTGTTTGACGGCTATAGGTAAAGATTGCCTATTTTGCTTAAATTTCAGCCGATGTTGCAAAATTAACAAAGTGCTATCAATACCAGAGTGAATGTCTACTCGTTTCATTCCTGCTTCATCTAATCGTGCAAAAGTCCGTAAAGATGAAACAATCTCTTCTATACGTTGCGCTCCAAACCGCATGGATTTAAGCATTTTAGGCAAATCTTCTGTGATGAAATCTAGTTCAATATCTGAGATTCTTTGCTGAATTTCTGGTAGGGGTTGGGAATATAATTGCTGGTATAAATGAATCAAATCTAATAAGGAGTTAATGTATTCAGATGTGTAGGTCAAATTGCCGTAAATAAAGCTAACAGGGTTGTTAATTTCATGAGCAATACCAGCAACTAATTGACCCAGACTAGACATTTTTTCGGCTTGAACTAATTGTGATTGGGTTGAGGAAAGTTTTTGCAGTGCGGACTCTAATTGGTTGGCTTTTTCTTTTAATTCTTGAGTACGTTGCTCAACTTTTAACTCTAGATTTTGAGAATATTCTGCTAGTTGTCCGTAAAGCTGGGCATTTTCTAAAGATATAGCGGCTTGGGCCATTAATAGGTTAATAACTTGTAGGCGATCGCTAGTAAATGCCCCTGTGGTTAAATGATTTTCTAGATATAGTATGCCCATCAATTTACCTTGTTTGATGATGGGAGTACATAATAAACTTTTGGGTTCTTTTTTTCGGATATAGGGATCGGAGATAAATGAATCCTCAATTGTCGCATCATCAATCACTAAGGTTTGAGAAGTATGAGATACATAGTTAATTAAAGAGATAGGAATTTCGTCACTTTCTGCAATTGGTATTGATACCAAAATAGTTGATATGGGAATTTGATTGATTGAGGCGATCGCCTCAATCACTAATTTTTCATTTTTGAGTAAAACTAACACACATTTTTTTGCTCCTGCATTCTCGATTACCAATTCCATTAATGCAGAAAGTAGTTTATCAAGCTTGATTTCACTCGCTAGGGCTTGGGAAGCTTTCATGACACTAGACAAATCTAAGACATTAGAAATTGTCGTACTATAGTAATGAGTATTATGTTGGGTTTGATGAATGTGTGAGGAATTAGAATCATGTTTGACAATTGTATCATTGGGGTTGAACATCAAATTCGAGCGTCGAGATAGAAGAGAAAATAGCTGAGAATAACGCTGCTCTAAATCCTTGACTTTTGCTATAGATCCCCAACGTGTATAAGCATAATAAGCATCAGTAAAGTAAACTTGAGCTATTTTCTCTTTACCCAATTCCCAGTAAAATTTAGCTGCTAATTCATTGGCTAAGGCTTCTTCTTGTAAATACTTATTTTCTTTAGCATTTGTAATAGCAAGGTCATAGTCATTCATCGCCTCTAGATATTTACCAAGAACGCGATTTTGCTCTGCTGCTACTAAATAAAATTTATGCTGATGATTCATTGGGGCATAATCTGTCCATTGTTTGATTTTGGCTTGATTCTCACTAACTCGATGCAGAATCTTCTGTTGAATATCAACTGTTGTATGGGGATATAACGCTAGACGAGCCAGGGAATCATAAAATGGTAAAAGTACAACAACATATATTCCTAGAACACCATCTAAATACTGTTCAGCAATTTCTGCATTCTTAATTGCCTGTTCATACTCGCAAAATAGGTAACAAAGAATCAGTTTGTTAATATATAAATGATAAATTGCTGGGCGGTCACTTGCCTGCTCATGTATTGATAACATGACTTCTTCATCGTATATATTGCCTTTGATTTGTAGGTGGTTTTCTGTATCACCAAGCAAGCAGGAAACAGACTGGTAATAGATGTTAAGATAATTGAGAGATGTCTTTTGCTTAAATTGAGCGATCGCCTGAGAATAGATGGACATTTCTTGCTCTAGGCTATATAGTTCAGTGCCAGCTAAATACAAGTAAAGAGTATACGAAAAAGCACACCAAGCCGACCATTCTAAGTCTCCAGTTTCCCAACCACTATGATACCCTTCAATAAATAGTGGGAATGTATATCTGAGATGTTTTTTCCAATGTTTAATCAAACAACTAACTACACAAAAAGTTTTTGCTTTTAGTTCTTTAGCATCTAGCTTGGCGATTAAATTCAAAGCAAGGTTACCAAATTCATAGCCAGCATCAATATCTCCCATAAATGTGAGTAAAATTGCGCCGTAACTAGCATAAGCAAAAGCTGAAACAGGTGCATTACCATACTTAACTGATAATATTACTTCCTCACAAATCAATGGAGGGAACATTGCGGGATAGCCATTATAAGCAGCACCAAACATACTAGAAAGAATAGACAAGGCTGCTAATTTCTCAGGATTGTCCATTTTGGGTAAGTTAATTAAATCTGAAGTTCTATTACCCATTAGTACTGAATTTGCATCTTGGAGCGACTTAACAATGTCTGTTTGTGTAGGTTTAGGAGGTAAATGTACACCTAGCATTTGCAAAACGGGCAAAGCAGTTTCAATACCTAATAAAAGTTGATTTTGAGCAATGCAGGCTTGAATTTTAATGCTATAAATATTGATTTTATCTAGTAATGTTTTGGCATTTTTTAGCACAGTTTCAGCTAGGTTCTCCATCCTCTCAAATTCTGTACTAAGATAAGCTATTTCCACTGCTTCTAAATATAGTGATAATGTCAACCTATATTGACTTTCCCAACAATTTGCTGTCAGTAATCCTATCCCTAAATTTATATATTCCACGGCTGCACCGTAAGCAGTAGCACTTTTAGCTTTAGTTCCAGCTTGTAAATTTAGCTGTGCTAATTCATAACGTGCTGGCGCTTCTGTAATTAAATCTACCCCAATATTGAATTGATTGACTATTTCAAAAACCTTGTCTTCTCTGATTTCTGGGGTACTATTAGCTAACATTAACTGCCCAATTTTTAAGTGGGTAAGTTTTTTGTTATCTTCGGGAATTAAACTATAAGCAGCTTGTTGAACACGGTCATGGAGAAACTTATATTCAACTGTGATGGGTTCAATATTATTGTTTAAATTATAAGAATGATTGAGAGATAAATCATCATGGAAAAATTTATAAACTTTGTTTGTCGGAATTATTAAACCCTCTCGTAAAGCTGTCCATAAAGCTGCTGCTGTTTCTGCAAGAGATGTTTCGTAAATATTTGCTAAAACGGATAAGTTGAAATGATTATTAATACAAGCAGCTAATTTCAAAACATTCTGCGTTGCTTCAGGTAACTTTTGCAGTTGCAATGACATGAAATCAACGACATCATCTGTTAGAGATAATGTCTTAACTTGGGCTATATTACATTCCCAAAAACCCTTATCAAAATTAAAACTGATTAAATTTTCATTATATAGATATTTAAGAAACTGATTGCTAAAAAATGGATTACCTTGTGTTTTTTGATACACTAACTGTGTTAATGGTAAAGCCACTTCTTTATCGCATTTAAGCGTATCAGCAACAAGATGATTTAAATCCAAAAGCTCTAGAGGGTTTAGAGTAATAGTCTCGATATTTTCTGTATTTTTCTGAATATCTTGTAGTGTTAAAATTAGAGGATGTCCTGAAGAGACTTCGTTATCACGATAGGCTCCTATCAGCAATAGATAATGATTATCTATTTGGTTCATTAATAACTGAATTAACTTTAAGGATGCGGAGTCAGCCCATTGTAAATCATCGAGAAAGATGACTAGAGGATGTTCCTTAGTTGTGAAGACTTGAATAAACTTCAAGAAGAGTGTATTAAAGCGATTTTGTGCTGCACTAGGTTCAAGTTCTGTAACTTGAAGTTGCTGACCAATGATTGATTGGAGTTCGGGGATAACATCGATAATTACCTGACCTTGTTCTCCCAATGCGGCTAAAATCCGTGTTTTCCAGTCTTGAATTTGAGTATTGGCTTCACCCAATAATTGTCCCATCAAATCCTGAAATGATTGGACGATCGCAGATAAAGGGATATTCCGTTGGAATTGGTCATATTTACCCTTAATGAAATACCCACTTTGTTTAACAATTGGTTTGTGGATTTCGTTAACAATTGCAGTTTTCCCGATACCAGAGAACCCCGCAACTAATATCATTTCCCTATGTCCTTGGGATACTCTCTCAAAGGTGGCGAGTAATTGTTTAACTTCTGCTTGGCGACCATACAGTTTTTCTGGGATAATGAAGCGATCGCAAATATCCCTCCTCCCCAACTCAAAAGCGCTAATTTCTCCTTGGGTTGTCCATTGTCGCCAGCAAGTTTCCAAATCATGTTTTAACCCCAAAGCACTTTGGTATCTGTCTTCAGCATTTTTAGCCATCAGCTTGAAGACAATGTTAGACACAGCTAAAGGAATAGTAAAATTAATTTCGTGGACTTGTGGCGGACGTTTGGCAATATGGCAGTGGAGTAACTTCATAGGGTCATCACAGCAAAAAGGTAACTGTCCTGTGAGGAGTTCAAAAAAAGTCACCCCAAGAGAATAAAAATCGCTGCGATAGTCAATTCCCCGGTTCATGCGTCCCGTTTGTTCTGGTGAAAGGTAAGCCAGGGTTCCTTCCAAAACGTTAGGACTAGTTAGAGTTTGGGTTTCTCTGGGAAGAAGGGATGCAATCCCAAAGTCAATTAATCTGATTTCTTTAGTTATTGGATTAATCAGGATGTTGCTGGGTTTAATATCTTTGTGAATTACCCGACTCCGGTACAGTCCATCTAAGATAGTGACAATTTGAATAGCTATATGAAAAAACTCATCTAAAGATATTTCGCTATTCTGGTTTGACCAATCTTTGAGAGAAATTCCCCCAAAATCTTCCATTACTAGAGCATAACTATTTTCATAATTTTCTAGATTATAAGTTTGAATAATTCCAGGAATATGGAGATTTTTAGTAATAGTATATTGATTACGAAATTGTACCAATTCACTAAAGCTAGGATATTCATACCGTAATATTTTAAGAACTATTGGCTTTTGATCTTCTTCCCTAATCCCTCGATAAATTAGGGTTCTTGTCCCAGCATAAATTTGCGTCAAATTTTGATAGCCAACTAACCTAAGCATAGTAACTTGATATATAGATACTTTTTGAGACTAGGGCTAGTTTTGCATTTTTGCAGGAGTATTTAAACGTAATTTTTTGCTTTTAACAAAAACTTTAACACTTATGTATTATTTAATTATAAGTTTTTCCGTAATTACTCGTATATTATTGATGCACAAAAATTTGTTATTGAAATTAAATTGAAGTATCTAAGGGCATAAAAGTATAGGAATGTAAGCACTTTACGGTTTTATATCCTCACACCACCGTACTTTGATACCTGAATTTACTGATTTTCCAGTCCCAAGTCTCTTATGCCTTATTGTGGTACCATTCGTACCATTCTTTCGCACTACGCACAGCAAACCAAAGCAGGATTAAAGCGATGACTCCGCCTTGCCAAGGAGCATCAAAAGCAAACAGTACTAGAGCTATACACAAAGTATCTTGCAAAAAAACAGCCCACAGTGGCAAACCACGCAAGCGATAAAACCAACCTACTTGAACTAATTGCAGGACTAAAGCCAGTGAACTTCCTATAGTAATAATTAGCCAATTTGGGGTTGCTGTTGCTGAAACTACTGCTAAACCCATAATTGCTCCTGCAAGGGGAGATAATAATAACTGAATAACTTGTAAAATCCTTTGTCCCCATAATTTTTTAGAGGCAAATAATTCTACTAATGAGTAAGTGATTAAACAGCCTAATAGAACTGGCGAAGAAATACGAGATAAAATCGGAATATGCGACCAAAAGTTACTCCCCTGCAACAATCCAATAATCAATAAAGGTACGCCTATTCTGATTCCTGCCGCCGCAGAAGCAGAAAGTGTTGCTAGGATTTCAATCATGAGATAAACTCAGGGAATTAACAAATAAGTGGGTATTTATTATTGAGATTACCCACAATGTTGAATAATTCCCGCAGCAATCTGAAATTACTTAATTATTGCTTAATACTTTGGTGTTGCACATTTGCGGGAGAATGCTGCTTTCAAATGATAGTGAGGTGCGTTATGGAAATTAAGTCCTAACGCACCGAAAGTCTGGAATGGTGCGTTAGCCTACGACATAATACGCCCTGAGTTTTATAGTTGTCTGACTAGTGGCTGGCCGTCTTTGACTTCACCAACTAAAACTATGTCTGCACAGTTGACAAAGATACCATTCTCCAGAACCCCAGGAATATTATTCAATACTTTTTCGAGGTTAACTGGGTCGTCAATGGAATCGAATCTGACATCTAAGACAAAGTTGCCTTGGTCAGTGATGACCGGCCCTGCTTTTTTTACACCCATCCGCAATTCTGGTTTGCCACCTAGCTGCTTAATGGCATTGGTAACGGGGGTGATTGCCATTGGGATGACTTCTACTGGTACGGCAAAAACCGAACCCAAGCGGTCTACTAATTTACCACTGTCTACTACAACGATGAATTGATTAGCTAAGTAATCAACTACTTTTTCGCGGGTATGGGCTGCACCACCACCTTTAATGAGGTTTTTGTGGGGGTCAACTTCATCAGCCCCATCAATAGCGATATCAATATGAGCTACCGCGTCTAAGGTTGTGAGAGGAACGCCGTATTGCTTGGATAAAACTTCTGACTGAAATGAGGTCGGAATCCCAACAATATCGGTTAGTTCACCCGACTTGAGGCGATCGCCTAAATATTGAATTGTGTAAGCTGTAGTTGACCCTGTACCTAAGCCTACAATCGAGCCGGACTTTACCAAGGCGGCGGCGGCTTTGCCCACTTCTTGCTTCATCAAAGTCACGGGGTCTGCTGTAACGGTCATTCCCAAAACTCCTGAAATTATCGACTAAACAGATGGCACTATCACAGCAGACTATACTATATTCGCGGGAACTCAAGGTGTATCTGGCTAAAGAAAATGATTGTGTTGTTAGAGACGCGATTAATCGCGTCTGTACAAGTGTCAATAGTCAATAGTCAGTAGTCAGTAGTCCATAGTTATTCTTCTCTGCTCCCCCTGCTTCCCCTGCCCCTACTTAAGTCCAGCTATAATTTCGAGAATTTGTTGATAGTTTTGTGTGTTGCCTTCTTGAGAATAGAGGTCAGCTGATTTTTGGAAGTCGGCGATCGCTGCTTGATAGTCACCGCGATTACGCAGGATGTCGGCTCGGAGGAGGTAAGCTGAAGCCCAGTGGGGTTGAAACTTCAAGGCTTGGTTTAAGTCAGCTAGTGCTTCTTCTAGATATCCCAAGAGTAAATAACTACGACCTCGATTGTACCAGTCTTCCGCATAACCAGGGTTGATGGCGATTGATTGGGTATAATCTGCAACTGCTCCTTGATAATCTTGTAAGGCGTAACGGGCATGGGCGCGATCGCTGTAATATCTGGCGGATTCGGGCTGTAGTTCCAAGGCTTGGGTATAGTCAGCGATCGCACTGCGATAATTTTGTTGGTCGTAGTGCAGGGAGCCTCGGTTGTAGTAGGCTTCGCTGAGTTGGGTATTGATTGTTAGGGCTTGATTGTAGTCTGCTAAGGCTCCCTTGGTATCTCCCAACTGACGACGGGCATTGCCGCGATTGCAGTAAGCGGGGGCAAAATCCGGGGATATGCGGATGGAATGTGTATAGTCTGCTATTGCCCCAATCAAGTCTTGTAGGGCTTCGTGGGCGATGGCTCGACCGTAATATGCTTCAGCAATATTAGGATTAATTTGTAATGCCTGATTGTAATCGGTAATTGCTCCTCGATAATCGCCTAAGCAACGGCGAGATGTGCCACGATCGCAATATCCGGCGGCGAAATTAGGTTGTAGTTGCAGTAAGCGATTGCCGTCTGCTAAGGCGCTGGGGTAGTCTCCTAGATGGCGGTGGATATTGGCACGCACACCATAGACTACAGCTAATTCAGGGTTTAGCTGTAATGCTTGGTTGTAGTCTGCCAATGCACTTTGATAGTCTTGCCAAGCTTCATAAATTAATCCCCGTTGGTAATATGCTTGTGCATCTTTGGAGTTGAAACTTAAGACTTGGTTGAAATCTGCGAAGGCTTGTTGATATTCGTTGAGATAAAAACTAATCAGACCGCGATTATAATATGCTCCTACTTGCTGAGGATTAATTTCTAGTGTGCGGTTGTAATCGGCGATCGCTTTTTGATAAGCGCCTAAAGCGTAGTAGGCGTTACCTCTATTTTGGTAAGCTTCGGCTAGGTTGGGGTCTAATTGTACTGCTCGCTCATGATCGGCGATCGCTTGTCGGTATTCTCCCAATTTATAGTAAATGTTCCCACGAATGCTGTAAGCGGCGGCAAAGTAAGGATGCCATTGCAACGCTTGTTGTAAATCTATAATCGCTTCTTGATAATTACCGTGGTCGCTATTATGTAAGCCCCGGTAATAATAGGCGTTAGCAATATCTTCATTTATATTACTGGCTAACAGAGGATCAAACTCAATGGTGCTGATATAGTTGGCGATCGCTTGATCGTAGTCACCTTGAGCCAAGTAAGCGTTACCTCGACAATAATAATATTCTGCGAATGTAGGATTTATTTGTAATGCTTGGTCATAATCAGCGATCGCTGCTGTAAAGTCTGCAAGACAGTAACGCGCATTCCCCCGATGATAGTAGGCTTGGGCATAATTAGGATTAATTTCTACAGCTAGATTAAAAAAGGCGATCGCCCCCTGATAATCTTTCAGTTCACGGCTAAAAGTAATCCCTCGTTTACAGTAAGTTTCTGCATCAACCTTGCGATTGGTTGGCTTAGTGCCACCAATGACCGTTCTTTGATATTCTCTCGATAAATTATCGGATAATCCCTGATTAAAAAAATAGTCAGCATTCATCTATTTTTTTGTGCTATTACACTCCATTAAAACTATGATGCAGGCATAAATCGCCCCAGCTACTAGTCGGAGTAGTTTAAACATCACTACTAATAGAGTAAGATATTTGTCTTAATTAAACAATTGAGTTAATCATAAGATATACATCTAGCTGTTGTGAAAGCAATATCTATCTCATTCTATTGCAATATATGAAGATAGCCACATTGCGGGTATTATCCAAATATATATAGAATCTACAACTTTTCTCCGACCTATGGGACTAGACGCGTGCGATGGAGACGGCAATATGTACAGCAAAGAAGACATCCAAGCCATGCTAGATAGCATGAATGTGTCAGACGTGCTAAAGATTATGTCGCAAATTTGTTACGAAAAAGCAGAAATTCTCCGCTCTGACTGGCAAGACATAGAAACAGCTAGAGCCTGGGAAAAAGTTGGTAGAGCCGTCGGCAAAATCAAAATCAAAACCGAGCTATATTAAGTAGCTACTAACAGTCTACCGATGAGCCACCTAAGTATATACTTATAAATCCGTGTTCAGAGAATAGTTCACAAGATTTTTAAATACTTAAGGGTGAATTCTTTAAATAGAATCCACCCACAAATTCCACTTTTGTGCTGTTCAGTCGTTGTCTTGCAAAAGTGGAAAAGGAAACTTGACAAGTCATGAGATCCCCGACTTTTTAAAAAAGTCGGGGATCTGAACACCCGCAACCTACCAAAATCCCCAATCCCTCATCCCCTATCTTCATAATCTTCAGAAGACTTGGGATCTAATTCCCAGCGTCTATCATCACGCTGTTCTAAAATCTCATTAGTGTGAAGAAAAGCTTGATCGGGCATTTCTAAACCCACGGCGGCCTCTATTTCCTCAGTGATATCCTGTTCGGGTGTGGGAGCAGTACCACCTACCGCTTCATCACCCACGGTATCTGCCCAATAATTATCGTCATTGCCGTCACCCATATCAAATTCTGGGCTAGTCTCTGTGTACTCATGCCCTATACCAATGTTGTATCCTGGTGGTTCTTTAACACCAGTACCATAGGATTCGGTAATTTCCTGCGGCAAATCATCAGTATTAATTTCTTGGTTATTAGTTTCTTCTGTCATAATACTAGCCGTTTCTATGTTCTCACAATAACTTTTTATTTCCATTAAGTTGTACTGCAAAAGATGTACAACTTTAGAAATAAAGGGATCTATCTCCTGAGAACGAAGTAATGCTAGCTATTTACACCTAACCTAAAAAGTATGAAATCAAGGTTAAGCCACTTGTAGTTGAATCTGTTAGTTATGAGTTAGGAGTTTTTAATACCCAGTAAAACTGATCAATAATTTTTAACTCATAACTATTTTTTGCGCTGATCCAAAACATATTTACTGTTATTTGAATCTTACTTTCGACTATCGATTTTCATTAGTGGAGGTAGAAGGTGGAATACAACGAATTTATTACTCATGTACAAAGCCTTGCTCAATCCAATTCTCGTGACGAGGCTCAGAGAGCTACCTGTGCCACTTTAGAAACTATCAAAGAACGCATTTCTGGAGAAGAAGCGCAAACCTTAGCTGCTCAATTACCACAAGAGTTGGCAGACTGCTTACGGGGAAGAGCAGGGGAACCAGACGAAAGTTTTAATTTGCAAGATTTCATCATGCGGGTGAGTAGAAAAGAGAATCTAGAACCCACAACAACAGCAATTCATGTACGTGCTGTTTTTGCAGTTTTGCAAAACGCTATTAGACCAGAAGAATTTGCCAAACTACATTCTCACTTCTCCCATGATTATGAAGAAATGTTCGGTACATCACCCACTGGTGAAGTACCAGCATAATTACCAAGTTGAAATTTTAGTTTATCGTTAGACAGGAAACAATATGACCAACCATAATAATTCTGGGAAAAAGAAAGTAGCTATTCTCATCGAACAAGCAGTAGAAGATACCGAGTTTATTATTCCTTGTAATGGTTTAAAACAAGCAGGATTTGAGGTGGTTGTCCTCGGTTCGCGGATGAATGAAAAATATAAGGGAAAACGAGGCAGACTTTCCACCCAAGCTGATGGTACTACAACAGAAGCGATCGCCTCTGAATTTGATGCGGTAGTAATTCCTGGTGGAATGGCTCCCGATAAAATGCGTCGCAACCCCAATACAGTCCGCTTTGTAGAAGAAGCGATGGAGCAAGGAAAATTGGTAGCGGCTGTTTGTCACGGGCCACAAGTCTTAATTGAAGGCGACTTACTCCGAGGTAAACAAGCCACCGGTTTTATCGCTATCAGCAAAGACATGATGAATGCTGGTGCTGATTATCTAGATGAAGCGCTAGTTGTTGACGGTAACTTGATTACATCCCGTGAACCTGGAGATTTGGCAATTTTCACCACAGCGATTTTGAGTCGTCTTGGTTATGGCGGTAAAGATGCAGCCTTACCAGATGAAAAAGATAGGAATGCAGAATGGTGGAAACTGGCTGATGCTTGGGGCGGTTCAACCAAAGGTGATATTGTCAGAGGTCTGAACACTGCTTTAGGTGGGGAACGTTATTCTCTGGAAGCGCTGGAGAAGTACACAGAAAAAGAATCTGATGTAGAAGCAAAAGCGCTGTTCCAAGAAATGATTACCAATAAACAGCGTCATATTGAATATCTAGAAACTTATTTGACTAGATTGGGTGAAAAACCGTCCCTCAGTGCAAATATCGCTAATCAATACGCCAAAGTAAAAACCGCTTTAACTGGTAGCGATGACATATATCAAATTCGCAGCGCCTTAGGCGATATACAAACAGGTATTGGTGATATTGGTAATCTCTGCGCCATGTACACTGACCCCATAGCCACCGCTATTTTCAAAGAAATCTACAAAGATTTGGTCAAATACGAACAGCGACTAGTATCACTATACCGGACGCGTACAAACGCTACAGCCCAGCCACCTAAGCCAACAACAGGGGCAGCTGTATCGATGTAAAAGAGGGGGAAAATTCTTGGGCGTTGCTGATTGAGAATATGAATTAGGAATTACGCAGTGTTACTAATTTTCTGGCTTTTTTGTCAATAGTCAATAGTCAAAATCAAGGTTTTTGGACTGTGGACTATTGACTATTGACCACCTTCAGAAGGTTTTTTTGGTTCAGTGTGTAAGTCCTGATTCAACAACGCCCCATATTTAATTGGAGATATATAGCGTGACTTTGACATCAGGAGATAAACAGGGAAATACTCCAGGCCAAGCTAGTGATACAGAGCGTTGGGCTTCTCTGATTGGCGGTGGAGCGTTAGTGTTGCTGGGTTTAAAACAAGCCTCGTTGCGGGGAGTACTGACAGCCTTAGCTGGTGGCGGTTTAATTTATCAAGGTGCGACGAAACAAAGCACCATTCAGCAAGCCCAAGAAGCAATAGGCATAAATAAACCCATCAAAGTTGAAAAGACGGTGACAATCAACAAGCCAGCAGATGAGCTATACCGTTATTGGCACAACTTTGAGAATCTGCCCACATTCATGAAGCATCTCAAATCTGTGAAGGTGTACAACGAAAAACGTTCTCATTGGATAGCCAATGCGCCTTTAGGTAACAGTGTGGAATGGGACGCAGACATTTTAGAAGACCGAGAAAATGAGTTTATTTCTTGGGCTTCTGCGGAAGGCGCAGACGTGGAAAACTCCGGTTTTGTGCGTTTCCAAAAAGCCCCAGGCGATCGCGGAACCGAAGTGAAAGTAGTCTTAGAATACAATCCCCCTGGAGGTGCTTTAGCTGCTGTTGTTGCTAAACTTTTCGGCGAAGAACCAGAACAGCAAATTGGCGACGAACTACGCCGTTTCAAAATGCTCATGGAAGCCGGAGAAATCGCCACCACCGAAGGACAACCATCGGGGAGGAAGTAAGAAAGCAGGGGAAGCAGAGGAAGCAGAGGAAGCAGTGGGAGCAGAGAAGAATAACTATGGACTATGGACTATTGACTATTGACCAATGACCAATGACCAATGACCAATGACCAATGACTAAATTATGAAAGCAGTCTGCTGGTATGGTGCTAACGAGGTGCGGGTGGAGAATGTACCAGACCCGAAAATCCTCAATCCGCGTGATGCGATTATTAAAATTACTTCCACCGCAATTTGTGGTTCTGATTTACATATTTACGGCGGCTATATCCCGACAGTGCAACAGGGTGACATTATTGGTCACGAGTTTATGGGGGAAGTTGTCGAGGTGGGGAGCGGAGTTGATAATTTAAAAATAGGCGATCGCGTTGTTGTTCCTTCTACAATTGGTTGTGGTAGATGCCACTATTGTGAGCATGATATGTGGTCGCTGTGCGATAACTCGAATCCCAATGGTTGGTTAGAAGAAAAACTCTACGGCAATATCACCTCAGCCATTTACGGTTACTCTCATCTCTTGGGTGGTTACGCCGGCGCACAAGCTGAATATATCCGCGTCCCCTTTGCTGATGTCGGTGTGGTAAAAGTTCCACCAGACTTACCAGACGAAATGCTGTTATTCATCTCCGATGCTATACCCACCGGTTATATGGGTGCAGAGATGTGTGATATTCAACCGGGTGATACTGTCGCCGTTTGGGGTTGTGGCGCTGTTGGACAATTCGCCATGATTAGCGCCTATATGATGGGTGCAGAAAAAGTCATCGCCATAGATCGCTTTCCTGAACGTCTAGAGATGGCGAGAAAATACGCTAAAGCCGAAGTCATAAATTACGAAGAAGTCAATGCAGGTGAGGCTTTAAAAGAAATGACCGGCGGACGAGGCCCTGATGCTTGTATTGATGCAGTCGGGTTGGAAGCGCATGGCGTTGGTTTAGAAGACTTTTACGACCAAACAAAGCAAAAGCTGAAACTAGAAAGCGATCGCCCCCATGTATTGCGGGAAATGATGGTTGCTTGTCGTAAAGGCGGGACTCTCTCAATTATGGGTGTCTACGGTGGATTTGTAGACAAAATACCTTTTGGCGCGGCTTTTAATAAAGGTCTAACCTTCAGGATGGGGCAAATGCACGGTCAAAAATACATGAATTTGTTACTACAACTCATCCTAGATGGCAAACTCGACCCATCTTTTGTAGTCAGTCATCAATTACCTTTAGAACAAGCACCATTTGGTTATCACATTTTCCAACAGAAAAAAGACAACTGCACTAAAGTTGTACTCAAACCGTAAAAATGGAGAGCAAAAGAATTATTAATTAGGACTTACCGATGAAAACGAAAAATCGAGGGTTTGGACAAGGTTTAGAATTCTTACACCCCTATACCCTTACACCCTTACACCCAGACTCAACAGACAACATGGGTGTGTAATTCCTATTGATTTCTTCTTACTCCTCATTCAGTACTCATTTCTAGACCGAAACTACTACTAATTACTGATTACTAAACCTAGTTGCGGATAGATGCTTAATTACATTCATTAAACGAACAATATACACATAATCTCATTGAGGATTTTTATGAATCGCGTAATCTCTTGGATACAAAATATTTTGCTTCGTCAAATATTGGTTGTTTTCTTAGTAGCAGCAACATTCTTTATAGGTCAATCTTTTACCTACGGTACTGCGATGATTGCACAAGCTAATACAGTGCAAACACCAGAAGGTACTTACTATAAAGGTACTCCCGATAACGAAGGTATCAGGAATGATAATCAAGTAAGAAATGCCCAAAATCGCCTCAAAAACACCGCAGATAATGTACGTGAAAAGTTAAACTTGGATGAAGAAACACCCAGAGCTACTAAAGATTTTGGTAAATCTGTACAAAGGAAGATAGGTAAAAATGTGAGTCGAAATACTCAGAATGAGGGTGGTTATTATCAACAACCAGAGCGTGTAAGAGAAGCTAGAAGCCGGAGTTAATAATTAACAAACTGTGGGTGTTTAGATCCCTGACTTTTTTTTAAAGTCGGGGATATATGACCTAAATACAGAGATAAAAAATTAATGCCTAAGGATTAATAAATATGAAAGCAGTTTGCTGGCATGGGACAAATGATGTCAGGGTAGAAACTGTACCCGATCCAAAAATTATTAACCCGCGCGACGCAATTATTAAAATTACATCTACGGCTATTTGTGGGTCTGATTTACATATATATAATGGCTATATTCCCACAATGCAAAGTGGCGATATCCTTGGTCATGAATTCATGGGGGAAGTTGTCGAGTTAGGTAGTGCTGTAAAAAATGTAAAAGTAGGCGATCGCGTGGTTGTTCCTTTCACCATCTCCTGCGGTTCTTGCTTCTTCTGTCAACGGGATTTATGGTCTTTGTGCGATAATTCCAACCCCAACGCCTGGATGGTAGAACTGCAAATGGGGCATTCTCCAGCAGGTTTATTCGGCTACTCTCATCTATTTGGCGGCTATGCTGGTGGTCAAGCAGAATACGCCCGTGTACCTTTTGCAGATGTCGGTTTACTCAAAATCCCCGATAATCTACCAGATGAACAAGTATTATTTTTAACTGATATTTTTCCCACTGGCTACATGGCGGCGGAAAATTGCAATATTAAACCTGGTGATATTGTGGCTGTGTGGGGTTGTGGCCCCGTTGGGCAATTTGCTATCAAGAGTGCATATATGTTGGGTGCGGAAAGAGTTATCGCCTTTGACCGCATCCCTGAACGCCTACAAATGGCTAAAGAACAATGTAATGCGGAAGTTCTCAATTACGAAGAGGTAAACATTGGGGAAGCACTGAAAGAGATGACTGGTGGACGCGGCCCTGATGCTTGTATCGATGCGGTGGGAATGGAAGCCCACGGTACAGATTTGATGGCTTTCTATGACCAAGTAAAGCAAGCTGTAAGGCTAGAAACAGACAGACCAACAGCATTAAGACAAGTCATTGTGTCTGCGGCTAAAGGCGGTCATGTTTCCCTGGCTGGTGTATATGGTGGCTTTCTGGACAAAATCCCGATGGGTTCAGCAATGAATAAGGGCTTAACTTTCAAGATGGGACAAACTCATGTGCATAAATACTTGAGGCCTTTACTAGAACGCATTCAAAACGGTGAAATTGACCCCTCATTTGTCATCACCCACACCCTCCCCCTAGAACAAGCACCCCTCGGCTACGAAATTTTTAAACACAAAAAAGATAACTGCATCAAAGTTGTACTCAAACCCTCAGGTAATTAAATATGAGCGATACCAGCGTCAAAAAAATCGACTCTCACCATTCCCCCAAAGGTAAACTCGGTCAGAAATATTTAGCATCTGGCAAATCCGTTTCAATGCGTCTTTGGGAAGATGAACAACCAGGAGAAGATAAACAACCAACCAGGCGCGAATACGAAACTGTAGGTTATGTAATTAATGGTCGCGCCGAGCTGCGTATTGAAGGACAAATGATCCTACTAGAACCAGGAAGTTCTTGGACTGTACCGAAAGGCGCAAGCCACACCTACAAAATCTTAGAACCATTTACTGCCGTGGAAGCAACTAGCCCACCCGCACAAGTTCACGGACGGGATGAGTAGAAGACGCGATTCATCGTGTCTCTACAGATAGTTTATTTACCAATGAATTCAAAATTCAAATGCCCTACGGGTTCGCGTAGCGTTCTCTTACCCCTATGGGGAAGCAAGCTACGCGCAGCGTCTCCGACGGGAGAAGGAGAAGAGTAGGCTACGCCAACAAAATTCAAAATAAATGTTTGAAACCCTTACACCCCTATACCCTTACACCCTTACACCCGGTCTCAGCAGAAAATCTGGGTGCGTAAGTCCTAATGGTATATCTGGGTATCAACGAAATCTAAATATTGAGGCGACCTGTAGTTAACAATTGATACCCTCCGACAAAGCAAGCCATTGACAGGCAAAATTGCCAAAGACTTGTGGGGTTGAGAATAGCGCGGCTACTGAAAAAGATCAGGAATATTGCTATCCCTAGTGCAACCCAACCTAAAGCTTTATCCTGACGGGGTAGAACAAATAACATGAGGATTCCAGAAGTGAGAAAAAGTATGGAAGCATCAGCCGCTATACCTCGCCACCAATAGGGATACACGTTAGTGGAAAAGTAAATATTTTGACCAAGAAAGTAAACACCAGCCAGTAGTAGTGCTAAACCAATCAGTTTGAATAAAAATCTCATGATCAAAATGGGGATGAAATTCTCAGATTATGTTGCCCAAATCGATTATAGGGTTTTGGTGTTGGGTAATAGACAAAGTTAGAGTTAGCCAAATGATGGGCATACTAAGGGCTAAATATCCTACACAGTTTAGCCCTGTAAGATGAGGTCGTTGTCCATGAGTGCAACCGTAGATACAACTGTTTTGCTGTCTGGATATCAGTTGATTGAGCAGCTTTATCACGGCTCTAAAACCCTTGTTTATCGTGGAATACGGCGAAAGGAAAGTGTAGCGCAACCTGTGGTGATTAAGCTGTTGCAACGCGATTATCCTAGCTTTAGTGAACTATTACAGTTTCGCAATCAATACACCATCGCCAAAAATTTAAATATTCCTGGTGTTGTTCGCCCTACTTCTCTAGAACCCTATGGCAACAGCTACGCTTTGGTAATGGAAGATTTTGGTGGGGTATCATTGGGAACATATAGTCAAACCCACTCTTTGTCTTTGGTGGATGTATTAGCGATCGCGCTGCAACTAACCGATATTCTCCATGAACTTTATCAGCATCGGGTAATTCATAAGGACATTAAACCCGCTAATATCCTAATTCATCCAGATTCCAAACAAGTCAAATTAATTGATTTTAGTATCGCTTCCCTATTACCGAAAGAAAACGAAGAAATCAAGCATCCCAATGTATTAGAAGGCACATTGGCTTATATTGCACCAGAGCAAACCGGGCGGATGAATCGTGGCGTTGACTACCGTACAGACTTTTATAGTCTAGGTGTGACGTTGTTTGAATTGTTCACGGGAGAGTTACCTTTTGCTAGTAACGATCCTTTAGAACTGGTGCATAGTCACATTGCCAAACCTGCACCCAGGATAGACGAAATTAACTCAGAAATACCAGAGGCGATCGCGCAAATTGTCGCTAAGTTAATGAGCAAAAATGCCGAAGACCGCTACCAAAGTGCTTTAGGCTTAAAGCATGATTTGGCAATTTGCTTAGAACAGTTAAACCAAACAGGCCAGATTGAACAGTTTATCATTGGGCAACGGGATATTTGCGATCGCTTCTCCATCCCCGAAAAACTCTATGGGCGAGAAGCAGAAGTTCAGACACTCTTAGATGCTTTTGCGCGAGTCAGCAACGGTACTTCAGAATTACTGCTAGTAGCTGGTTTCTCTGGGATTGGGAAGACGGCAGTTGTCAATGAAGTTCATAAACCCATTGTGCGGCAACGAGGTTATTTTATTAAAGGTAAATTTGACCAGTACAATCGTAATATCCCCTTCTCTGCCTTTGTCCAAGCCTTTCGGGATTTAATGGGACAGCTGCTTTCAGAATCGGATACCCAACTAAAAGCATGGAAAGCCAAGATTCTTGAGGCTTTGGGAGATAATGCCCATGTAATTATTGATGTCATCCCTGAATTGGAATGTATTCTTGGCATACAACCACCTGTAGCACAACTATCGGGTACGGCGGCGCAGAATCGGTTTAATTTGTTGTTCCAGAAATTTACTCAAGTTTTTACAACAAAAGAACATCCCTTGGTGATGTTTTTGGATGACTTGCAATGGGCAGATTCTGCATCCTTAAAATTGATGCAGTTGTTGATGAGTGAGAGGGAACAGGGGTATTTGCTGCTGATTGGGGCTTATCGGGATAATGAAGTATTTCCTGGTCATCCGTTAATGCTGACTTTAAATGAAGTCAGCAAAGTAGGAGCTACAATCAACAGAATTACCTTAGCATCTTTGAGTAGAACCAGCCTGAATCAGTTAGTGGCAGATATGCTCAAATGTGCTGAGGTATTGGCACAAACTCTAGCAGAATTAGTCTATCAAAAAACCCAAGGGAATCCCTTTTTTGCCACGCAATTTCTTAAAACTCTGCATCAAGAGCAATTCATCACCTTTAATATCCAGGCGGGACATTGGCAATGTAATATTACTCAGGTACGCGAGGCTGCATTAACCGATGATGTGGTAGAGTTCATGGCCAAGCAGTTGCAAAAATTACCTGATGAGACTCAGAATATCCTCAAACTGGCAGCTTGTATTGGTAATCAATTTGACTTGAATACTTTGGCGATCGTCTCGGAAAAATTACCGCAGCAGGTAGCAACTGACTTGTGGCAAGGGTTACAGGAAGGATTCATTTTACCCATCAGTGAAACCTACAAGTTTTTTCAAGGGGATGGTTTAAATGATAACTACAGTGATGGAATTACTGTTGCTTACAAATTCTTACACGATCGCGTCCAGCAAGCTGCTTATTCCCTGATTCCCCAACAAGAGAAACAGGTTGTACATCTGAGCATTGGTCGTCATTTATTAAACCATACATCAGCAGAACAATTAGAGGAGCAAATTTTTGATATCGTCAACCAATTGAATATTGGCTGTACGCTCATCAATGATACCCTAGAGCAAGCAAGGCTAGTAGAGATGAATTTAAGAGCAGGACGAAAAGCGATCGCTACTACTGCCTATGATACTGCTACCTATTGCTTAAAATATGCCTGTAATTTGCTACCAGCTGATAGCTGGCAAACTCAGTATGATTTGGCATTAGCTTGCTATAGTAGCGCGGCTGAAGCTGCTTATCTGAATACAGATTTGGCGCAGATGGAAACTTTGGCGGAAATTGTTTTGCAACAAGCGCGGAGTTTGTTAGATGCTGCCAAGGTATATGAAATTAAAATCGATGCTTACACTAGCCTTGGTGAATTTAGCAAAGCTTTAACCACGGGTTTAAACTTTCTCCAATCTTTTGGGATTGAATTTCCCAGTCAGCCGAATAAACAAGATTTTGTTGATTTTCTCCAGCAAACCCGACAGCAATTAGCAGGACGTTCTCCAGATGAGCTGTTAAACTTGCCTGTGATGACTTCGCCTCAGTTCCAAGCACTGCTGCGAATGTTAGTCCAGATTAGTGGCCCTACCTACTTAGCATCTCCACCCCTGTATCCTTTGATTTGCTGTCAGCAGGTGCAGCTATCAGTCACCCACGGTAATATTCCCGCCTCCAGCTTTGGATATGTAGTTTACGGATTATTACTTTGTGCTGTAGTTGGTGATATCAAAACAGGTTATGAATTTGGTCAACTCGCTTTACAGTTAGTAGATAAATTCAATAATCAAGAATATGCCGCTAAAGTTTTATACATGACCAGCAAGTTTACTGTTCACTGGGTGAAAAATGCGGCGACAACTCTCCAGCCACTACAAGAAGCCTATACCCTGGGACTAAAAGTTGGTGATCTTATTTTTGCTGGCTATTCTGGTTATACTTATGCCTTTCATGCTTATTTTGTTGGTAAAGAACTCACAGCCTTAGAAACAGAATGTCAGGCTTACAGCATAGGCTTGGCAAACATCAAACAACAAGCATTCTTAGGCTACCTCCATATTGTCCACCAAACCGTTGCCAATCTCTTAAGACAATGTGAGAACCCAACCAAGTTAGTAGGCACAATTTTTGATGAAGGGGTAACTTTGCCAAATCTGGAAAAAGCCAACGACAAAACGGGGTTATGGCATTTCCATATGTGCAAAGTAACTTTAACCTATTTATTTGAGTGCCATGACCAGACACTTTATCATTGTCAACAAGCAAAACTGAATGCCGGTGGCGGTAGTGGGATGCTGAATGTACCAATACTGTATTTTTATACCGCTTTAGCCTGTTTCAGCCAGTTATCAGCACATTTAGCCAAAAATTCTCAGACAGATGAGTTATGGTCATTAATTGCGGATGCTAAAGAAAAGCTGCGAAATTGGGCTACCTATGCACCCATGAATTGTCAGCACCGATACGATTTGATTTGTGCTGAAGAACAGCGTGTGTTAGGACATCCACAACAAGCAATAGATTTCTACGATCGCGCTATTTCTCTAGCTCAAGAAAATGGCTATATCCCAGAACAAGCGATCGCTAATGAACTTACTGCTAAATTCTACCTTGGTTGGGGCAAAGAAAAAATCGCTGCTGTCTATATGCAGGAAGCTTATTACTGCTATGCTCGTTGGGGAGCGAAAGCTAAAACTAATCACCTAGAACATCGCTATCCCCATTTGCTGCGCCCAATTCTTCAGCCAGTTTCCCAACCCCTGAACCTGTGGGAAAGCTTGACAAGCACAATTACACCAGATATTTCCCTTCATACCTCACACTCTAGCTTGGGTCATAGCACAAACATCAATAACGCTATCGATATTGCAAGTATGATCAAGGCTTCTCAAAGTCTATCTGCTACTCTGCAACTTGATGATTTACTACATCAATTGACAAAAATTATTTTACAAAACTCCGGAGGCGATCGCTGTGCTTTAATCTGTCCTAATTCTGAGGGTGAATGGCAAGTTGTCGCTATAGCTACACCCGAAACCACACAACTTTGTTCAGAACTACTCGATGGTAATCCCAATCTACCTGTGAAATTGATTCAGTATGTCAAGAACACGCAACAAATCGTGATGATTGACAATCTCAAAACGGATTTACCTGTTATAGATGAATATCTGATTCGTCAACAACCAAAGAGTTTGTTATGCTTGCCAATTATTAGCCACGGTCAATTAATTGGGATTGTATCTTTAAAAAATCGCTCAACTAGTGGAGTATTTACTAGCGATCGCATTTTCTTGCTTAACTTTCTCTGCACTCAGGCGGCCATCTCTTTAGAAAATGCCCGACTTTATCAAAAAGCACAAACCTACGCCCAAAAACTAGAACAATCGCAACTGCAAATAGTCCAGAGTGAAAAAATGGCTTCCTTGGGTAACTTAGTCGCCGGTGTCGCCCACGAAATCAACAACCCCATCGGCTTCCTGAATGGCAGTATTAGCAATGCCCAAGAATATGTACAGGATTTACTCGACTATATCGCCCTATATCAACAATATCATCCCGAAGCCGCCGCACCTGTCAAGACAAAGGCAAAAAACATTGATTTACAATATCTCTGTGAGGATTTACCAAAGTTGCTTAATTCTATGCAGGGTGCAAGCGATCGCATTCAATCTATCAGTACCAGCCTGCGTACTTTTTCCCGTGCTGATAGTGAGTATAAAGTCATGGCTAACCTGCACGAAGGCATTGACAGCACACTGTTAATCTTGAAATATCGCCTCAAAGCTAATGAGTATCGCCCTGCAATTCCAGTAATTACGGAATACAGTGAGTTACCAGCTATTAAATGTTTCCCAGGGCAATTAAATCAAGTATTTATGAACATCCTGGCTAATGCCATTGATATGTTTGATGAGGTGGCAAAATCTCAATCTTATAAAGAAATAGAAGCCCATCCTCAAAAAATCACGATTCGCACAACAATGGAGGCAAATCAAGTTATCATCTCGATTGCAGATAATGGTAAGGGTATGAGCGAAGATGTGAAAGTGAGAATCTTCGACCATTTATTTACTACTAAAGGTGTGGGCAAAGGTACAGGTTTAGGATTGGCGATCGCTCGGCAAATTGTGGTAGAAAAACATGGCGGTAGCTTAGAAGTACAATCTCAATTAGGTAAAGGCAGTGATTTTTGCATTCAACTGCCATTGTTGTAAATTTACTGAGCATCATCAGTTTCAGGTAAGGCAACTGACCCTATCAAGTAAACCTCGATTCTCCTTCCAGGAGCTACAAATCCCCAAGCTGGATTCAGGCGGATGTATTCTGAATTCTTCTTCGGTAACAGACAAAGTTAGAGTTAGCCAAATGATGGGCATACTAAGAGCTAGATATCCTATGCAGTTTAGCCCTGTAAGATGAGGTCGTTGTCCATGAGTGCAACCGTAGATACAACTGTTTTGCTGTCTGGATATCAGTTGATTGAGCAGCTTTATCACGGCTCTAAAACCCTTGTTTATCGTGGAATACGGCGAAAGGAAAGTGTAGCGCAACCTGTGGTGATTAAGCTGTTGCAACGCGATTATCCTAGCTTTAGTGAACTATTACAGTTTCGCAATCAATACACCATCGCCAAAAATTTAAATATTCCTGGTGTTGTTCGCCCTACTTCTCTAGAACCCTATGGCAACAGCTACGCTTTGGTAATGGAAGATTTTGGTGGGGTATCATTGGGAACATATAGTCAAACCCACTCTTTGTCTTTGGTGGATGTGTTAGCGATCGCCATTCAACTGGCAAACATTCTACATGACCTCTATCAAAATCGTGTCATCCACAAAGATATCAAACCCGCTAATCTGCTAATTCATCCTGATACTAAAAAAATTCAGCTCATCGATTTTAGTATTGCTTCACTACTACCCAAGGAAACCGAAGCCGTTAAACACCCGAAGGTTTTAGAAGGGACACTCCCCTATCTCGCACCAGAACAAACTGGAAGGATGAACAGAGGGATAGATTATCGTAGCGATTTTTATACTTTCGGTGTGACGTTATTTGAATTGTTAACAGGAAAGTTACCTTTTGTATCAGATGATCCTTTGGAGTTGGTGCATTGTCACATCGCCAAACCTGCGCCCTCAGTGTGTGCATTACGACCAGAAATTCCCTCAGTAATTGGAGAAATTATAGGGAAATTAATGGCGAAGAACGCCGAGGATCGTTATCAAAGTGCATTGGGTTTGCAGTATGATTTGCAAAATTGTCTGGAACAACTGCAAAATACAGGTAAAATTGAGGCATTTGAGATTGCTACACGGGATATTTGCGATCGCTTCCTGATTCCTGAAAAACTTTATGGGCGGGAGGCGGAAGTTGCTACACTACTCACAGCCTTTGAGCGTGTCAGCAATGGTAATTCTGAACTGATGCTAGTGGCTGGTTTCTCTGGGATTGGCAAAACAGCCGTTGTCAATGAAGTTCATAAGCCCATTGTCGAGAAGCGGGGCTATTTTATTAAAGGTAAATTTGATCAATTTAATCGCAGTACGCCCTTCTCGGCGTTTGTGCAAGCATTTCGTGATTTAATAGGGCAATTGTTGAGTGAGAGTGATGAGCAATTGCAGACTTGGAAAACCCAGCTTTTACAGGCTTTAGGTGAAAATGGACAAGTCATTATTGAAGTCATTCCCGAATTAGAACGCATTATTGGCGAGCAACCCCCTGCTATAGAATTATCTGGGAATGCAGCACAAAATCGCTTTAAATTACTATTTCAGAACTTTATCCACGTTTTTACTAAACCGGAGCATCCCTTAGTTATCTTTTTAGATGATTTACAATGGGCAGATTCCGCTTCCCTCAACTTAATGCAAGGATTAATAGCGGAGTCAAAAACAGGTTATTTGCTGCTGCTTGGGGCATATCGTGACCATGAAGTTTACCCTGCTCATCCTTTGATGTTGACTCTGGAGGCAATCGAGAAAACAGGAGCGATAATCAATACAATTACTCTACAACCATTGAGTTTAACTAGTCTCAATCAATTGATTACGGATACCCTAAATTGTACAGCAACTTTAGCGCAACCATTAACTAAATTAGTCAACCAAAAAACCCAGGGTAATCCCTTTTTTGCTACCCAATTTCTCAAGGCATTATATCAAGATGAACTGATCTGTTTTGATTTAGTAACCGGATATTGGCAATGTGATCTTGTCCAAGTGAAGGCAGCAGCGTTAACTGATGATGTGGTGGAATTTATGGCATTGCAGTTACAAAAACTGCCACCAGTCACCCAAGATATTTTAAAGTTAGCTGCTTGTATTGGCAATCAATTTGATTTAAATACCCTGGCGATCGTCTCGGAAATATCTCCAGCAGAAACAGCTACAATCTTGTGGAAGGCATTACAAGAAGAGTTAATTCTCCCCCTAAGTGAAACATATAAATTCTTCCAGTCTAGCCCACATCAAACAACAGGCGATTGCCAAATTACCATCAGCTATAAATTTTTCCATGACCGTGTACAACAAGCTGCTTATTCTCTAATTCCCCAAGAGCAGAAAACAGCTACTCACTTGAGAATCGGTCAACTCCTTTTAACTCATACCCCAGAAACAGAATTAGAAAATCGCATTTTTGATATTGTTAATCAGTTAAATGTCGGTGTTGCTTATTTAACAGATCAGCCTGAAAAACAGCGATTGCTGGAATTAAATTTAATGGCTGGGCGTAAAGCGAAAGTTGCTACTGCTTATGTTGTCGCTGTCGATTATTTAAATACAGCCATCAAACTCCTTGAAGAAGATAGTTGGCAAAATCAATATGAACTTACTCTGAGTTTATATGATTTGGTAGCGGAGACTGAATATTTAAATACGAATTTTCCCACTTCCGAATTACTAGTGAGAGAAATACTGGTAAATGCCAAACATACCTTAGATAAAATCAAAGCTTACGAAATTCAAATTCAAGCTTATACAGCGCAAAATAAACTCATAGAAGCAATCAATATAGGTAGAGAAGTTTTAGGTTTACTGGGTATTGATTTGCCCGAAGATGGGAACATAGAAACCATCATAACTGAACATGGTCGATTGAAGTCACTGTTTGGGGAACGGCAGATTGAAGACTTAGTAAATTTACCCGAACTGACAGACTTACAACAAGGTGCAGCTTTAAGAATCTTATGTGGTTTATTTGCCCCGATTTATCTTGCCAAACCAATGCTGTTACCTTTGAAGATATTCACAATGGTGAAAATCTGTATTCAATATGGTAACTCTCCGCAATCTGCGATCGCCTACAGTTTGTATGGATTATTTTTGTGTGCATCGGAGGAAATTGCTGATGGCTATCAATTCGGTCAATTAGCTATGACAGTGTTGGATAAATTTAATGCCCAAGAGCTAAGAAGTAAAGTTTATCTAACTTTTGCGCTGTTTATTAAACATTGGCAAGATAGTATTAACTCCACTTTAAATATATTTTTAGAAGGTCTTAAAAGTGGTCTAGATACTGGTGATTTAGAATATGTTGGCTATTGTGCCAATTGTTATGCTCAGTTTTTATTCTGGACAGGACAAAATCTAGAAATTGCCGAAGCAGAGGCTAATAAATATTGTGCTTTGATGCAGGATATTAAACAAGATGTCTCGTTGATTTGGGGAAATACATGGCGACAAACTGTCATGAATTTACAAGCTAAAGTTGATAATCCACAAATGCTAGTGGGTGAATGTTTTGATGAAACCGTCACTCTCCCTGCTTTAATTTCTAGCCGGAATACCAATGGCATTTGTTACGTTTATCTGGCGAAATTATTCTTGGCTTATTTGTTAGGAGCAGATGAGCAAGCTATTAAATACGCCAGTCTCTTTGAAGAGTATGAACAGGGTGCGGCTGGTTTATTAATTGTGCCGTTGAAGAATTTTTACCAATCTCTGAGTATACTTGCGTTGTATCCCAAGTTGGATACCAAGCAACAATCTCGCCATTTGGAAAAGATTACAAATAATCAACAAAAAATGCAAAATTGGGCAGATCATGCGCCCCTAAATTATCAACATAAGTTCTATTTAGTCGCAGCCGAAAAACATCGCGTTTTAGACGAGAAAACAGCTGCGATAGAATTATATGATCAAGCGATCGCCCTAGCCAAAACCAACGGTTACATCCAAGAAGCAGCCCTAGCTAACGAACTAGCGGCTAAATTCTACCTGGACTGGGGTAAAGAAAAAGTCGCCGCCGCCTATATGCAGGAGGCTTATTACTGCTACGCCCATTGGGGTAGCCTCGCCAAAACCAATGATCTAGAAAGCCGTTATCCCCAACTGTTACGTCCAATACTGCAACAAGTCATTCAGCCCCTGAGTATTTTAGAAACCTTCGCCAGCCTCACTAGTTCCGTGCATTCTACCCGTCACCAAAGTTCTTCCAGCACCAGTATTAACCATATGCTGGATTTTGCCGCACTACTGCAAGTATCCCAGGCAATTTCTAGCACAATTCAACTAGATAAGTTACTACAAACCATGACTGAGACAGTGCTGGAAAATTCCGGGGCTGATTATTGTGCTTTAATACTGTGTCAAGAGGGCGAATGGCAAGTCAAAGTAATAGCTAACTCCCAGCAAACCTCCTTACAATCCACTCCCCTGGAAAACAATCCTACTGTTCCTGTCAAGCTCATTCAGTATGTCAAAAATACCTTAGAAACAGTTGTCATCCATGATCTAAAAACCGATATACCAGGTGTGATGAGCAATTATCTTGATCAGCATCACCCCAAAAGCGTGCTATGTTTGCCGTTAGTTAATCAGGGTAATTTAAGCGCGATTTTATACCTAGAAAATCAAGTTACCAGTGATGTGTTTACAAGCGATCGCCTCCTGGTGCTGAAATTCCTCTCTAGCCAAGCCGTTATCGCCCTAGAAAATGCTCGTCTTTATCATCAAGTGCAAAAAACCCTAGAGGATCTGCAACAAGCACAAGTGCAAATTGTCCAGAGTGAAAAGATGTCTGCATTGGGTAACTTAGTAGCTGGGGTGGCTCACGAAATCAACAATCCCGTCGGCTGTATTGTTGGTAATATTGGTGCAGCCCAAGAATATATTAACGACCTGTTGGGAGTGATTGACCTTTATTGTGAGAAATTTCCCCAGCCCGGTACGGAAATTGAAGATGAACTACAGGCAATTGACTTAGAATATCTGCGGGAAGATTTGCCCAAACTCATCAGGGCGATGAAAGACGGAAGCGATCGCATTAAAGCTATCAGTGAGAGTTTGCGTACATTCTCCCGCGCCGACAGCGACCAAAAACAGCCCTTTAACCTCCACGACGGTCTTGAAAGTACCCTGCTGATTTTACGTCATCGTCTCAAAGCTAACCAATATCGCCCAGCCATTGAAGTTATCACCGAATACGGCAATCTTCCCCTGGTGAAGTGTTTCCCTGGACAATTAAATCAAGTATTTATGAATATTCTCGCCAATGCCATTGATGCCTTAGATGAATCAAATCCAGGATATAGTTTTGCTGAAATTGAAGCCAACCCCAATCGAATTATCATTCGCACCACTGTCGCAGGTGAACAAATCAAGATTGCAATTAGTGATAATGGTCACGGCATCCCAGAAGAAGTAAAAGCCAAAATTTTCGATCACCTGTTCACCACCAAAGGAGTAGGTAAAGGTACGGGTCTAGGACTAGCCATCGCCCATCAAATTATCGTAGAGAAACATGGAGGTGCGATCGCGGTTAACTCTCAACCAGGTATAGGAACTGAGTTTTTATTAACATTGCCAATTTCCTAGAGGTTGTTTGAAAAGTATGATTTTAAACATCTAGTACTTACGCACTGAACCAAAAAACCTTTCTGGGGGTGGTCAATAGTCAATAGTCAATAGTCCAATTGACTATTGACAAAAAAGCCAGAAAATTAGTAACACTGCGTGAATCCTAACATCAAAATCTTCAGAATCTAACTCCCCTAGCCCCCAATCCCTTTTAATATTAAGTATGTGATACCAATTCTCTATGGAGTTGCGCCAAATAAGTGATGTAGAGACGTTGCATGCAACGTCTCTACAGTACAGAATAAAGCGCATCTATGGCTACGCCAGGCAAGCTACATCAAGAAACGGTATGAACTCAAAATTTTCCTGTAAATTGTTTTGCCAAAGCTTGTGAATTTTTCTATTGGTTGTGCAGTTTGGGCTTATAAAGGTTGGGTAGGCGAACTTTATCCCCCAGGAACTCGTGCTGGAGAATTTCTTCACCTCTATAGTCGTCGCTTCACTACCGTAGAAGGTAATACTACTTTCTATGCAACACCAAATCAAGAAACTGTCAACCGTTGGGCAAAAGAAACACCTCCAGGCTTTGAGTTTTGTTTGAAATTACCACGGGATATTACCCATCAAGGTTTATTAAAACCCTATATTCCCACCGCATTAACATTTTTGGCAGGGATGCGCCCTTTGGGTAAGCGTCTTGGCCCTATATTTGCCCAGTTACCGCCAAGTTATGCACCGACATTAATTGACGATTTGACTAGTTTTCTGGAAGCTTGGCCGCGCACAACAGCACCACTAGCCTTAGAAGTCAGACATCCTGACTGGTTTCGAGAACCCCATACAAGTAATTTGACACAGCTTTTAGAAACTCTGGGCGTGGGAAGGGTACTACTGGATTCACGCCCTATCTACACGGGAGATGATGACCCCCAGTTACAATCAGAACGACGTAAACCAAAATTACCGTTACAATTTAGCGTGACTGCACCTTTTAGCCTGATTAGGTTTATTTCCCATCCTAATTTGGCAGTGAATCAACCATTTATGGAAGAGTGGGTGCAACAGATTCAACAGTGGTTACAAGCAGGGACAAAAATCTACTTCTTTGTTCATTGTCCTATAGAGGAGCGATCGCCTAACACTGCCCGTCACTTCCAAAAACTCTTAGAACAGAACGGTCTACCAGTCCCACCGCTACCGTGGAATCATCTGCAATATCCACCCAATCAACTGAATCTCTGGTAACTCTGGGGGTGTAAGGGGATGAGAGTATAGGGGTGTAAGTGAAAGAACTAATCCCTCTTTTGTTACTTTAGGAAAAGAAAAATTGACAAGAGATTCAACTAGC
>NZ_CAWUDJ010000021.1:0-113363 GCF_963920875.1 Anabaena sp. CCY 9910 | reverse complement strand
AGTATGGACATTGCACAGTAGATGACCTCAATTCATCCCTCTATTATGCAACGCCTTAAATTCCTGTCCTTCTAGTAAAGCTAGTACTGCATTGGGGATATCTGCAATAAATATATTGCCTTCCTGAAGAGTTTCTGTTGCAGATATTTCTCCATCTGGAGTTTCCAGAATTAGCTCGAAATTATCGTCTGTACGATTGATTCGCACACCAGTAATTTTGATTTGTGGAGGGGTTGGCGCTGACTGTGATAGCCAATCTTTAACACTCGTTGGTGGACGCTGAATATCACTCAGTCGAGGAATATTTGTAATTAATCCAATGTCCTTTGTGTTTACCGGCTTCTCTTGTGCATTTGCTTTCTGAGTTATCAGCAAGCAAATCGTACTTGCTATACCTAGATAGATATACTGATTTAGTTTCAAGGCTGCCCCACACTCCACAAAAACCACACCGCGAGACTGAGAACGCAACTCTTAAGTGTTCCGCCTCCAGACTTTCAGTAAGATTGTTTACTTCATGGAGTAGGCTTGTCAAAAGACAATCTGTCAAAGACTATCAATATTTCCATCTGAGACTATGAATACATTAGTTTCCGTATATCTGGGGATCAGAGGAATTTCTGATAAGAACGGGGCTTGGGGAGTTGTGTGTGTGTATTCGCTATATTTATTCTCCCCAGTCCCCAGTCCCTAATCAATCGATATTGACTGAGGGCCACTGGCTTTGCCATTATGGGCTTCAGTTACGGGAAAAGAGAAACTGTTAACGCCTCTTTGCTTATCCAGCCAGCTTTTAACAGGATCATCAGCTAAGTTGAGTCTCAACACCCCAGAGGCAAATCCACCCAAAAATGAGGCTGGATGTTGGACTAATTGTTTGAATATTGGTGATAGTTCATCAATGAACATTTAAATTTCTCCTGATAGTTGCTGTAAAAATATCAAATCTTCATCAATCTTAACGTGTAAATTCCAGGTAGGTTTTCAGAGAAGTCAATAGTCATTACTTTTGACTATTGACTCTGGAATTAATTGGGACTTTGTTCAGGCATCATGCACTTATCAGAGTCACAACCTGCTGGGCCGACTTCCATTAAATCGCCGAAATCGTAGCGACTTAAGACGGCATAAAAATCATCTGTTTTGCGCCGTTGTATAACCTCTGCCACCATCTGCTCATACTGTGCTTTTGAGATTGGCTCAAATGGTAGACGGGGGAAGGTTTGGTGGTCATCGAATCTGGCGAGGAGTGCTGCACTAATGTAGCCTTCATCATTTTGAATGGCTTGCCAGATTTGTGTACCTAAGGTTTCCACTTCGTGTTCTCGCACCTCGATGGTTGCAGATGTGTTGTGGGTGACGTAGAATTTCTGCACCTGCATATAGAAATCCATTTGGGCGATCGCATTAAATTTGCTGATGTCGATGGTATCAGCCCCTGGTATATCTGCCCAAGATACAGCCACAGGAATCTCTACTAACCATTCGCTTACCCGTGGATCTAAGGGATCGTTCAGCAAATTACCCTGTTCATCCTTGTCTGACTGGGAAGGTATGACATTGTAACCGTAGTCAATACAAGCCAAAGCCACTGGATCATTTTTGCGGAACGTAATCCGACGAATAAATCTTTGGGCTTTAGGTGGATGCCAACCGGGACTAGCACCGGTTAATAAAGACTTTGTACCACTAGGTTGGACGGTGGTACAGCGATTTGGACGCTTAATGTTGTGGCGATCGCAATAATCCCACACAACACGCTGCACAATCTCGCGCCAAGAACTGAGATATTTCTCTTCCTCGCGCTTAAACGCTAATCCTTGGGACGTTGCTGGTCTTCCTTCCTCCCACCATTGCAACCACTCTGCACCAAAAGCATGGACAAAGAAATCAAATAAACCAGTGAAAGAAACACCCACAATGGGGTCTAGTTCCCGACTATATTGATAGCGCGGTTCTGGGAATTGATGATTTAACAGTGTCGCTACAGATAAAGCCCCAGCCGTGAAAGCCTCCTCTTGTTCTTTGTAATTAAACGGGTCGATTTGATTGAGATGTATCTCAGACAGATTACAGTGAAAATCAGCTCCAATTATCTCACCACAATTATGAGCAACGATACCATTAGCATCAAATTGAGAAGCCCCTGGGACAGTACAATCATAAACTGCTTCCAACCCATCAGATACAATTTGCTTAACTTTAATAGCAAATCTTTCTCTATTTAATTTTCTTTTGTACCCACCTAACAATTCCTGTAAACGCGTGGCCTTTTGAGGTTCTTGAAATCCCACAATCTGCTCAAATAAATAAAGATTATCGTTGGAGATTACAAGCTCATGTTGTGCTTTACAGGAATACAATTCTAGTTCACGATTACTATTCGGAAGAAGACGATAAGCTTCAGGACGACGTTCTTGATAAATAGCAGAGATAATTCCTAAGCGTGCCAGCATTCTCTGCACGATCTGCAACGTTTTCAGATTACTTTGTGCTAGTCTGACACTCACACCTTTTTGTTGATTACCTTGAACGCTACCATCAGCATCAAACAAACCACGTAAAAAACCACGATAAAATTCATAGCTAGCTTGCTCGATTTTATCGGTTGGCATCTTGTGTTCTAAAGTTACACCATAATTAGCTGCCAATTTCGCTAAACCAGATGAGTTAATAACTCGATGTTTTAGCTGTTGATGATAGCAACCAGAATCGGTATTACCCGAATAATTTACTGCATTTTTGAGCAAGGTAACGGCATATTTTCCCATTTCCTGTTGACTATCTTGCCAATATCTCAAATAGGCTGTTTTACCCCATTGTGTTGATGCAATGCTGCCATCACCAATCAAATTTCCCAGTAACCAACCCTCATCAAAAGTACCAAAACTATCCCAAGGTTGAATTTCACGATGATTATGAACCAAAATATAATCACCAGGAGATAAGTCTTGAGTTTCTACCCACTCAGAATACTGTTTTTTCTGAGTTTGGGCTGTCACTTTGAGAAGCTGATGATTTCCCGTTAAACGTAGTTCATAGCCCTCTTGCGTGATAACTTTTAAGATGGGTTTGACTCCAGTGAACCAAAAGCCCTCGGTTGTGGTACTAAACAATTCTCCGTTGACATATACACTCAACTGTTTGCCTATTAAGTCTTTAACTTGTCGCGCACCTTGTTCAGTGTGAACCCAAGTGTCAGCAGTGACACACGGATTTAAACCATAGCGAGCTAAACGGTGTTCTAGCTCATTGGCATCTAAATCAGGGTGTCGTTTCTGCAACCAGTCTCTAGCTGTTCCTTCTTCGTAGGCTTTGAGGAACTCTACTTTCAAGGCTTGTGTCGGTAGCAAATCTATATTGGCTCTAGCTACAGCTTCACCGGCCCATTGAATTGCCCCTTCACCACTGTAGTATTGTTTACGAACAGCATCAATGCACTCTTCTAATGTGGGCTTGCGGTGAAACACTCTAGTGTGGTTCGCCATCCGCAAAGAATCACGCTCAGGATCAATGCGCCATCTGCCGTTTTCATCTTGCTGCCATAGGTTATCTTTGGCAGTTGCCCCTAATTGGTCATCAGAGATGAACTGCCTCATGCCCGCGCTTCTTCTGATATTGCCTGCAACAATTGTTACAGCGCCTTCGTCAATTAACAGACAACACTCTACAGAATTTAATTTTCTGCCTAAGGCTTTGTTGAGAATGGCTGCACAACGCTGATAAAGTCCAGGTAATTTTACAGGATTGGCAACACCACCAAAGCCGTTGAGGGTTTCTCCAGATTGGCGCACGTCGCTAACATCAACAAAGACTTGTACTTCATCAGTAAATCTTTCATCTGTGGAGAGTTCCAGAAGGGCTTGATAGGATTCAACCCAACCCTCCCGACTATCTCCAACGTAGATAGTAGCGCTATTGCCTTCTATATGGGTTTGTGTATATTCACGACGTAAGTGTTTAGGAGTAGTACCAATTTCCCCTTTAACAATGATATTCAGGCGATTACGAATGGGTGGCAGTTGATTAATATATCCCGGTTCGATGACGGCTCCTGTGCCACAGCCCATCATCGCTAGGTTCATCATCAACCCGAAGGCTTTCCAGTCTTGGAGGTTGGTGGATGTGCAGTTATACGCACCGGAGAAGTTTTTGGATTTATTGATCCAATCTGTACCGCCCACCCACAACCAGCGTCCACTGGGTAAGGCTGTTAAATTACGCTGTGTCTTGTCTAAAATTGCTACTTCTTCTGGACTCAGCTTACCTAATTCAATTAAATCTTTGAGAGTGCGATCGCACACCTCATCCCATGTTTCCCTTAACCCCGCTTCTGTACGGCGGCTATAGGTTCTAAAAAATACCGGATTGGCAGCTGGGGCAGATTCAGGAAACCTTGCACTCTGACGTTTTCTCTCAAGCTCACGAACCATAAATCAAGTCTTGTTGCTTGTTAACAGATTACGACTATACGCCAAGTAGATTGAGGATAAAAGCTTGAAAATTTTCACACTTTACGCTAGGGCAGTACTGTACAAATTGCCACATAAGTTTATGGTGTATAATAACTTTTCCTACCCAGAAAGTTTATATACTGAGTTGCAATTATCAACAGTAACAAAGCGTGAAAATGATAGGCGATAGGGCAAATTTAGCTTAATCTCTAATTCCATTCAAATAACAAATTTTAGTAATAAGCAATATATATCAATCTAAAATAAGGCAAAATCTCGCACCTTACGGTAAATGTGAAATTAGCTTATCGCCATCAAACTTAATTAACAAACGAAAAGAGTAATATAAATTACGAATTATAAATTATTGAATATGTCTCTAGCTCCTTGGCGAAGCGCGATCGCCCATGCCCTCCATCGTAACCGCAGCTTGGTTTACTCCCGCTACTTACAACTAGCCACAGTCAAAGCAAACGGTCATCCGGCTAATCGGACTATTGTATTTCGCGGTTTTTTGGCAGATACCAACCAATTAAAATTTATCACCGATGCTCGTAGCGAGAAAATCGACCAAATACAGCATCAAGCTTGGGCAGAAGCTTGTTGGTATTTTCCCAATACCAGAGAGCAGTTTCGCATCACAGGACAATTAACTTTAGTGACAAGTGATGAATCTCATGCTCACCTCCAACCAGCCCGAATTAGCACTTGGCAAGAACTGAGTGATGCTGCACGCTTGCAGTTTGCTTGGCCTCACCCTAGCCAGACGAGAGATGAGGATCAGGCAGCCTTTAACCCACCGCCACCAAATCCCCAGCAACCAGTACCTAATTTTTGCCTACTAGTATTAGAACCCACCCAGATAGACCATTTGGAATTACGAGGTGAACCACAAAACCGTTACCTTTATCGTCGTGATCATAACCAAGATTGGACTATCCAAGCCATTAACCCGTAATGGAGAGTGCTGAACCCTAATAGGACTTACGCACACTGTCTGTTGAGACCGGGTGTAAGGGTATAGGGGTGTAAGGGTTTCAAAAGACAATTAGCGGGAGCTTGTTGGCGCAGCCTTGCCATAGGCTATTTTGAATTTAGAACTCACGTACTGAACCAAAAAACCCTGATTTTGACTATTGACTATTGACTATTGACAAAAAAGCCAGAAAATTAGTAACACCGCGTAAGTCCTGGAATTGTTAAATGCCGGCACCATCTAGAAACTCTTGAATTGCCTTATCTCTAAGGTTGCACCACTGGGGATCGTGGGATATCTCTGCTTCTTGTGAACTTGCAGCAACCAAAACCGGAATTTTAGCAGCAGATTGATTATTTTGTAAAGCTTGTATTTGTTGTTCTAGCGATTCAATGCGGTCAACCAAAGCGCGAATTGCTTGAGCTTCCGAGTCTGGTAAATTGTTATGTTCTAGTGGGTCAACTCTTCCACCAGAACGATAAACAATGCGCCCAGGAATACCTACAACAGTACAATTCGCGGGTACATCCCTAAGGACAACAGACCCAGCACCAATGCGGACGTTATTCCCGATTTGAAGATTGCCCAGTACCTTAGCACCAGCACCAACAACAACGTTTTCGCCTAAGGTAGGGTGGCGTTTACCGCTTTCTTTACCCGTTCCCCCAAGGGTGACACCTTGATAAATCAAAGCATAGTCTCCCACGATCGCAGTTTCACCAATAACCACACCCATACCGTGGTCGATAAATACACCTCGTCCAATTGTGGCACCAGGGTGAATTTCAATACCTGTCAAAAACCGAGCTATGTGAGAAATTAAGCGGGGAATAAACGGTAATCCAAGACGATACAGCCAGTTAGCTACCCGATGGAACAATAAGGCCTGCAAACCAGGGTAACAAAACAAGACTTCCAGCAAATTACGAGCAGCCGGGTCGCGTTCAAAGATGATACGAAAGTCAGCACGCAGTATAGATAGCACGAGATAGCACCCTCGGAAAGCATAACAAGGTACTATCCCATAATATCTTTAATAGGGATTGGGGATTGGGTACTGGGGATAAAGTAAATGTTGTCTCCCCTGCTCCCAACTTATTGCTGTACCGTCAAAGTGTAGTTAGTTTTGACTCCAGAGTGGAATTTACCTATCCAAATTCGATATGTTCCAGTTTTCCAGTTGATATCGTCAATACTAGCGTCTTTACTCTTTCCTGTATCGTCACCACAGCGAATTGTGGTGTCGTCTGGCCCTTGAATTAATAGGGTAGTATCTTTCCCGCCACTGTTGATAAATAATTTCAGGCGAGGAAAGTCCTTTTCCAAAACCATAATGTGATCCGGCTTAGGGTCAGCAAAGCCAATGCAGGGTTTTCTTGAGCGATCGCGGTTACTAATAGCAGACAATGAATAAGAGCCACCTGTATAACCGGAAACCTTCCCCTTTGCCGGTTCAAACCCTGGTGATAGGTGAAGTGTGGCAAAATTAGCCGTCTGGGCGATGACAGGTGTAGTAATAACGGTGGTGACTATAGCCAACAGGCAACCGCCTCGCCACTGAAGTCGAGGGCGACAATACTTCATAGCAGCCCTCCAACAGGCTCTAATAATAGTTTAGTACTGATATATACATATTCTATTGAAAAAGTTTCGGAAAAATATAAACAGTTTGTGAAACCTTTGAATGTGGCACAAATTATACCAATTCAAAATTCAAAATTAGGAAAGCCAAACAAAATAAAGGTTTGGGAGTATGTATCTGTCACATTCTTTTGGCAAATTGGTATTACGTATTTACTATTAGTATCAATTATGTTTCTTTCATAAAGATTACAAGTTTTCACACCATTTTTATTAGAGTATATTCTTTGCTTGATAAATGCTGATGAGGGAAACTTCACTCAGAAAAGTGAAAACCATTAAAAAAAGAGGTATGTTTCACATTTTGATTAATTGCTGGGATGCCAGATAAACTCTCCTGTTTTATTGATATAGCCAGGCTTGCCATCAACATATACCAAAGCCAGTTCATTTGTAAAACTCAAAGCCAAGTCAAACTTTGGCTGGATTACCATCCTACCTTGAGTATCAATGTAGCCGTACTTATTATCAATTTTGACGGCTGCTAATCCTTCAGCAAATTTTGTGACTCTATCAAATTCAGCAGCAATTACTATCTCACCATGAGGATTGATATAACCCCATTTTTCACCGATTTTTACACCTGACAAGTTCAATGTAAATTCCCACACATCATCAAATTCTGGTGGGATAACAAGCTTAGTAGATGTATTAATGTAACCGTATTTACTACCAATTTTAACTGCTGCTAAGCCTTGGGAAAAAGCTAAAGCTTCCTCAAAGTTTGGTTGTACAACTATATGTCCTTGAGAGTTTATATAACCCCATTTATTCTTGATTTGAATTGCTGCTAATCCTTCGTTAAAGTGTAGAGCTTTATCATATTGTGGCTGAATGACTAATTTGCCACTAAAGTCTATATAACCCCACTTATCATCAACTTTAACTGCTGCCAGACCGTTTCTAAAAGCTAAAGCTTCCTCAAATTGAGGTTGGATAACTAATTTTCCGTTAGGGTTAATGTAGCCATATTTATAATCAATCAATACTAAAGCGAGTCTGTTGGAGAAAGCAAAAGCTAATTGGAACTGTGGAGGTATAATCTGTTTACCAGTAGTGTCAATGTACCCATATTTATCATCAATTTGAATCTGCGATCGCTCGTCAATAAAGCCCCAGGCTAAATCAAATTGCGGCTCAATAACTATTTTTCCGGTTTTGTCAATAAAACCATACTTGCCATTTTTAAGAATACGAAAAAGTGGACTTGTCACACGCCGAGATGCTAATGATTGATTAGGGGTTGGCTTTTGTCCAACAATGATACTTAATGCTTGTACTTTTGGATGATAAATCCCAATTAGCTCATTTATCACCGTCAAACAGAGAAAAAGACAAATATATTTCTGCATTATTTATATGCAAATATTTTAGTAATATTATATTTATTGACTCATCTCTTGTAAAAATTGTTTTCTTGCATCAATAATTGAAGGCATTAAAACACAGCTTACCAATAATTCTATATCTAAATTCGGGAATAATTCACTTTGAGCGATTTGCTCATAATTCTCATTTTTGAGATGATATAATAGTAATTGATTGTTTTCCCAAAACCAAACTTCAGTAATATTGAACCGCTTGTATTTTTCTAGTTTATCAATACTGCCACTGGTAATATTGACTTCAATTGCTAAGTCGGGATTTTCTTTTTTCTCTCCGATGTAATAAGATTCATCAGGTTCAAAGGATGCACTTTTCTCTTTTGCCCGTCGTGTAGCACTACCTACTGGAATAAGATTGATACCTATTTCACAAGAGTATAATTCTAGTAAAAAACCCAGAATGGTTTTAATCATTTCGTGTTGTTCACCAAGAGTCATAAATTCAATGCACCCATCAAGATAAGTTATTCGCAAACCTGCTGCATCTGCGGTTAAAGTTTCTATTGTCTCTAATTCTTCCCAGGTATAATGACCTGGTAGGAGAAATCGCTGCTCTGAAATAGTGGTGTTTTTATTTAAGATTTGAAGTGTCATAGTTATTGCTAGTAGAATAGGTTAGACAAAAATTTTATTTAGGTAAAGACTGAAATTTCCATTTTTGATCTACGTAAAAATTTTAAAATTATTGAATTTTTTGTATAAAAATTAAGCTTAATCAAGAATGAGTCAGTAGCCTGAGCAATTTGTTTGTAAATGGAACAAATATTTAACAAATTTAATATTCTTAGCCACTGGGATTAGTAATATTATAAAAGCTTTTGTCTGACTCGGTAAATGGCTGGACTTTTCTAGCTCCCCTTGTAATCAAGCGATCGCCGACTCTTCATTAGGTGCGATCGCTTGACTAAATCAATGATCAATTTGGAATAAAATACTGCCTTTAAGCGTTCCAGGCTCATTACCGTAACTACTGAAGGTGAGCGATCGCAAATTCTCAAAGAATGGTTTTCCTACTAATTCTATGAGCTTAAGTACGGGTACTTGCTGCTCTACTAAATGCTGACTTTTTGACCAGTCCAGATAGACATAACCTTGATTTGGTTGGGGAATGGTAGCGATACTATCTTGAAAGTTGCGGTTATTGATTAAAGATTTGTCTTTAGTCGTGAAAACCTCATAGATGGTTGCTAGGTCAGAGGTGAAAATTTCATAATTGCCTGAGGTTGTATGTACCCCTTTTACCTTCGCTTCTACTGTGAATGATGGCTTGTTTTTGCCATCAGCTTTTTGAGTTGCGGTTGTTAATTCTGTCCAGGCGACGACTGTTTGCTTGTCCAGTTGAATTGTATTAGTACTGAGTCCTTTAGATGAGGCGATCGCATCTAAACGCCCAATAGCTTCTGGTACATTTTCTGACTTTTCTGTCACAAAAACCCAGTCAGGAATGCTTTGTCCAGCACGGGGGATTAGTGCAACGGCGTATTCTCCCTGTACCCAGCTAAATATATCTTGTCCTAAATTGATACCCTGACTTTTCTGCACATCGGTTAATGGTTGCACCAGTCGGGAAATTATATCTGTTCCTGAACCAGAGATAGCGGTTTTTGCTTGTGTCCAGAGTTTGGCTAAATCGCCGTCACCCAAGTTATCTAAGTGGGAACCAGAAATGACCAACCCTGCTGATGCGGGAATATATTGTAATGCGCCTACAGGTTTAGATAATGGGGGTGATGTTGGCACAATTTCTGATGAAGTGAAGAAGCTGGTTTCTGCCAAGATTCCCTGAGGATTTAAAGTGAAAGCGACAATTTCACTATCGTAGGTTGGTTCGGTTAAATCCAACCCTTGCCATTGTGCCACTAGAGGGAGATTGAGAAAAGCCGTAGCTAAAGAACCCTTAGGTATTTGTTCGCTGGCTTTTTGGTATTGGGAAGAACTCAGTAAATTTAAGTCTGGAGCTTGGACATTATTAATAGCATCACGTAATACTTTAGGATTGTTAGCGAATAACACAAAGTTATCAATTACTGCACCAGCCAGAGAGTCGGACTCTGGTAGCGAACTGTCATAGATAACCTTTGCGCCTTGATATTCTTCCGTTGCTAAGTTCGCTCCGGCTAACACCCGTTTAGAAAACAATAATTGCAGAAATTCCTGGCTTTTCTCTGGTTTGCTAGTTGCTAGCGCCATCAGATAGCCTGGCTGTCTACCGTTCTCCGGGTCACGGTCAATATCTAGGGTAGTGACAGCCAATGTAATTTCATCTTTTAGCCAAGGTTGAATGTCTTGTTTGTAATCTATGCCACTCTTAGCCAATAAGCTAGTTTTGAGCTTAGATATTTCGCCTGAACTGTCGAAAGATTGTAACTTATCAGGGTTCGCCAGCAATGAAACTGTTACAGGAGCGAGCTTCGATATAAATACGGCTGCATTAGGTTGAGAATTAGACGCGACAATATTAACCGGACTTTTAGCAAAGAACCAGTAAAAGCCTGCGATCGCCGCTACGATCAAAGCGATCGCCCCAGCAATAATAAAACCAGAAAATGAGCGTTGTGTGTTCATTAGTTATTTTGTCAGTTGTTAGAGACGCGATTAATCGCGTCTGTACAGTTGTCAGTTGCCAATAGTTTTCTCTTCCCCCCCTTGCTTCCCCGAAGTTCGCCCGGAGGGAAACCCTCCTTGCGACTTCTCTTCCTGCTTCCCCTACTCCCCACTCTTCCCCTTTTCTGTCAACATAAATAATATAGGATTGTTTACTAAAACCTCATGACTGGGAATACTTCTGGGCAACCAATGACTCAAATTAGTGTAAATGAGTTAGCTGTATATCTTGCTAATGAAGATGCAAATATTCAGTTAATAGATGTACGGGAACCGCAAGAGTTAGCGATCGCCCAAATTCATGGCTTTGTGAACCTACCTCTGAGTGAATATGCTCAGTGGTCAGAAAAAGTTCCAACTATGTTTAATCCAGAAGCAGAAACCCTTGTATTATGTCACCACGGTGTCCGTTCTGCTCAGATGTGTCAGTGGTTAGTATCTCAGGGATTCACTAATGTCAAAAATATTGCTGGTGGTATTGCTGCCTACTCTCTTCTAGTTGACTCCTCAATTCCCCAGTATTAGCGGCTTATTAACTCATTAAATTATCTCAAGCTGGAATACTAAACTCCAGCTTATTTGTGCTATTGTTGACAAAATTCTCGGAGTTTGAGATTGCAGAAATGAAGCCCAATCTAGTTAGGTGCAACCTACATTTAGCTAGCATCATCAGTATATATATCAACCATGAGAATACGTATCTTACAATACAATTTCTCTAGATTGTATATGCAAAAATACTGAGAAAATTAAATAATATTACATCAATTTTTTTGTTTCATCAGCCAACCCAAAAAATGGCAAACACAGAAGTTTAATAATAGTTATTACAATGGAAATATATATTTTGCGTTGCTAATTAACTATTATTAATTTTTGCTTTAAAATTTCACAATTTTTCAAAATCTACTTAGCATTTGCCTTCCGTCAAACATATCCCTATGCAAGTCCAGTTGACTAATCGACAACAGCATATACTTTGGGCAACGGTACGTCATTACATAGCTACAGCAGAGCCTGTTGGTTCAAAAGCTTTGGTCGAAGAATACGACTTGGGCGTTAGTTCTGCCACAATTCGCAATGTAATGGGCGTACTAGAGAAATCTGGGTTATTGTACCAACCGCATACATCTGCTGGACGAGTACCTTCTGACTCAGGTTATCGCATTTATGTTGACCAGTTAATTACCCCCTCTCTACGAGACACTACACGAACAGAAGTGTTAGCAAAGGAGGTAGAATCAGCGCTACAACAGCATTTGCAATGGGAAGACTGGAGTCTGGAGATACTGTTGCAAGGAGCCGCCCAGATTTTAGCTAGCTTGAGTGGGTGTATTAGCTTGATTACGATGCCTCAAACCAACACAGCATCAGTCAGACATTTGCAATTAGTGCAGATAGAAACGGGACGAATCATGCTGATTTTGGTGACAGATAGTTATGAAACCCACTCGAAGCTGATGGATTTACCCCCAGGTAGGAGCGAAACAAAACCCGACCCAGAAGTAATTGACAGGGAATTGCAGATTGTTTCTAACTTCCTAAATAGTCACTTACGAGGGCGGAGTCTGTTAGAAATCAGCACCCTGGATTGGAGTCAATTAGATCGGGAATTTCAAAGTTATGGAGAGTTTCTGAAAAACTCTGTAGCAGAACTAGCCCACCGCAGTGCTGCGCCGGCTGCAACTCAAATTATGGTACGGGGTTTGGCAGAAGTGTTGCGTCAACCAGAATTCTCCCAGCTTCAGCAAGTGAAAACGATTATACAACTATTGGAAGAAGAACAAGAACAACTGTGGCGACTAATATTTGAGGAACCAGAGTTAGATGATACGCACAAATCCAAGGTAACAGTGCGTATCGGCGCAGAAAACCCGTTAGAACCGATCCGCACCTGCTCCTTAATTTCTTCTACCTATCGCCGGGGAGGAGTCCCGTTGGGTAGTGTGGGAGTTTTGGGGCCGACACGCCTAGATTACGAAAGTGCGATCGCAGTTGTAGCGGCGGCGGCGGATTACCTCTCAGAAGCCTTCAGTTAAATTTAGACAAAATCATGGTCAGAAAAATTGTCTTTGGGGTGCTGTGGTTAGGGTTTACATTTTATGCTTTTGTCCTTGCTCCTCCCGATCAACCCGATACATTCGAGCTAATCAAAAACTTGTCCATCGGTCAATGGCAAGGTATAAATCCCCTAATCATCGCCTTATTCAGCCTCATGGGTATCTGGCCTATGATTTACAGCGCCATCATGTTTATTGATGGTAGAGGGCAAAAAATCCCAGCTTGGTTATTCACTACCGCTTCATTTGGTGTAGGTATTTTTGCGCTGTTACCTTATCTAACTTTACGAGAATCCAATCCCCAATTTTCTGGAACAAAGAACACCTTAATTAAACTATTAGATTCTCGTGTGACTGGCGTGATTCTCACCGTAGTCGCAGGGATTTTAGTCGCCTATGGTCTACAGCAAGGAGATTGGAGCAACTTTGTCCAAGAATGGCAAACTAGCCGCTTTATCCATGTCATGAGCCTAGATTTTTGCCTACTTTCGTTATTATTTCCTGCCTTGTTAAGGGATGATATGGCGCGGCGCGATTGGCAAAAACCGCAGTTATTTTGGTTATTTGCTTTGATTCCTCTATTTGGCCCGTTGCTTTATCTATGCTTGCGTCCAACACTACCAGAAGCAAGTGTAGCTGTAATATCTAGTCAGCCGCAAAAGGTAGCAAGTTAGGCAATGTAATCATGACTAGTATCAATAAGACTCAGAAAAAAGGCAAGTCGCTACCACCTAAATTGATTATTGGGTTGGGTAAGTTTGTGTGGACAACCCTTTGGCAGATCATGATGTCAAAACTTGCCCCCCGTAATCAATCAGGAGAATATATTCGTCCTAGTAGCCAGTTTAGGAATTCTGTCAAAACTGGAGGAGATAGCCCCTACCAACCAGCCGCAGGACGTTACACTCTCTATGTTGGTTTGGGTTGTCCTTGGGCGCACCGCACACTAGTTGTTCGGGCGTTGAAAGGACTAGAGGATGCAATTTCGGTATCTATTGTTGTTCCCTCTCCCGATTCAGGTGGCTGGGTGTTCAACACTCCAGAGGAAGGTTGTCAGACTTTAGCTGAATTATATGCCCTAGCGGAACCTGGCTATAGTGGACGCTCTACTGTGCCAGTATTGTGGGATAAAGAAACAAAAACTATTGTCAATAACGAGAGTGCAGACATTATCGTGATGCTGAACTCTGAATTTAATGAGTTTGCGAAGAATCCCACGCCGAATCTTTATCCTGAAGAACTAAAACAGAAGATTGACTCGTGGAACGAGAAGATTTACGCCAATGTCAATAACGGCGTATATCGTTGCGGTTTTGCCCAAACCCAAGAGGCGTATGACAAAGCTTGTGATGAATTATTCACCACCTTGGATGAGATTGAGGTTGCACTTGCCAATAGTCGCTACCTTTGTGGTGATCAGGTCACTTTAGCTGATGTGCGTCTATTTACAACATTGTTTCGTTTTGACATTGTTTATTACGGCTTATTTAAATGTAATCGCCGCAGAATACAAGATTATAAAAATTTAGGCGCATATCTGCGCGAACTGTATCAGCTAGAAGGCGTTGCTAGCACCTGTGATTTAGAAAGCATCAAACGGGACTATTATGGGAATCTATTTCCGTTGAATCCTGGTGGTATTATTCCCTCTGGGCCGGATATGGCTTACTTAGGACTTACGCAAGTGTCATAGTCAAAGTAACTGTAGGGTGCGTCAGCCCCAATCATTTCGTACACATTAGAGGATTTTCCGTATCTGACGCACCCTACTATTGTGCCAGTTACGTAAGTCCTGTTACTTATTAAAACCGAGCGATCGCCACGCCACAACTTGAGTAAAGTAAGTTAAAATTCCTCACCCACAAGGGGATGAGGAGTCTGGTAATACGTCATGCACTCAAAATTGACTAGATATCAGCCGACTTTTCGTGTTTTGGTAACTGACCATGAGAACAACGATCAAACCACTCTTGGTATTTTTTTTGGTGTTCTTCGTCTTCCACCACAATGGAGACTCGCACCTGTTGACAACCGTGTTTGCGTTCTAGAGCGATCGCATTTAATAATAAACTAGCAATTTTAGGAGAGCTAAAGCTGCCACTCACAGTTAAACCACCATTCCAACTTGGTAATTGATGGCTAGCATTTTGAGCTAATTCAATGCTGCTCATCTCTCCTTGGCTTAAATCGATCTCTGCAAGTTGTTTGTGTTCTGGGCCTATTTGTTCCACAATCAGCTTTTCGCGCCGCACAGGAACTTGCACCATCTGAGTTTCGATTACCTTACGAACAACGACTTCACCAATTTTCTGCCTATGAATATCAACTATCAGCTTTTCTTCCAATAAGCGAATGTTCTTTTCTTCCTCAATGATATGGTGATTGTTTTGCTCAGTTGAATTATCAGTTATTTGTTGGTGAATTGGTATTTTTGCGGCTAAATCATCAGGCATATAATTTACTTTTAAAACTTATATCTAGCTAGGTTTATTACAAGTACAGGTAAAGCCAATATTGATGATAAAAAGCCTTACCTGTACTGCATTAAGACGAGTTATTAGTCATTATCTAATAACTCTATTGATAGACCACTAACGTTCTTCAATGGGAAGACCGGGAGCATTCACGTCTAATTCTTCACGACGGATTTTTTCTTGAGCTTCCACAGTGTCATGTTCGACAACTTTTTGAACTCTGACTTCTTCACGTACAAAAGCTTCTTTGCGAATGTCAGGGGTTTCTTCATGAAGTTCTACGCGAGCGACTTCGCCTTCACGGAAATCAGCCGTACCAGGTGCAACAGCAGCACCAGCATCTGCTGGTGTAACACGTTCAATCACAACGCGTTCTCTTTCCACTGGTACTGCAACCCGTGCAGTTTCCGTTTCTACGTGCTTACCAACAGCTACTTCACCAGTTTTTCGACGGCGTTTATTGGCAATTAGCCGTTCTTCATAAAGTCTCAGAGTTTGATGATCTTGCTCATTGAGTCCGAACAAAGTTGGATCTTGTTCGTAATTGTAAGTGTCACGGGTATAAGTGGGTGTTGCTGGCGTAGTTGTTTGATAGCTTGTGTCTAAAGGTGTAGAAGCTTCTAGAGGTGTTCTACTTTCCAGAGGTGTGGATGCTTCCAAAGAAGTGGGTCTGTCTACGTTTGTATTAGCGTAACTGGGATTACGATATACTCCACGCACCCGTTCTTCATAATCGTAATCAACAGCTAAACGGTCATTGAATTCAGGTAAATTTTCAGCTTGGTCTCTGGTCATCCCAATTGCATAAACACGACCAGCGCCATAATCGATACGAGAACGACCGACTGGCAGTAATACTTTTTTACCAAAAATCCAAAAACCTAAGTCAACAATTAAATAGCGGAAGTGTCCTTCATCATCCACTAAAACGTCATTGACAGTACCAATTTTTTCATCGTTTCTTTCTGTATAGACACCAAGTCCTTTAATATCATTACCTTGAAAGGAGTCTTGATAATTAGGATCAAAATCAGCTAACTTGTAAAGTACCATGTGATTCCACCTCAAATATATAAAATGTCTCCTAATTACTAACCTAAATATTTATTGTTTAAATTACCTCTTTCTAGCGAATGAAGTCATTTTTTAAATAAAAATCAAAAGTAATATGGGTAGGTACGCAACTGGCATATTATTTTAAGTTTGTAGTGAGGACTGGAGTACTCAAAATAAGGGCTGTTCGCGGAGAGTTCCCGCAGGGTAGCACTTACTAAAAACAAAAAATAATTTTTTGTGACACTTGCGTAAGCGCTGATAGGAATACTATTTAATTTCTAAAATATGTGTAGGTGGGCATTGCCCACCATAATTCTATTCCAGAAAACAAGCACGTATTACCTGTCTTTTAACTAATTTTTCAAACATTTTCATGCTTTTCCACATTAGTTTCATTGACAAGTAAATTACCAGCAGTATCAATATCTAACTCTTCCCGACGAATTATATCTTGGGCTTCAACGGTATCACTTTCTACTACTTTTCTTACCCGGACTTCTTCCCGGACAAAAGCTTCTTTCCGAATTTCCGGGGTTTCTTCGTACAATTCAATGCGCGCCACTTCCCCTTGTTGAAACTTAACTTCTTTTGGATCTACTATCGTATCTGGTGATGTTGGCGCGGCTCTTTCAATCACTACACGTTCTCTTTGAATAGGCACAGCCACCCGTGCGTTTTCTGTTTCAATGTGTTTACCAACAGCTACTTCACCGGTTTTGACACGATGCTTGTTAGCAATTAATCTTTCTTCGTAAAGCCTGAAAGTTTGATGATATTGCTCATTCAAATTATATAAAGCTGGTTCTTGCTGGTAGTCGTATGTCTGACGGTCATAAGTTAAATTGCTAGTCTGTGGACGAAATATACCGCGTACTTTTTCTTCGTATTCTTCATTAACTGCAATATTGTCGTGATATTCAGGTAAATGTTCTACTTGTTCTTTGCTCAGTCCGTCAACATAAACACGCCTTGCTGGATAATTGATCTGGGACAGACCTATTGGTAGTAGGATTTTTTTGTTAATTGAATCATCAATATGAGTGTCAATTACTAGATAACGAAAACGTCCTTCATTATCAACTAAGACATCAGCGATCGCTCCAACTCTCACTCCACTTTGGGTATAGAGTTCTAAAGCTTTAACGTCATCGCCACCAAAGGTTTCTCTGTAGTTAGGGTCGAATTCTTCAAGTTTATAAAGAGGCATAAACTGTTACCAATTGTGCAAGATAGAATAATTTATCTATCAGCGTAAAAAGCTTTAGTCTTGTTTCCCTCTGGCTGACGACTGAAGTCAGTTGAGAGATTTTATTAATCATCTATTTAAATTCTGGTACCAATAAGATGTCTGACTTGAGATTTCACGGCTTCTACAATGGCATCAGCATCAATGTTGGCTGCATGGAGTAATTCTTCTGGCGTACCGGAACCAGGCATATGATGAACTGCTAACTTAATTAGTTGCAGTGGGGGGCCATCGTAGCTAGGGAGGTTCCCAATACCTGCAAAGACATCCAGCACGGCTGCACCTAATCCGCCTTCCTGCCAATGGTCTTCGACGACTACTAAATTGCCTTCTGTGTCATTGGCTGCTTGATGCAGGGTTTGTACGTCAATGGGTTTAACAGAGTAAGCATCGATGATGCGTACTGTAATGCCTTCGTTTTTGAGGCGATCGCCTGCTTTGATGGCTTCGTGTAAAGTTATACCTGCACCAATGATGGTAGCTTGGTCTTGGTCAGAGCTACGAATAACTTTACTACCACCAATGGGAAACTCTTCTTCGATTCCGTAGATAACTGGTGTATTTTCCCTGGTGGTGCGGAGATAAACAATACCCTGGCGATCGCTCATCTGCTCTACTAGTTTCGCTGTTTGATTGGCATCACAAGGGTAAAGTACGGTACTATTCCCCACTGCCCGAAAGGCTGCTAAGTCTTCCAATGCCATTTGTGAAGGGCCGTCTTGACCAATGGATACACCCGCATGGGAACCAACTAATTTAATATTGGCGCGAGAGATGGCTGCCATCCTCACAAAATCGTAGGCACGAGTTAAGAAGGCGGCGAAGGTCGCAGCAAAAGGTTTATACTGACGTACTTGCAAGCCAACAGCAGCTGCAACCATTTGCTGTTCGGCAATATACATTTCAAAATAGCGTTCTGGGTAGGCTTCGGCAAAATCTTCGGTGTAAGTAGAATTGCTCACCTCTGCATCTAGGGCAACAACATCGGGTTGCGCTGCACCTAAGGCTTTGAGAGCATCACCATAGGCGCGACGTGTGGCAACTTCTGCACCTTGTTTATAAGTGGGTAGTTGCAAGGGCTGGGGGTGGAGTAATGTGGGTTGTCCTGGTTCAGGTTTGGCTACTTGAATAGTAATGTGACGTTCACCACCTAACTCAGCGATCGCTTGTTTTGCTGCATCAGGCTTTAAAGCTTTGCCATGCCACCCGCCCAAATCTTCCAAAGACGCTACACCTTTACCTTTCTTGGTACGGGCAATAATGACGGTGGGGCGATCGTTAATACTAATCGCCGCACTAAAGGCTTGGTCAATCTCCGTCAAATTGTGACCATCTATTTCTATGGCTTGCCAACCAAAAGCCTTAGCACGATTAGCATAGGCTTGAGTATTCCACCCTAATTCTGTCTGACCCCGTTGACCAAGGCGGTTGACATCGATAATGGCAATGAGATTGTCTAGGGTGTAGTGTGCGGCATGGTCGAAAGCTTCCCACACAGAACCTTCTGCTGTTTCACTGTCACCTAACAACACCCAGACGTTATAAGGTAGCTGGTCTAAATACTTCCCAGCTAAACCCAACCCCACACCGATGGGTAATCCTTGCCCTAAGGAACCAGTCGCCACATCCACCCAAGGTAATACTGGGGTGGGATGACCTTCCAGACGGCTACCCATTTGCCGCAATGACATTAATTCCTCATCGGTGATGACCCCAGCCGCTTTATACATGGCGTAAAGTAAGGGTGCAGCGTGTCCTTTAGAGAGAATAAAGCGATCGTTATTAGGGTGATGTGGATTGTCAAAATCGTAGTGAAGATAATTAGTTAATAACACCGCCATTAAATCGGCAGAGGACATGGAAGAAGTAGGGTGGCCTGAACCAGCGACGGTTGTGGCGCGAATACTATCTATTCGCAATTGTTGCGCTAATTCATGCCATTGGTGTAGTTGCTCTTGGGTAGTCATAAGCTATGATGCTTTTAAATTACATAGTCACTTGTATAGTTTGTTGACAGCTAACGGTTCTTGTAGGGTGCGTCAGATGCCAAACATCTTTTGACAATTACGAAATACTCCAATCTGACGCACTCTAAAAATGTGCCAGTTGCGTAAGTCCTATCAGTTCTTTAGGGTACAATACGGTTCAGTTAAGAGAATAGTAGGTTGGGTGGAGCGATAGCGGAACCCAACAAAGTCTTGAGAATGTTGGGTTCCGTTCCTCCACCCAACCTACACCAGTCTAAGTTGTTGCCTTAACCGAACTGTATTACTTTAGGGTATGCAATGCCCACCCCAAATATATTTCAGAAATCAATTATGAATTCTAAAGTCAATTTGTATTGAACCAAAACATTAGTGTTATTTAACTCACTCTAGATATTTAAAAGATTAATTACTTCTTTCTAATGGAATAATCATTCTTTCTGTCAAAAGTGATAGAAAATTAACAGATATAAGAGGTTATTTATAAAGCAAAAATAAAATTATTGTAGTGGACTGACATGACTAAAATGTTGCAATAGACTGGGATGAAATTAAACACAGATACACGCAGATAGACGCGGATAGAATTTCTGTGGCGTTGCATAAATGCGGGATGAATTGAGACTTTTATACACAGCAAAATATTAATTCTACCCTTTTCCTTCGGAGACGCTAACGCGTAGCTTGCTTCCCCATAGGGGTACGGGAACGCCTTACGGCGAATGCGCCTACCCTGCGGGTTACGCTTGCGGTATGCGTGAGATAACAATCATCCCCTCAATCAGCACGCCGAATTTCTGTTATTGCACTATTTTAGCCTTGCCACGCCACTACATCATTTATTTGGTGCAACTTCATAGAGAATTGGTATAAGTCCCAAATCCTTTCATCATTAATCTACGACTTTGAGTAATCCGTTTTGCAAAGCTGTGAATACTCGGCTAATTTGCTGTTGTTCACCTTCGCTTAAACCTTCTTTGGAGAGCAGTGTAGACATTAATAACTGCTGATCTCGGCGTGAGATTCTACCAATAGTAAAAATGCGCTCAAAAACTGTTTCTAAATTGATTTGGGTTGAGGGGCTAGTAATTTGCATATTCCTCACCAAAATTTATGTTTTTTAAATTTATTCCAAGAGAATAACAATTTTCTGTAAAGTCTGACATGAGTAGGCACACGGAATAGCAAATGCTCAATAGTTATCAGCTTTATGCCTCCTCTGATACTCGCCTTTTAGGTACAATAACTGGGCAGTTCCGCAAGCAACAGGTAAAGAATCATGGCTCACGCACAGATTGGGATTATTGGTGGTAGTGGTCTCTACAAAATGGAAGCCCTGAAAGATGTAGAAGAAGTACAAATCGAAACGCCTTTTGGTTCGCCCTCTGATGCGTTGATTTTGGGAACATTAGACGGAACAAGAGTAGCATTTTTAGCACGGCATGGTCGTAATCACACACTGTTACCTACAGAGTTACCCTTCCGTGCCAATATTTACGCTATGAAGCAATTGGGTGTGGAGTACTTAATTTCAGCTAGCGCCGTGGGTTCGTTGAAAGAAGAAGCTAAACCACTAGATATGGTAGTCCCAGATCAGTTTATTGATAGGACAAGAAATCGAGTTTCAACGTTTTTTGGTGAAGGTATTGTGGCTCACATTGCGTTTGGCGATCCGATTTGCAAAAATTTAGCTGGGGTTTTAGCAGATGCGATCGCATCCTTAAATTTACCAGATGTCACACTCCACAAAGGTGGCACGTATATTTGCATGGAAGGCCCAGCATTTTCCACCAAAGCAGAATCTAATCTATATCGTAGTTGGGGTGCAACAGTCATCGGCATGACCAATTTACCAGAAGCCAAGTTAGCTAGAGAAGCAGAAATTGCCTATGCAACTTTGGCATTAGTCACAGATTACGATTGTTGGCATCCAGACCACGATAGTGTAACCGTGGAAATGGTAATTGGTAATTTACTACGCAATGCGGTTAATGCTCAAAAAGTTATTCAAGAAACCGTGCGGCGCTTGAGTGAAAATCCTCCACATAGTGAGGCTCATTCGGCTTTGAAATATGCGATTTTAACAAATTTAGAGAAAGCACCTGTGGCGACAAAAGAAAAGTTGGGCTTATTGTTGCAGAAGTATTTGTAATATAGCTTGGGACTGGGAATTGGTAATGGGTAATGGAAAACATAATTAATTACACACTATAGGTTTTTATGTACCCTTTACCATGACTCCAGTAATGAATTTCAGCGATAGTATAGCTACATATACCGATAATTTTCTTACTACATATGTCAACACAGACTATTGGACTTGATGAACAACTCTACGATTACCTTTTAACTAACTCTGTTAGAGAACCGGACATTCTCTGGAAACTGCGTCAAGAAACAGCTAACCATCCCAATGGGAGAATGCAGATATCCCCGGAACAAGGACAGTTTATGAGGCTGCTGGTACAGTTGTTGGGAGCAAAGAAAACCTTGGAAGTTGGTGTGTTTACTGGTTATAGTTCCTTGTCTGTAGCCTTGGCTTTACCTGCTGATGGCAAGATTGTTGCTTGTGATGTGAGTGAAGAATTTACGGCGATCGCTCGGCGTTATTGGCAACAAGCAGGGGTTGCAGATAAAATCGACTTGCGCCTAGCCCCAGCCTTGCTGACATTAGATGCGCTGTTGGCAGATGGACAAGCAGGAACATTTGATTTTGCCTTTATCGATGCAGATAAGGAAAATTATGACGGTTATTATGAACGCGCCTTGCAATTAGTCCGTCCTGGAGGCTTAATTGCCATTGATAATGTTTTATGGTCTGGAAGAGTTGCTGATCCTCAAATTCAAGATGAGAGTACCCGAATTATTCGTGCTTTAAATCAAAAGTTGCATGATGACGAAAGGGTAACACTTTCTTTAGTCCCCATTGGTGATGGACTGACTTTAGCACTCAAGCGGGGTTATACCGATTAGTAATTACTCATTCCTAGAACTTACGTACCCAGGCTATCGGTTGAGACAGGGTGTAAGGGTGTGAGGGTGTGAGGGTGTAAGGGTGTGAGGGTGTAAGGGTGTAAGGGTGTAAGGGTTTTAAACCCCTAAACCCCTATACCCCTAAACCCCTACACCCCTATTTAAGGGTATTCATGAGAAACAAAGGGAATAGCAATTACTTCTCCCTCGCTGTTTCCTACCTGGACTTTTAAACCTGCACCACCAGCTTTACTACGAATGTAACCTAGTCCAAAATAACCATCAGGAGTTTCTGTATAACTGGTGAGTTTACCAACTTTCTCATCACCAATAGTAATAGTATCTCCAATTTCTGTTGGAGCGTTAAGACGAATACCCCAAAGATGTTGTTTGACACCTTTATATGTATTTAATCTGGCGATGGTTTCTTGCCCGATATAGCAACCCTTGTTAAAAGAAATAGTCTGCCATAAACCCACTTCCAAAGGATTATAATCGTCAGTCAATTCTGAGTCTGGTGCTGGTCTTCCTTGTAATATGCGTAAAGTATCCCAAGCGCGATCGCTCAATTCTACTGCCCCTGAGTCGATAATTTGCTGCCATACTTGCTGTTTTTGGGACACTGGCAAAATCAACGTATATCCAGGGGAAGCCAAGCCACTACCCACCGCAACGATCGCACCGTCATCGATAGTAATATGATTACCTTGGGGTTGACCGATAATTCCTCCCGCACCCAACTTTGCAACTACAGCATCACTACCCGGCCCAATAATACTAAAAGTGGCAGTTTCCTCAGTAATATCAGTTAACTGCACCTTATCAGCAAAAAAGATATAGCGATCTAGCCATTGCAGCAAAAACTCCCGACGACTAGGGGAAACTAAAAGTATGACTGCGTCATCAAGAACATAACTACTCACCAAATCTATAGTACGGGCTGTAGATGTCACCATCACCGTATCACAGCCCTGTCCTGGCTTGAGACTCTGGAAATCATTAGTACTTTGATTGTGTAAAAACCGCAAACGGTCATCATCAGAAACACGGATAAGTCCCCAATTGGAGCGATCATATACAGCAACTTCTGCTGTTGCGGCTTGGATAGCGGCTGTGTCTTTACCGTCTATTGCAGATGTCGGCATGATAGTCAAGCGTTAAATTTAATTTATGTTAAATAACCACAGAAGCAATTACTTTAGATATATCCTAATTTTAGTTGATATATCTAAAAATATATTTTGTCCTTTAAATGCTAACGTTATCCCCAAAAATGAATGCTCCATTTTCATGTTTTATCTGAATTCTCCCGTGCCAACTGTATCGGTATTTGTGCGTTTCTTGTCCCAGCCAATTTACTCACTACATTGTTAACAATTATCCTAGCTGTCATAGGTCGCCCAACCCATCAAATTTGGCAAACTGTCAGCCTCGCTAGTATTTTCGCAACTTTGATGATTTTTCACGTATATACATGGTTCCAAGTTGGCGTGGTGATGGCTCCCACATATATTTTGTTAGGTTTAGCAATCACTTGTTTGGTCATTAATTTTGCCGCAGTAATTCTACATAAGCGCTACTTTTATCGCCAAAGTGTTGCTCAAAACGCCTGAAATTCTTAGGAGTGATGACTTCCGAGTAACAGGGTAATAATTTATCCCTCATCTCCCCAAGTACACCATTTCCGCAACCTAGCATCAAACCTCAGCGCAACGGCAGTCGCTACAACAGGGGAAACCACCGCAACGCGCTGCCTCCCCTCTGCGTTCAAAAGTCTCCCATCAACTCACCACGACTTTAGGCAAAGGGATACCAAGTAATTAGCAATTTTCATAGTAAATTTATAATCTCTTCTCACCCCTACATCAATAGAGAGATGGTAAATGCTTACAAAATCAATACTTTGCTTCATCTACACTTACTCATATTCGCGGATGCGATTATAGTGTAAATTTATTTTTTTAGTGAAAACACCGAGTAATATCTTCCGATAAGTAGATGATTGTGTCAATATTACTGAATTAATAGGTAACAAAAATCCCTGGCAAGCCTATATCCGAAAGCAGCACATCTGCGAAAAGTAAGATATGTGATGCCATGTCAAATGACTCACTGCCTAACTATCCAAGAAGTTGCCAATGACAAACGTCTCTACCCTGGTTGAACTGCTACGCGCTCGTGCTACTCATGAGCCGGACAACCTCGCCTATATGTTTCTCATTGACGGGAAAACAGAAGGCCCAAAGTTAACATACGCAGAATTGGATCGTCTAGCCCGTGCCATTGGTGCATTATTGCAGAAACACAATGCTAAAGGTGAGCGTGTTTTGCTGCTCTACCCCCAGGGATTAGACGTGATGGCAGCATTTTTGGGCAGTCTTTATGGTGGAGTCATCGCCATCCCAGCACCCCCTCCTGATGCTGGTAGATTGAAACGGGCTTTGCCTCGGTTACGGGCAATTGTTAAGGATGCCAACGCTAAATTTGTCTTCACCAACCACCACCTTTTGAGTGTTCTGCAAGCAGCCAAGTTGGACTTTCCCGAATTTGAAGAGATGACCTGGTTTGCCAGTGAAGATATTGATCTAGAACTCGCAGACCAATGGCAAGACCCGCAAATTACTCCAGATACCCTGGCATATTTGCAATACACCTCAGGCTCGACTTCCACACCAAAGGGTGTGATGATTAGCCACCACAACATTATGCACCACTGCGCTTATCTACAAAAAGCCTGTGGTTATGATGCTGAAAGTGTTTCTATTACCTGGATGCCATATTTCCACGATTACGGGCTAGTAGAAGGTTTGACCGTACCCATCTTTAACGGCCATCCTTGCTATGTTATGTCCCCAATGGCATTTATCAAACAGCCTGTACGCTGGCTGCAAGCGATTTCTCGCTATCGTGGTACTCATAGTCAGGCTCCTAACTTTGCTTATGAACAGTGTGTTCGTCGCGTCACCGATGCACAACTAGCTACCCTGGATCTCAGTAGTTGGGTAGCAGCAGGAAACGCCGCCGAACCGATTAACCCTAGAGTTTTAGAAGAGTTTTTTGAGAAGTTTGCCCCCAGTGGGTTCAAGTGGGAAACCTTTGCACCCGCTTATGGATTGGCAGAAAATACACTGTTGGTTTCTACCAGCCCTAGAAATACACCACCTGTTCTGTGTTTGGTAGAAAAAACCAAAATTGAGCAGAACAAAATTGTGGAAGCCACTACCTGGGACGATGGAGTCCGGGCTATCCCTGGATGCGGTCGCCTAGTTTGTGAGACGCAAGTCGCTATAGTCAACCCAGATACCTTAACTCGTTGCGCGGCGGATGAAGTCGGCGAGGTATGGGTAGCAGACCCCAGTGTAGCGGGTGGTTATTGGCAACGCCCCCAGGAAAGTGAAAGTACCTTCCGTGCCAAGATTGCCGGAAATAATCAAGTCTCTTTCCTCCGCACAGGTGACTTGGGCTTTATCAAGGGTGGTGAATTGTTCATCACTGGACGCATCAAAGACTTAATCATTATCCGGGGGACTAATCATTATCCCCAAGACTTGGAGTGGACTGTACAGGAAATTCACCCAGCCCTGCGCCCAGACTACGGTGCAGCCTTCTCCATTGATGTGGATGGTGTGGAACAACTGGTGATTGTCCAGGAAGTCAAACGCAAACCAGAAGAAGAGCTTAACACAGATGAGGTATTGACCAATATTCGGCAAGCGATCGCCGAAATTCATGAGCTACAAGCATATGCTGTAGTTCTTGTCAAGCCTGGTAATGTTCTCAAAACCTCCAGTGGCAAAATTCAACGACGGGCTTGCAAAGCCAGTTTCCTCGCCGGTGAGTTGGAAGTTTTAGCCGATTGGAGCGAAAACCCCAAATACACCGCCAGCTATCGGCGACTACAAGGGGAGGTAGACTCTTTGCTGGAAAAGGTGCAAGTTACTCACTAAGGAGAAAATTATGCAGCCACTCAAGCAATATTGGATTGCAGAAGCATTAGAAAAGGATTTGGGCGACCCTACTAACCCAAATAATGTGATGTCGTTCAAGCAGGTAATTGACCTGGACGAACGAGAAGAGTTTCCCCATGAGATTATTAATTGGCTCTATAACTGGAAACTCCAACACTATTACATTCCCACGGAATGCGGCGGTGAATTTACCTCCTTTGATGAGTTTATCGCCTTTGTGCGCGTGCTTTCCCGCCGTGATCAAACCGCAGCGATCGCCTTCACCACGATGTTCTGGTCGTACCTGACATGGATGGCAGGCACAGACGAGCAGAAACGCACCCTGGCCAGCTTCATGAAAGATGCCAACGGGGCTATGTGTTTGGCTTATTCAGAAAAAGCCCACGGTAGCGATTTACTCGCCAGTGATGTGAGAGCGACAAAAGTTCCTGGCGGTTACATCCTCAACGGTGAAAAATGGCCGATTAACCGCGCCACCATTTCCGGTGTTACCTTCGTCCTCGCTAAAACCGACGAAGAAGGGGGAGCGCGTAGCCTCTCTCTATTCATGGTAGAAAAGAGCAAAATCGACCCCGCCAACTATAGCCACCTACCAAAAATCTTTACCCACGGCGTGCGCGGTTCGGATATGAGCGGGATCAAATTTGAGAACTGCTTCATCCCCGAATCTATGCGCTTGGGAGCAGAAGGAGCAGGACTAGAACTAGCACTCAAAGGCTTCCAAATCACCCGCGCCCTGTGTGCTGCCTTTTCCCAAGGGGCTGCTGATACTGCCCTACGGACTACCCTCAAATTTGCCTTGGGACGACAGCTATACGGCAAGACCGTCTATGATATGCCCCAACCCAAGCGCACTTTAACCGATGGGTTTCTAGATATATTGATTTGCGACTGTGCCACCATCGGCGTGGCTCGTGGCTTTAACACTATGCCAGAGCAAATCAGCGTTTGGTCAGCAGTGGTGAAATACTTCGTCACCACGACCCTAGAAACAGTCGTGCAGAATGTCTCCGTCGTTTTGGGTTCACGCTTTTATATGCGTGAAGAACACGACTACGGCATTTTCCAAAAAGTACTGCGGGATAACGCCATCATCAGTATGTTTGATGGCAGTACCGTAGTTAACCTCCATGCCCTATTGCTGCAACTACGTCAGCTTACCAAGTCCCGCATCAGAAATGCTGGACGCAATCAGGACACTTTACAAGCACGTCTAGCAGCCACCTTTGACTTAACCCAACCCTTACCCGCATTTGATGGTAAGAAGTTGGAACTAGTCAACCGAGGCGGTGACGACGTTCTTCAAGGACTGGGTTTAGCGCTGACATCTCTAATTGATTTAAAGACAGACTCTAGCCTCAATGGGGAGGTGTTGCAGCAAATTATCCAACTAACCGAAATAGTACAGGAGGAATTAAATACTCTTGATCATCAGATTACAGAGTCTACCTTCCAGTTTGGGCATGAGCAAGCGCCAGAAGTCTTCGACATAGCCAAACAATACTGTGTCCTGCACGCGGCTGCTAGTTGTGTGCATATGTGGCTTTACAACCGCCATCATTTGGGAGACTTCTTTAGTAATGGCGAGTGGTTGGCACTCGGCCTACGCAAACTGCTGTTGACCTTCCGCCCGGCTAAAGCCTTACCAGAGCGAATTGATGACGCAGCAGTTGCCCAAGAGTTAGTCCGGTTGTATACCGACAATCGGATGTTTTCCATCGTTCCCTTTCAATTAGCAAACCCTCAACTACAAGAGACTACGACTGATGCAACTCAAAGACTCCAACTCCAAGCCTAGTACTAATAACGCCGTTGACACCATCCAAGAGTGGTTAGTTAACCAGATTGCTACACAACTGAGCATCAAAGCTCAAACCATCAAAGTTACTGAACCCTTGACTCGCTACGGTCTAGATTCCATTGATTCAGTCACCATCGTTGGTGAATTAGAAGACTGGCTCGATGCAGAACTACCCCCCACCCTACTCTGGGACTACCCCACCATTGAAAAAGCATCTCAATATTTGGTGAACGAAGTAGGTGTAACACCTGCGGAAACAACAACGGCTGAACCTGCTACCAATCAACCCAAACAAGAAGCCCCCAAAGAAAAAGCTTGGGGTGGTTTGTGGAACAAAATCAGTGGCAGTTAAGTAATTCGTATTACCCTACGGCAAGGCTAACGCCTACGTAATTCGTATATAGGAATCCGGTTTGATTTCTGAAAAATTTTTAGTATCTGTAGGGTGGGCATTGCCCACCAAAACCATGAGCCTGTGGGTAATGCCCAACGCCACTTGCTCCAGGCCGGGAAACCCTTTCAGCAGTTACTCCACTTGGGGAAACCCCAAGACCGTACTGCTTCACCAACGCAGTGGCTCCCCTACGTATATTTCAAAAATCAAGTATGAATCCTATATTACAGGCTCAACTACGAATTACGAATTAGTAATGATCAATTATTCATGGGGGGATGTTAATTGAATTTCTCAGAGTTTTCCTTCTGGTGGGTGCTGTTGCTGTTTAGCATCCCTTACTTTACAGTCCGGTATGTTGCTAAGTCATTGAACCTGTGGAAAGGTTCCTTTGATGCCATCGGCTTGGCGGCAATGTCTTTGCTGTTGTTTGTCAACGCTTCTCGTTCTAGCTTTGCCATTTTTGTTTGTGAAATCATCTTCAACTACGTCATGGTGTGGTTGATGTTACGTCAACAAGGATGGAAAGCTAAAGCGATCGCCACAACTGTCATAGTTATAGATATTGTCATCCTGGCTTATTTCAAGTACCTCAACTTTTTTGTCGAAGACGTTTTAGGGTTGTTAGTACCAGGATTAGCCGCCAATTGGCAATCAAAGAGTATTCCCGGTATGGGTTCCATCCCCCCAGGCTTATCTTTTTACACCTTCCAGATGGTGGCGTTTGTTGTTGACTCTTACACCAGCCGCAAAAAACGGGCTATTGGCGCATTAGATTATGTTAATTTCGTCTCCTTCTTCCCCCAAGTAGTAGCAGGCCCCATCGAACGCCGGGGTGATTTGTTTCCCCAAATTGAGTCATTCCGCTTTAAATTTACATACGACAACTTTGAAACAGGCTTTCGCTGGTTGTCTTTAGGACTATTTATGAAATTTGTCCTAGCAGATAATATTTCACCTTATATCAAATTAGACCAAGCCCAAAACCCTTGGCTAGTATGGTTCTTTGCCTTCTTATTTACATTACAAATTTACTTTGACTTTGGTGGATACAGTTTTATTGCTCTGGGTTTAGCAAAATTTTTAGGTATTAACTTAACTATTAACTTTTTGGCTCCTTACACATCCCAAAGTATTAACGAGTTTTGGCGCAGATGGCACGTCACTCTCAGCACTTGGTTTCGGGATTATGTTTTCTTACCTCTCATGGGTAAGAACAAACAGTGGGCCCCTTTTTATCTATTTCTCACCTTCACCCTTTCGGGATTCTGGCACGGAGCCGCCTGGAACTTTGTCTTCTGGGGTGCCTACCACGGGCTATTGTTATTAATTATACGTTACGCCGGACGACCTTTTTACAAACTTGTGGGACAGCAACGGTTCCTCATGCCCCAGTTTATTTCCTGGGCATTAACCTTTGGTTCAGTAATCTTGGGATGTCTGTTTTTCATGGAAACCAAGACACCAAGACTATTAGAGAAGTTGCAAACAATCCTCAATCCTTGGACATATTCCCTAGCCAATCTTGGCGAAGCCATGAGTTTCTTCAGTGGTAACGAAGCGATCGCACTAGGATTTACTCTAGTATTAGCCACGGCTGTATTGCTCCTGGAACACATCGGAGTCTGGCAACAACGGGCGTGTGAATATGACTTGTTACTCTCCCCCTGGGTTTCGCGGGCGCTGTTGGCTTTAACCGTCTTACTAGCTGCCAATACACCATCGCCCTTTATCTACTTTGAGTTCTAAGGAATTATATGGCTGCTCTGAAAAAATTTCTACAGCTTAACAGTTGGTTGGCGATCGCCGCTTTAGCTTGGGGTGTCGGTTACTTATACAATGCCCGTTATGGGGGCGAACTCAGTTGGCTACGCATCATGTATGAGCAGAAAAAAGCGATCGCAAGTCAAGTCCAAGCACCCCAAAGGATTTTGATTGTCGGGGGTTCTGGGGCGCACTACACCGTAGATGCCGGATTGATGCAGCAACAATTAGGCATCCCGGCTCTTAACATGGCAACAGATGGCCCCGTCGGCTTAGATGTTATTCTCCCCAGCGTTGCAGACAGCATTAAAAAAGGGGATATTGTCGTACTCATACCAGAGTATCTCATCTTAAATGATAAAGATGGCTTTGGCGATCGCTCTGGTCAGTTTGGTGTAGCCATTGGTAAGCCAGGACTTGGGGGTGTTCCTGCCAAACAACTAGCCCAAGATATCATGTTGCTTGGTGTTCCCACGTTGAAAGCTGTCACCAAGTCATCTGTAGATTTAGTAGAAAAAGGCCGCTTCACTGGTTATTACTCCGACCCCATCACTGCTAATGGAGACCCCACAGTGATGAAACAGCGCCTCAAGTCAGCTTGGTGGCAACTAAAAATAAAAGATTCTGTTTCTCCCCACGCTTTACGACGTATTCGCCAGTTTAAAAAAGAAGTCGAAGCCAAAGGCGCAACCTTAGTTCTTGGTCTTTCATGGATTTACGCCAGTCCTGATACCGAAACCCTCAGTAACATCAGCAAAACTGCGGAGAAACTAGGTGAAATTTCCCCTGTACTCTACGACAAACAAACCTTGAACGTAAAAACCGATTCGAGTTTGTTTGCCGACACCCACTATCACCTCAATCCTCCAGGTCGCCGCACCCGCACCACAGAGTTAGTAGAACAACTCAAAGCCCTGAAGATTATTCGTAATTAAGCCGCAGGCAGAGGTGCAGGGGAGACAACAGGCGCAATTAATAGCATCTCTAACAATTGTACAGACGCGATTAATCCCATCTCTGACAATTGTACAGACGCGATTAATCGCGTCTCTGACCAATAACTCTTAACTCCACACTTTATAATTATGGCTGCAAATGAAGGAATATCTAGAAACATATTGACAAAAAAGCTAGATGATGTGTTTGGGCTGGATTTGCGATCGCTAGCGGCTTTTCGCATCGGTATCTCATTAATTCTTCTGACTGATTTGGGCATCCGTTTCAGCGACTACATTGCCCACTACACCGATGCAGGCGTTATGCCCCGCGCCTTACTGGCAGACATCAGCAAACCTTGGCACTGGTCACTCCATGCCATTAGTGGCGAACCCGTCTTCCAAACGGTGTTGTTTGGCATTGCGGCTGTGATGGCGCTTTTAATGCTAGTGGGATATCGCACGCGGATTGCCACCATTGCCTCCTGGGTTTTGCTTATCTCCCTCCACAACCGGAACCCGGCACTGATTTTTGCCGCCGATGATGTGTTGCGTGCGCTGATGTTTTGGGCAATGTTTCTACCTCTGGGCGCTAGTTACTCCATTGAAAGCGCTTTGAATACTAATACTCGCAAGTTACCAGAAAGGATAGTTTCTGGGGCTACTTTTGCCTTAATTTGCCAGCAGTGCTTTATTTATATATTCTCCGCCGCCTTCAAAACCAAAAGCCCAGTCTGGGTTGATGGTAGTGCTGTTTACTATTCTCTCAGTTTTGACCAATACACCACCCCTCTAGGCCACTTCCTGCTCAACTTTCCACCACTATTAACCCTGTTTACCTACGTTACCTTGGTGCTGGAATGGGTAGGGCCTTTACTGCTGTTTATTCCCTTCCGTAACAGCTTCTTTCGGATGTGTGCTGTTACTACCTTCATCTTTCTGCACGCGGGATTTGGCTTAACTTTGAACTTGGGGATTTTCCCATTCTTAAGCATCTTCAGTTGGTTAGCTTTCCTCCCCAGTTCCTTTTGGAATGGTCTGCACAAGCGCCTACAAACACCAGAACGCCAAGGCTTAACGATTTACTTCGATGCCGATTGTGGTTTTTGTAAAAAAGTAGTACATCTTTTACGGACACTCTTGATTTTGCCAGGAACGCCGTTACTCATGGCGCAAGAATACCCAGATATCCATACTGATATGCAAACCTACAATTCCTGGGTAGTGGAAGATTGGCAGGGAAACCGACATTTCAAATTTGAGGGAATAGCCTACATCGTTAGTCTCTCCCCCATATTCCGCTTTCTGCTTCCCCTACTCGCATGGAAACCAGTCATGGCAGTAGGTACAAAATTTTATGAAATAATTGCTTCTAACCGCAAAATTGCAGGTAATTTCACCAAACCCTTTAAATTTAAACCAATACAGATACGCTCATCACGGATTCTGAATATTTTGGCGCTGCTATTGCTGTTGTACACTTTCGTCTGGAATATCAGTAGTTACTCCCCTGATGCCTTCAAGCGCAAAGTTTGGCAAAGTACAGAATTTATCGGCCGGGCTACACGCCTAGACCAATCTTGGAGTATCTTTGCACCCGCACCCCCCAGAGATGACGGTTGGCACGTAATTCCAGGTCGTTTGCAAGATGGAACTGAGGTGGATATTTTCCGGGGAGGAAGTCCATTAACTTGGGATAAACCAGACTTGGGCTTACGAAGTGCCATTTACCAAAATATGCAATGGCGTACATATTTTATTAATTTGAATCGGGCGATCGGTAAAAAGCTCTACCCATTCTACGGAAAATATCTGTGCCGTGCTTGGAATGCTCAACATACCGATGGTCAAAGTCTCAAAAGTTTTGATATTTACTTTATGAGTGAGCGTACTGTACCGCCAGGTGAACAGCAAAATGTTGAGAAAAAACGGACTTGGCAACAGTCTTGTTCTCAATAGTTGATTAATTATCTAATTGGTAATATCGGAATCCGATTTGATTTCTGAAAAATTCTCAGTATCTGTAGGGTGGGCATTGCCCACCAAAACCATGAGCCGGTGGGCAATGCCCACCCTACGTGTATTTCAAAAATCTAGTATGAGTCCTATAGCTAATTGGTAATTGGTAATGGGTTTTTCCGATTACTGATTACTAATTACCAACTCTACTGATATTCTCACTGTTCAAACGAACCTACAAAAATTATACGCTAGGAAGCCTGACTGACTTTTTGCGGCCAAAGGTAAATTCCCCCAGAGATTAATGTCAAAGCGACGGAAAGCCAAAATGCAATTAAAGACGGTAGTTGCCAATCTGATGATAAAGGTGCAATTAACAGGGCGATCGCTACTATCTGACTTACAGTTTTCAACTTACCCCAAATATTCGCTCCTGTAATGGTCGTTTGATTAACTCGCCAACCAGCGATCGCCAACTCCCGCGCTAAAATCAAAAACACTCCCCAAGCCGGAATTTTCCCCAACTCCACCAAAACCAATAACGGCGCTAATACTAAAAATTTATCCACCAATGGATCAAGAAATTTACCCAAATCACTAACTTGATTAAGCTTGCGCGCTAAATAACCATCTAACCAATCAGTCAAAGCAGCAACTAAAAAAATTGCCACACATACCCACCTAGCCTGTGATGTAGAGTCGTACAAACCATACAACAGAAATGGCACACCAAGAAGGCGAGAGAAGGTAATCCAGTTGGGTAAAGTCATGAATTTGGGTGAGGAAGTTTTTATTTATTAGTCCATAGTCCATAGTCAATAGTCAATAGTCAGTAGTCAGTGGTCAGTAGTCCATAGTTCTAGGACTATTTACACCCCTATACCCTTATACCCCTCTGCTTCCCTATTCCCCATTTTCATCAGTATTAGGTTAAAAAAGAAACATGAAAATCCTTAAACCTATTACTGACTGGTTAGAAATCCGTGCTAGCGCCCCTGCGTACACCGGCTGGGTACTAGTGGGAGTTGCTGTTTGTTTTTTTGGTGCAGCGATTAATACAATGGCTGGCTGGTTGTATGCCATTAGCGGCGTGAGTTTTGCATTATTGGGGATTGCAGCTGTTTTACCACCGCGATCGCTCACAGGTCTATCTGTAACTCGCTATCCTATCCAACCTGTATCAGCTGGGGATGACTTAACTTTAGAATTGGAGATCCACAATCCCACTAAGCAATCCGTAAGTTTGTTGCAAATTGAGGATCTATTACCATTTGTTTTAGGTAAACCCATCAAACAAGGAGTGGAAACAATTGCTAGTCAAGATAGTTACCGTTGGGTACACTACCAACCTACCCAGAACCGGGGCATCTATCGCTGGCATACCGTAGAATTGGGAACGGGTGCGCCTTTAGGATTGTTTTGGTGTCGTCGTCAGCGTCAGTGTGATGCTACAGCCATCGTATATCCGACGGTATTACCTTTAACTAGCTGTCCTTTAGTTGATGAATTGGGACAAGAAGAGAGCCAAAGGAGCGAATATCGTGGTCAACCATTGCAGACAGCCTCATCTGGATTAGTGCGATCGCTCCGTCCCTATCGTATTGGCGACCCCACCCGGTTGATTCACTGGCGGACTAGCGCCCGTTATGGAGAATTACGGGTACGGGAGTTAGAAATGGTGACCAGTGGACAGGAGATTATTATCGCACTAGATAGTGCTGGTAATTGGTCAGCAGAAAATTTTGAACAAGCAGTAATTACCGCAGCATCTTTGTACTTTTACGCACAGCGTCAACAATTGCAAGTGCAAATTTGGACTGCATCGACAGGGTTAATCAAAGGAGAACGTCTCGTTTTGGAAACACTAGCAGCAACCAAATTTCTAGAAGAAGCTACCAATTGCGAACCACTAAACTCACCTTGGATTTGGTTAACCCAAAACTCTCTTAATCTTTCTAGTCTACCTCAAGGTAGTCGGTGGGTCTTATGGCAAGACATATCATCTCTCAAAGAACAAGTAGTAATTAACAAAGATTACCCAGGCATCATTCTAGAGCAAGAAAAGCCCCTCCAACTCCAGTTACAACAGCCCTTACATTCATGATGAAATTGTATTTTAACGATTTAAAATTTCAATGAATGCTGACAATTGAAATATCTTTCATGCCTAGCAGTTCTTTGATCCCATCCCTTCTCCCCATAGCCATGTTTGAAAAATATAAATCATATCCCAAAAATAAACTTAGGGAAAAATCCCCAGCAATACTCTACTGAGGCTGAGGTACAATGCAAAGAAATATTTAAATAATCAGCCGCCGATCCCCATGATTTCATCAGAAGCTAACACAAAATCCAGCGATAAAAGTCTAGAGGCGATGCGCCATTTTTCAGAACAATATGCCAAACGCACTGGCACTTTCTTCTGTTCTGAACCATCTGTGACCGCAGTCGTGATTGAAGGATTAGCCAAGCATAAAGACGAATTAGGCGCGCCTTTGTGTCCTTGTCGCCACTACGAAGACAAAGAAGCTGAAGTAAAAGCTACATACTGGAACTGTCCTTGCGTACCGATGAGAGAACGTAAGGAATGCCATTGTATGCTATTCCTCACACCGGAGAGCGACTTTGTTGGCGAAAAACAAGAAATTTCGCTGGAAACTATTAAAGAAGTACGAGACAGTATGGCATGAGTGAAACCATGCCCACAGAGTTTTGGCAAGGTGTAGAACAATTTAACGCTGGACAGTTCTACGCCTGTCATGACACCTTAGAGGCTTTATGGATTGAAGCCAGCGAACCAGAAAAAACCTTCTATCAAGGTATCTTACAAATTGCTGTGGGTCTTTATCATTTGGGCAATTGCAACTGGCGAGGAGCGGTAATTTTGCTTGGGGAAGGCAGCAATCGCCTGCGACGTTACCCTTCAGTTTATGGCAATATTAACGTAGATGAATTACTAAACCAGAGCGTGGGCTTGTTAAAAACACTACAAGAACTGGGTGCAGACAAGATAAACGCTAGCAATCTCAGTGAAAGCCTCGCCCTGTCATTACCGACAATTACGGTAACAAATAATTAGTTAATCAAATGATAGTAATAAAAATTTGGGGAACGAAAAACTTCTTCTTCCCTAATTTTTTATGTGTGCGAAGAGACAACAGACGCAACGAATCTCTATTGTAATGGAGCTATATTGTACAGACGCGATGAATCGCGTCTCTGAATATCGACGAAACTTTAAACTTTAGCGTAGCGTCAAGATTTCAGCTAGCGACTATCTCATGCTACTCCTGATAGGAGATTATATTTTAGGAGAAAGTACTTGAGATAATTAGTATACAAGCCAGAATCCCCAATATTAAATTCCTATGATGCCCTGCTATAAATTACCTCTGTCGAAAATTCGCCGTCTGGGATTAGCTTTGCTACTACCTGTGACTTTATTAGGTACGGTAGCCTTGCCTAACCAATTATCGAGCGTTACAGCACAAACACCAGGGGGAAATCGCCCGCTTACGATTCGCTCTGATATTCAAGAATACGATGCAAAAAATCAAGTGATCACGGCTCGTGGTAATGTGCAGATGTTGTATCCTGCTCGTCAAATTCAGGCGACATCTGCTCAAGCACAATATTTCAGTAAGGAACGCCGCATTGATTTTAGTGGCAATGTCTATATTTTGCAGCAAGGTGGCAATAGTATCCGCGCAGAAAAGGTAACATATTTGATTGATGAAGGTCGATTTGTGGCCTTACCCCAATCTAATCGCCAGGTAGAATCCATTTATATGGTGGATGATGCAGAGCAAGGTAGCCAATCTAACGCGCCGGCTCCCGCAACACCAGCATTACGACGTTCCAATTAGCATCAACCAACAAGACAGCACAGGCATAGTGAAAATTGTTTTAGAAAATATTCACAAGTCTTACGGCAAGAGAGTAATTGTCAATCGCGTTAATCTTTCTGTCGCTCAGGGTGAAATCGTTGGTTTACTAGGCCCCAATGGAGCTGGCAAAACGACGACGTTCTACATTGCTACAGGTTTAGAAAAACCCAATCAGGGGCGAGTTTGGCTAGATAGTTTAGATATTACTGGCTTACCTATGCACAAAAGGGCAAGATTGGGCATTGGCTATTTAGCTCAGGAAGCCAGCGTTTTTCGCCAACTTTCTGTACAAGATAATATTCTGTTGGTGTTTGAGCAAACCAATGTGCCTCGTTGGGAGTGGTCAAAGCGATTAAACACTCTACTACGGGAGTTCCGCTTAGAAAAAGTTGCCAGAAGTAAAGGTATTCAACTATCTGGAGGAGAAAGACGGCGGACGGAATTAGCCAGGGCTTTAGCGGCTGGGGGAGAAGGGCCAAAATTTTTATTTTTGGATGAACCCTTTGCTGGTGTTGACCCGATCGCAGTCTTTGAGATTCAACAAATTGTCGCACAATTACGCGATCGCGGCATGGGAATCTTAATTACAGACCATAATGTTAGAGAAACCTTAGCCATCACCGACCGCGCCTATATCCTCCGTGAAGGGCAAATTCTGGCCTACGGCAATGCTGATGAACTGTACAATAATCCCCTTGTCCGTCAATATTACTTAGGTGATAATTTCCAGGTTTAGTCAAGCATTGGGAACTCTCAAGAGGCAGGGGAGCAAGGGGAATAAGAAAACTATGAGCAACTGAAAACTGACAACTAACCACTGACAACTGACCAATTAAATTATGGTAGCCAAGAAACTCTCGTCTTTTTACAGCTTTCATTCGCTGCTGCCTTTTACAATTATGGATCGCTACTTGACTAGCGAATTGCTGCCGACATTTTTATTTGGTGTTGGGGCTTTTTCATCCATTGGTGTGACGATTGACGCTGTATTTGAGTTAGTCAGAAGAGTTGTAGAGTCTGGACTACCCGTGAGTATTGCGGTGCAGGTTTTCTTATTAAAACTGCCTAATTTCATCGTGTTGGCTTTCCCCATGTCTACGCTGTTGGCGACTTTGATGACTTATAGTCGTCTATCGAGCGAAAGTGAGTTGATTGCTTTGCGTGGTTGTGGGGTGAGTGTCTATCGCATGGTGATGACGGCGGTAATGTTGAGTTTTGTCGTCACAGGGTTGACATTTTTATTTAACGAGCAAATTGCCCCAGCAGCAAATTACCAAGCAACTCTCACTTTAGACAAAGCCCTGAAATCAGATAAGCCCAAACTCAAACAACAGAATATTTTTTACCCTGAATATCGGGACATACAAGAAAAAGATGGGACAAAGAACAGAATATTAACCCGCCTGTTTTATGCCGACCAGTTTGACGGAAAACAGATGAAAGGGTTAACTATCATCGACCGTTCAACAGATGGTTTAAATCAAATTGTCGTCGCCGAATCTGCTGAGTGGAACGGCGCACAAAGCATCTGGGATTTTTATAACGGTACCATTTATTTAGTAGCACCCGATCGCTCTTATCGTAATATTCTCCGGTTTGAGAAGCAACAACTCAAACTACCCCGTACACCCTTAAGCTTGGCAGAACAAAGCCGCGATTATGGGGAAATGAATATTGCCCAAGCTTTAGACCAGCTAAATATTGAACGCCTTGGTGGCGATCGCCAAAAAATTCGTAAACTGGAAGTAAGAATCCAACAAAAATTTGCTTTGCCTTTTGTCTGTGTAGTATTTGGTTTGGTAGGTGCAGCTATGGGAACCATACCCCAGCGCACAGGCAAAGGCACTAGTTTTGGTATTAGTGTCATAGTAATTTTCTCTTACTACTTACTGGGTTTTATCACTGGCGCTTTAGGACAAGCTGGGATCTTTTCTCCCTTTATCGGCGCGTGGCTACCAAACTTTATTGGACTAGGAGTAGGCATATTCTTATTAGTGCGGGTTGCTCAACGCTAAACTAACGAGAATTTGAGAGATTGACAACCCCTCTCCAAACCTTACAATCACATAAGCATTGCCTAAGCCTGCCGACATTATCGCCAATGTTTTTGGTCTCCTGAATAGTCCTTACCATCACACACTGCAAATTCTTCACGTCGCTTCTCTGGGAGACGCTACGTGTTAAGCTTTGGCGCAGCCTCCCCGACAGGAGAAGCTATGCCGCAGGCTTTACGCTCCGAATTCAAAATTACGCCTGATGTTGATTAGACGAGTTACTGGTTCTATTGTGGTTTTGACACTGGTTCAAAATTCTAGATTTTGAACCAATAACCAGAGTTTCACAATTTAATTAACATTAGACGTAAGTTTTTTATAGACACTGGAGAGGGGAGAAAGAAACTACCTCTCGGTTTGTGATGTTAGGCCGCGACTAAACGCAAGTTGTAGAGAGTATCACCACTAAATCTGTCAACTGATACATAGTAAATTCCAGGTGTCAAGCTTCTGGTAAAGAAGTCAGGACTGGTACCAGCATTAGAGGAACCAACAATAAATGTACCCGCACTATCTAATAGGCTAATATCCGCATCTGCTGTTAATCCACTGAGATTCACACTTAAAGTGCTGGTATTACCTATAGTAAAACGATAGAGATCGCGCAGGTCTGTGGATGTCACATCGTCATTGAACGTTCTACTACCATTGAGTTCACCAAAGTTCAGCGCAGTGGCAAGAGTATTACCAGCAAAGTCTGGTTGGGTAGCAGACAGATTCAATCTGTAAGACGTATCTCCAAATCTCAGGATTCTAGCAAAGTAAAGACCACCAGCTAAGTTATTCAGAGTAACTTGGTCGGCAGCATTACCACTAAGACGTGAAGAACCAATGACTGTGCCAGCACTATTCAGTATTTCAATATCAGCATCAGCAGCTAGATTGTCTAGCCGAGCAGTCAGGTTGCTATTAGGCCCAACAGTAAATTGATAGAAGTCATTAGTATCAGCGCCATTTACGAAATCTATAAACTCCTGACGACCGTTCAAGTTTCCAAGATTACGAGCTGCACCAGTACTGTTGCCTGCAACATCGGGTAAGCTACCGTTGATACTCAGATTATAGGCAGTGTTAGCACCATTAAAGGAGTTAACCCGCACAACATACTCAGTGCCGTTGGCTCTCACTTCAGCAGCAGTCAGAGTAATCGTATCTTCAGTAGTACCAGAGTTGGAGGAACTTCTCACAAGAGTAGTACCATCGGCTCTCAATAGCTGCAAGTCAGCATCAGCGCTTAGCCCATTTAAGACGATGTTGAGTCCACTATTGGGGTTGATGGTAAAGCGATAGTAATCGTTACTGTTTGTGCTGGATACTCTGTCGCGGAAGAATGATTGAACACCAACAGGGCCAATGTTACGGGCTGTGCCAGGAGTATTGCCAGCAAGGTCAACTGTGGGGACTAGGTTGGAAGATAAACTCAGGTTGTAGAGAGTGCTAGCATTATTAAAGGAGCTAACCTGGGCAAAGTAGGTTCCTGCTAATAAAAATGTGTTGATAGATTCAGCAATGGTACCAAGACCAAGAGAACTAGCAATGACGGTACCAACACTATTTAACAAGCGCAAATCTGCATCTGCTGTTAACCCATTTAGTGTCAAATTAACGGTGCTGCCACCGGTCAAATCAAACCTGTAGAAATCGTTAGTATCTCCGGGTCTCACCTCGTCATTAAATACTCTGGTGCCATTGAGTGTGCCGAAGTTGAGAGCAGTTCCAGTAGTATTACCAGCAAAGTCTGGTTGGGTAGCAAACAGATTTAATCTGTAAGAAGTATCTCCACTGGATTGCAATACTCTAGCAAAGTAAAGACCACCAGCTAAATTATTCAGGGTAACTTGGTCGGCTGCTGTGCCTCCAGCAGATGAAGAACCAATAACTGTGCCAGTAGCATTTAATATTTGTAGGTTAGCATTGGCAGCTAGATTATCTAATCGTGCAGTCAAGTTGCTATTAGGCCCAACAGTAAATCGATAGAAGTCGTTAGTATCAGCGCTATTGACGAAATCTATAAACTCCTGAGTACCGTTCAAGTTTCCAAGATCGCGAGCAGTAGCAGTGCTATTGCCGGCTAAGTCTGGTAGACTACCGTTTATGGTCAGATTGTAGGCAGTGTTGCCACTAAACTGATTCACTCGCACGAAATAAGTAGTGCCGTTGGCTCTGACTTCAGACGCACTCAAGCTAATTGAGTCTGCGATAGTGCCACCGTTGCTAGAACTTCTGATGACTGTACCACTAGCGTTGAGCAGGCTTAAATCAGCATCAGCCGCTAAGTTATCTAATGTGATGCTGAGGCTGCTGTTAGGATTAATAGCCAAGCGGTAGAAATCAGTTGTGTCAGAGCTGGTTACCGCATCTTGGAAAAATGATTGAACACCAACAGGTCCAATATCACGCGCTGCGGCGGTGCTGTTACCAGCAAAATCAAAAGGTGAAGCCGAAAGATTGAGATTATAAGAGGTGTTACCCGAAAACTGGAAAACCCGGATAGCGTAGTTGCCTGTGTTCAGGGTTTGGGTGATGGATTCAGACAAGCTACCACCATTACTAGAACTAGTAATCAATCCACCAGTGCTATCGAGCAACTGCACATCAGCATCTGCTGATAGACCATTCAGAGTTAGATTGAAGCTACTACGAGATCCCAGGTTAAAGGTGAAGAAATCATTAGTATCCGTAGTTCCGACAAAATCTGAGATGGTTTGTGAGTTAAGAATGCGTCCTAGATTTGTGGCTTGAGCTAGCGTATTGTTGGGTTCTGCCATTCGTACTTATAGATTTAACAGTAATTTTACCCAAATATTTTGGGTATGGGCAGAATCAATATACCACGTAAGTAGAAACCACATACTACAAGTATATTAGAAATTTTTACAATTTTTAATATACTTGTAGAGCAATATTTTTAGATATTATTTTTGTAAGGCGATCGCTTTGTATAACTACTTAATTGGTCATCGGTAATGGTAAGCAATCATTACCTGCGAGCTATTACCCATGACCAACTAGAACTATATGGTCAGTTAGGGAACTTAGGTAAAGGTTGACCAAACTCAATCACTGGATAGTTAGGTAGGGTAGGGACTGGAGGATTAGAAGAATTAGCGTTGTTAAAATTGCTGGATTTTGGCGTGGGATTATTGGAGTTGAGGGGCGGTACACTGACAAACGGTTGCTGTTGCAGACCAGTTATGGGAGGCAGGGTACTAGGTAATTGTACATAAGAAGGGGTTGTTGGTTGTTGATTTTTGGCTGACTGTTGGAAGTTGCTTGATTGTTTAGCCACTTTGACAATTGCGGGACGTAAAACCCAGCGAGTAGGGTTTTGTCGAGTAGCAGGTTGTAGTTGTACTTTGTTTGCATCTACGGTAGACCCTGGGGCTAAATCTAAGACAATGCGAGTAACATTAGCGCTTAATTGTGAAACACGGACTCTTTGAACTGAACCGGTGTAATTTTGTTGTGTAGAAACCTTGCCTAATTGAGTATCAGGAATATCTACAACTAGTCTTGGCGGTTCATTTAAATAAAAGTACTGTGGTGTTTTACTAGATGAAAGGGTTATTTCTAGCTTTTTTGTTTCTGGGTAAAAGCGCCAATTATTCAGTTTTGCCATCTGTACCTGAGCCGCAATACTACTACTGGTGACTAAAGTCATGGCGGTACACAAACTAGCGCCAAATAATTGTTTGCACCCCTGGATGTTGTTACTCATAATTGCCTTAGACATCACTATTTATCCCTTGTATGTTCAGCCATCAGGCCGGGAAATCATTGATCACCCATTGATTCTGAGACATTATTTGCTATGCTAATGGCTACGAGAATTTTCCGGTCTGACCTGGGCTGCTTCAGGTGTAGCATTAAATTCTAAAGTTTGCGAGATGTCACTGATAATTAATTGCCCTTGCAGATTACCTTTATCCGTCAGTTGCATTTGCATTTTCACTGATTGCGGTACAGTTATATTACAGAGTGTAGGTTGGTCAATTTTTCCGGCTAAACTCATTTGTTGATTTTTCCAAATACCAGACATGGCAAGAGGTTTGGCTTCTCCTGCTGAGAATAGTGCAGCGTTTAAGTAAATGCCCGACTGTTGAATGTTGAGCATCATGGGTGCTGATTTTTCGCAGTTAAGAACGTTATTTTTCCAGGTAAGACGATAACTATTGTTGAGGACTGGAGAAGCTTGGAGGTTCTTTTCTCCATAAAGAGTAACAATTTTAAACAAAATGAGAACTGAAGTAATCGCTACACCATAAAATACTAAGGATTTCGAGTTGAAATGATTCATGGTTTCAGTTCCTAACTGTGGGTTCTTGATGGATAACTTCAGGTAATACGGAAGTTAGGTGAGATGCTAGTTGACTGTAGCGACGGGTAATTAGTAGAGAAGAACGGCATTGAATGGCTAGTTCGTCGGTGTATCTGCCAAGGGTTTGACGTTCAATACCCCAGGCGCGGCTAGTACCGGCAATTGTTAAGTCTACAGTTTCCGACGCTGCTACTACTGCTTGTATTGGCTCTGGTGCTTGGATAATGGTAATTTGGATGCGATCGCTTACACTCTGAGGTAATTGTTCAATCATGGCGTGTAGCTCGTAGCTCAATTCATCTTGAATGTGCTGTTGGGGAATTACTTGTAATATCTGCAATGTGCAAGTATCACGATTGATTAATAATCTCAACGCCAGGGTCAGTGCTAGATCATCATGAATATTTGCCGAGTAGGGAACTAATATACTTTCTAGTCTCTCGCCTCCCTTATCCACAAATACGGCTACATCCACAGGTGCAGTGCCGAGAATTTGCCCGACTCTTCCACCCAAGCGATTGTTACTAAAAGCTGGGCGGTGCCATCCCACGATAATTAAATCAGCAGACTCATTTTTGGCAATCTGTGCAGTTTCTCTGGCAACATTGCTGGATATTCGCACAATGGGATGAACAAAAGATTGCGTTGCCGGCTCTAAAGTACTAATTAACTCTTCTAGCTTTTGGCGACGTTGGGCAATTAAGCGGTTAGCTTCCGTCGGGGTACTTTCAAAACCATAGTCTTCTTCTAATTCAATCAAACTCAAGGGGTTAACGATTGCTGGTTGTCGGTAATTTAGGGCAATGGCGACGGCTAATTGCAGCAAGCCTTTTTGGGTGCTGGGATTGGCTACAGGGACTAAAATTCGGTAAGGATAAGCTGTGACATCTAAACTTGTTTCTGTTTCTGCTTCTGCCTCAACTACATCTAATTTGATCAACTTTTTGGGGTAAGTCCACTCTAGTAATGGCGAAGTCATAAATGTGGTTACCAAAGCCATAATTACCAGCATGGTAAACAGTAAGGGCGAAATGACACCCAATTCCAAACCGATATTCAGGACGATTAACTCAGTTAAACCGCGAGTGTTCATCAACCAACCCAGGGCTGATGCTTCCCTTTTATGAATGCCACTAACACGAGCTGCTGTATAAGTACCAATATACTTGCCGGCGATCGCCACCAGTAAAACTGCTGCACACAATAACCAAAGTTCGGGGCGGTTCAACAAACCAATCTGTGTCCGCAAACCACTATAGGCAAAAAACACTGGCAGTAGAAATATTAAAACAAAATCTTCGGTTTTAATGGCTAATTCTCGGACTAAATCTGCATCCTTGGGCATAGCTGCACCTAATAAAAATGCTCCGAAAATTAGGTGAATGCCAATCAGTTCGGTAATCAATGCAGAAGCAACTACGGCTACATAAATCCCCGCCAGGACAAATTGGCTCAACCTGCCGGCGCGACGGTAGTGAACAACCAAACGTTTGAGGAACCAACGCCCCACCGTCAGCATAAAGCCAATATAAACGGCACTTTCGATAATTGTGGGGAATGCTCCAATAATATTACCAGTACGAGCAACGGCGATCGCCACTGCTAATAAACACCAGGCGGTGACATCATCCACTGCGGCACAAGTTAAAGCTAATGTTCCCAAACGTGTACCTTGCAAATTATTTTCTGTGATAATTCGCGCTAATACGGGAAAAGCTGTAATCGACATAGCCGCACCTAAAAATAAGGCAAAGGCAGTAAAAGAAACACCAGCGTTGGAAACTAAAGGATAAAGCAGTAATGCCAACACTGTTCCCAAGGAAAACGGTACTAAAATGCTGACATGAGAAGTTAACACAGCTACTTCTAACTGACCACTCAAATATTTAGGATTGAGTTCTAACCCAATCAAAAACATGAAGAATATTAGTCCTATCTGAGATAAAACATTGAGAAAAGGAAGAGTCTCTGGTGGGAATAAAGTAGCCGCTACATCAGGGGCTAATAAACCAAATAATGACGGGCCGAGCATAATTCCCGCCACGATCTCACCAATTACTAAAGGTTGCTTGATTGATTTGAATCCCAAGCCTACCAGCCGCGACAATCCAATCACAATCAACACCTCAACCAGAACAAGAATAACTGTGTGCATAGTTTCCTCAACAGTGAATACCTTGTTTCTCTAAGATAATTCTTCAAGTGAGTGGAAAATGTCAACCTTACCTAGCACATTTTGAGTTAATTCATCTTGATTACTGATAATATTATTCAACTATAAATACTGAATGATTTTGCTCTTAATTCCTGAATAATTGGCAATATTTTCTACGTAAATTAAACACATTAATCTATTTTATAACGGCATATTTTACGTAATTCCTCTAGAAGAGAATGTTTATTTTTGATAAGATATTAAATTTTAAGTTCCACTTAATTTTTTGAGTTGCTAACTTCAAGTTAAAAACTTGGTATAAAAAGAGCTATCAGTATTAAATTAAATTAGGAATAATGAGTATATTTTATACTTAATCAACGATTGATACACATAAATTATTAATTATCTTGATTATCTTAACTGTCTTAACTATCCTTGCAATCTGATGAGAATTCTGAGACCTTAAGAATCGACAAATGCAGTCTTATGCCTTTCAAACAATTGGGAGAGTATATTTATAGTTTTAATCTTCCTGGTGATCGCTTATTATGCCGTAACCACTTTATATAAAAACTTTTGTGAATAACCACACTTCAGCTAAACACGACAAAGTTAAGCTTGCTTTAGTAGATCAAAGCTTGTTTATTAAGTAAAAGATGCAATGCTAATAAGTTCCAAGACAAAACATACATAAAATGTGAATTTTTTAATTAAAAATCAAGTTATTTTAGCTGGACATCTGTCATTAAGAATTGGTACTAAAAATGATGAATATACTAATTATCCTGGGTGAAGTCATATTTTTAATAGTATTTTTCTTCCTCATCAACTGGTCAATTGGCATTATACTCAAACGAGTTACTAAATCTTCTTGGCTTCAAGGTAAAACTGCAAGTATCACTTTTTTGCATCGGAGTATTAGCAGAATATTATTTTTGCTTTCTGTGGTGCTATGTCTGGTGCTGATTGCTATTAATGGAATGGTGATTTATCGTGGTGGAAATGTTCAGGAATTCCAGCTTAATTTGATTCGTAGCCTGCCTGATAAATTCTGGATCAATGTCTTCACGGCTAGCTGGAAAACTGTGAGTTTGCTAATGTTGGTTAAATTTAGCATACCACCTTTAAGTCGGGGGATAAATCGGGTTTGCAATTACGCTAAGAAGATCGATCAAATTAAAGCTAATGATGAAAGTGTTGAGTCTTTCTTCAAAACCTTAAAAAGGATTATTATTCATAGTATATGGCTATCATCTGCCATCCTATGTGCTAAATTTGTTTACCTCCCAGAAGTAGTTTCCAACTATATTTACCTTATTTTAAAAATATACATTACTGTTACGATTGGTTTGCTCATCGTTAAGGCTGTTGCTACTATCGTTGATACTCTCGATGCCCTGAGTCTGAAATATTCTAGCTCTGATAATTTACTGAACTTATACGAACGTTTACGTCATCTCATACCTCTTTTAAAAAAGTGTTTGGAATATGTTTTGTATGTTGGTATAGTAAATCTCGTTGTTCCAGAAATAGAACCGATTGCTTGGATAAGTTCTTTTACTCCTACAATTGTGCAGATTATTGGAGTTTTCTTTATTAGTAATGTTTTGATTGAAGTCGTTTACTTCATTCTTGATGAGTTTTATATCAAAACTACAGATGCGAATGATTCACAGCGACAGAAGCGGCTGACGCTGATTCCCTTAATACGGAGTTTTGCTAAATATTTTGTCTACTTTACTGGCGGAGTGACTATACTAAAGCTCATTGGTATTGACCCTGCGCCTATCTTAGCAGGTGCAGGAATTGTGGGTATCGCAGTTGGTTTGGGAGCGCAAAACCTGATTAATGATGTTGTTTGTGGATTTTTGATTTTGTTTGAAAATTATTACTTGGTAGGTGATTATGTTGAAGCTGGGAAAATGGAAGAGAGAAGCGTTGAGGGTGTTGTAGAGGCAATTGAATTACGAACCACTCATATCCGCCATCCTGATGGTCAATTACAGATTATTCGTAATGGAGATATTGGATCAATTATCAATTTCTCCAAGCAGTATATATATGCAAGAGTGGAAGTGAGCGTTTCATATAACTCTAATTTAGATCATGTATATAGTGTGGTTAAGAAGGTAGGACAGCAGCTAAAGGTACATGAACAAGATGTTATAGAACCAACTCGCGTAGCTGGAATAGAACATTTTGGTGAGAATAATATATTACTGTTGACGCTGACAAAAGTTAAGCCTGGAAAACATTTGCATATACAGCGTGTTCTCCGCAAGATATTAAAGGATACTTTTAGTCAAGAAGAAATTGAAATTTGCGGTTTTTCTAAAAATTGATATTATCCGTTTTCAGAATGGAGAGCGTTCAAGGCGACTTCTGCTGGATGAACGACTGGATTACCTGAGAGATTGGCTTTTTCCTGTCTGCGAAGTACAATCATGCCACGAGCGCGATTGGATGCGGAGTCTTTATCTACACAAGCTGTATATAGACGCTGAATTGGGCATTTCCAAAATCTGGTATACCGTTTGGGATTGGTATCTGCAATGGTGATTTCTTGAGTCTGTGGATGATAATCTGCTAATAATGAGAAGTGACCACCTTCTAAGCTGGGATTTTCATGGGCAATACGAGTATTAAAGTTAAGGATGTGGACATCAGTTTCATCACAAACGGCAATTTCAACTTCGCGGATGAATGCTTCGAGGGTCATACTAGGTTTATCAAAATGCTCTACGCGAATTGATAATGGTAATCCCTTTCTTTCTAAATAAGTTCGACAGGTGTCGTAAGTTTCTGCTAATGTCATGCCATCATCTAAAACTGATGCGATCGGCAGTTGGGTGGTGTAGAAAATATCATCAACGGTTGTCAAATATCCTAATGCAGTGCAGGCATAGGCAATTGCTGTGACGTTGCAACAGTAGATGGGTTGCTGAAATTGATGTAGTTGAATAATTTCCAAATCTCGTTTAGAAATTTGAGATAAGTTATCAAAATCCATTTTTTGTCTTCTTAGATATGTGTATCTACTAACTAGGGATATGTAGGATGAATATTTAATTTTTGCAATACAAGTGGGGTGAGCAATGCCACCCTACTAATACTTGATGTTTGCATTGCCTATTTAGAAAACAGATTACAGCTTCAGAAATAATCTCAGCACCAACAAAGTTTTCATTCACATATATTCATTAAAAATCTTAACTTTGTTATACTTAGGATCTCCTTATTTTGTTGTTTATACAAGGTTGGATTATCTCAGCTTTATAGTATAAATTCAAGGACAGTTAAGACAGTTAAGAAAATTGTTTGGCTATAGATGGGGTGATTGTGCGATCGCCTGAAATACATAGAGACACTTAACTGTCTTTTTATTATTTGGGCTTGCTTGATCAAGCAAATAGATATATATTATGGAATATTTGCTAAAATCTGCTGAATCAAGTCATAGCCAAACAATTACAAAGCACTTTTCTTGTGTGGGCTTAAATCCTTAAAGATTCAGCATTTGTTCGTGTACTGAGTCATATCAATTCTTGGTGAGTAAATAGTACAAGTTGTGAAAATTCTGCTGGTAGAGGACGATGTAACAACGGCGACCTTACTGAGTGAGGTTCTCACGGCTGAGTACTATACAGTTGAACTGGCAACAGATGGGCAAAATGGGTTAACCCTGGCGACTTTATCAAATTTTGACTTGATATTGTTGGATCTGCTGATTCCCAAACTTGATGGTATCAACCTTTGTCGGCAACTCCGCGCTCAGGGCATTCAAAAACCGATTCTTTTACTTACAGCCAAAGATCAGAGTGCTGATGTTGTCAAAGGATTAGATGCAGGTGCAGATGATTATGTTACCAAACCCTACGATATCTCAGAACTGCTGGCGCGGATACGAGCATTGCTACGTCGAGGTAAGACGGAATTAATACCAAACTTGCTGAGTTGGGAAAATCTTGATGTTAATGTTATCTCCGCAGAAGTTACCTACAAAGGACAGCCTATATCTTTAAGCCCTAAGGAATATAGCCTGCTAGGGTTATTTTTACGTAACCCCCAGCGTATCTTTAGCCGTAGTGAGATTATCGATCGCCTGTGGTCAATTGATGCTACACCAAGTGAAGGAGCTGTCACTAATTTGATTAAAGATTTGCGACAAAAGCTCAAGATGGTGGGGATGTCTGCCGAACTACTGGAAACCGTTTATGGCTTGGGTTATCGACTCAAGATGCCACCGCAAACTCAAGACGGCGAAGAAAGTCAAAAGACAGATGGACTGCGAAAAACCAAAAATCACACAGCAATTGCTGCCATAAATAAAACCATAGAACGCTACAAAGATACCTTTGCCCAACGAGTAACGTTGCTAGAGCGAGCCGAACAAGCCCTGCATACAGAACAATTGCTGCCCGAACTAAGGCAACAAGCCAGTAACGAAGCACACAAATTAGCAGGGACGTTGGGATCTTTTGGTTACGAAACAGGTTCAAAGTTGGCGCGAGCAATTGAGCATCTACTAATCAGGGACAAAAATTTAGCGTTAGAAGATGCTGTGCAACTGTCGGAACTGATTGGACAACTTAAAGAAGCACTCAGTCAATCGCCTATTTCCTTCACCGTCGAACAACTTGAGCCAGTACCACTCCCTTTAGTGCTGGTTATCAATGATGAATCTTTTGCCAATCAACTGAAAATAGAAGCTGCTGTTTGGGGAGTGCGGATAGAAGTAGCCCTCAATTGGGAGAGCTATCAACAAAGTTTTTCTCAGTTTCCCAAGGTAATTTTGCTCAAGATCAATGGGCAGAAATCGAGTCAAAAAAGTCTAAAATTATTGCAGCAACTCAAACAACAGTTTCCTAATACGCCAATTCTTGTCATAGCAGAGCAAGATGATCTGATGCAGCGAGTAGCTGTTGCGCGTTTGGGAGTGCAGCGTTTTCTCACCAAACCCACCAATAATGAGGTATTCCAGATAATTACCCAAATGTTAGCTCAATTCCAAGGTAGTCAAGGAAAGGTGATGGTTATCGACGATGATCCGGTGATGTTGGATATATTGAGCAATTTACTCCAACCTTGGGGACTGGTGGTAAAGACCTTGCAAAATCCGCAGAAATTTTGGGAGACATTAATTACTACAAATCCTGACTTATTAATGATCGATTTAGAAATGCCAACATATAGTGGAATTGATTTGTGCCGTGTAGTAAGACAAGATCCTCATTGGGGAAATGTGCCTATTTTAGTAGTTACCGTCCACACAGACATCAAGTCCATTCAACAGGTGTTTGCCGCAGGGGCAGATGATTTTATTGGTAAGCCTGTAGTCGGGACAGAATTAATAACTCGTGTCATTAACCGCATTAATCGTTCTCGTTTACAGCAAAAACTCACAACCTAAAACTGGAGGATGCAAAGGTGAGGCTCTCCAATCTTTTTAGGAAAAGGTCAGCTAACAACGAAAAGCTGAAAATTTCCTTACAACTTATCCTCACCGTTCCCTTTGTGCTGTTAGTAGGGGGAACAACAGGTTTAGTCAGTTATGTATCATGGCAAAATTCGCAAAATTCAGTCAATAGCTTGGCATATCAGTTGATGAATGAGATGAGCGATCGCATTCATTTATATTTAAGTAATTATTTAAAGACTCCACAATTAATTAACCGTCTCAATGTTCAAGCCAGCACACTCCAACATATAGATATTACCAACCCTCAAAGTTTAGAACGCTATTTTTTTGCTCAGGTTCAAGAATTTGCTTCTCTGAGAGTCCATTTTATCAATCCTCAAGGGGGGCTGATTGGAGCCGGCAACGATGAACGGGGTATTACCATTTCCTCGACCAAAGATTTTAGGAAAGGGGAGCTTGATGTATACAGCGTAGATAGTCAAAGGAAACGGCAAAAATTATTAGTTCATCAGCACAACTATGATGGTACTCAAAGACCTTTCTATCAACAGGCGCTCTCTACAGGCGAACCAACGTGGACATCGGTTTATTTATATGTACCAGCTTCCAGAGGTTTAGGAATTGCTGCTAGCTACCCGCTTTATAACCAAAGACAACAACTTTTGGGGGTTTTCACCAGCGATGTAGACCTTGTGAGCATTAGTAAGTTCCTCCAGCAATTGCGGGTGGGGATTCACGGACAGGTATTTATTATGGAGCGTTCAGGATTGATGGTTGCGTCTTCCAGCCCTGAAAAACCATTCTTGACAGGTATGGGTGGGACACAAAAACAACGGCTCCAGGTGATAGAAAGTAAGCAACCCCTAATTCGTTTAGCGGGTGAGCATTTGCGATCGCACTTTGGTAACTTAACTCAAATTCAGACTGCAAAGCAACTCACATTTGACATCAAAGGCAAAAAGCAATTCCTCCTCGTCATCCCCTACAGCGACCAATTAGGACTTGACTGGTTGATTGTGACAGTTGTCCCAGCCTCAGACTTTACCGCAGAAATTGATGCCAATACACGCCTAACAATAATTTTTACTATTGGGGCTTTAGCCGGAGCGATCGCTTTAGGATTATTTTTGACCCAATTTATTATCCGATCAATGGAACAATTGGGTCAAACTAGCTTGGCGCTCTACAACGAGCTGCACTTACGCAAAATTGCCGAATTAGAACTGCGACGGCAAAAAGACTTGTGTGAAAGCATTTATCATGAATCGGCTGATGCTCTGTTCTTGGTAGATCCGCAAACACTATTAATTGCTGACTGTAATCGTCGAGCAGTAGAACTATTTGCAGTTAACAGTAAAACTGAGCTAATTGGTATTAAAATTAACACTCTGCAACTGCAACCATTTACCTCAGACGAACTGGCACAAATCACCACCCAAATCCAGCAAAAAGGTGTTTGGAACGCGGAAATTCAATACCTGACGCGCAAAGGAAATTTGTTTTGGGGCAACCTCGCAGCCAAGGAAGTGACGATGGTCTGCGACCGACCGTCGGTTATCACTAACCAAGTGGTTTATCTAGTACGAGTAACAGATATTACTGAGCGCAAGCGAGCCGAAACCGCCCTGCTACAAAGTGAAGCTCGCTTTCAAAAAATTGCCGCCGCCTCTCCGGCACAGATTTATATTTTGGCTTATTACCCAGATATAAATCAAATGCGTTATGAATATATCAGTTCCGGGGTGCGAGAAATTCAAGAATTAGAACCCCATCAGGTTTTAGCAGATCCTCTACTGACTTATCAACAAGTTCATCCTGATGATCTCGCTCTCTATAATCAGCTAACAACTCGTAGCCTCAAAACCCTCAAACCCTTTGCTCATGAATGGCGAATTATTACACCCTCTGGCAAAGTCAAGTGGGTACGCGCCAACTCCCGGCCAGAACGTCGCTCCAATGGTGAAATTGCTTGGTACGGAGTGGTATTAGATATTACTGACCTCAAACAAGCCGAGGCCGCTTTGCGTGAGAGTGAAGAGAGATTTCGCCACGCGTTTTATGATGCTCCCATTGGTATGGCGTTGTTAGGGTTGGAGGATCAACAATGGTTGCAAACCAATCCCATGCTCAGGGAAATGTTGGGCTATTCTGAGTTGGAATTTTTCAACTTTCAGGCATTTGAGATCATTCACCCAGAAGATATTCATCGACTAGAAAACTGCATCACACAAGTTTTGAGTAATCAGAATCCCAGAGTTCAGGTAGAGTTGCGTTACCTGTGTAATGGAGGACGCATTGCTTGGGGACTAACAAGCTTGTCCCTGGTGCGAGATTGCCAGAATCAACCGTTGTATTATGTGCTGCAAATCCAAGATATTACCGAACAACAAGCTATTGAACAGATAAAAAATGAGTTCATTTCTATCGTCAGTCATGAACTGCGTACCCCACTCACAGCCATTCAAGGATTTTTAGGACTGTTGAACACTGGTATATACGACAACAAATCACAAAAAGCCAAATGGATGATTCAACAAGCTTTAACAAATAGCGATCGCCTCGTGCGTTTGGTAAATGATATTTTGGATTTAGAGCGTTTGTCTTCTGGGCGAGTACAACTTGTCAAAGAAGTCTGCAATGCCGCAGATTTAATGCAACGAGCCGTAGAAGGAGTACAGTCAATCGCCCTAGCATCTGCCATCACAATTTCCCTTACTCCTACCACCGCTTGCGTTTGGGCTTCTCCCGACTTAATTATTCAAACCCTCATTAATTTATTGAGCAACGCCATCAAGTTTTCTCCTCATAACTCAGTGATTACTTTGTCTGCTCAACCCCAATCAAACTGGGTACTGTTTAAAGTCCAAGACCAAGGCAGAGGTATCCCTGCCAACAAACTAGAAACAATATTTGAACGTTTTCAGCAAGTGGACATTTCTGACGCTCGTGCTAAGGGTGGTACAGGTTTAGGTTTGGCAATTTGTCAAAGTATTATTCAACAGCATGATGGTAGTATTTGGGCAGAAAGTACCCTTGGTGAAGGCAGCACCTTTTATTTCACTTTGCCAATATCAGTAAGAGACTATTTATAAAGTAAATCTTAAGTAGGGTGTGTTACGGCTATGAAAGGATTCGGGACGGAAAGACAAGAAAATTTAGCCGTAACGCACCGCCTCACGGATGGTGCGTTAGGCGCGAGGATATTTATTTTGTGACCAATCATCTGGGAAATCAGCGCCTAACACACCCTACAGTAATTTTATTTTTTCTTTATAAATAACCTCTAAAAGAACTATGAGCAAACGCATCTTGGTAATTGACGATGAAGAGTCGCTGCGAGACCTTGCCTGCACCTGCTTAGAGGATTTGGGAGGATGGGAGGCAATTATCGTTCAATCGGGTCGTGAAGGACTGTTGAAAGTCCAAGAGTATCTTGTGGATGTAATTCTCCTTGATGTGTCAATGCCTGACATGGATGGGTTTCAAGTTTACGAGCAAATCAAAGCTAATCCTAAGACTCAGGATATTCCCATAATTTTGCTCACGGCTAAGGTATTACCAGATGATTACAAGCGCTTTGCTCAATTGGATATAGCCGGAGTCATCACTAAACCATTCAACCCATTACTGATTTGCGAACAAATCATGCAAATGCTTGGTTGGAGTGATTAGTTAGGAAGCTGTGGGTGTTCAGATACCTGACTTTTTAAAAAAGTCGGGTATCTACCAATTACCAATTATCCTTATAAGTTTCTTATCTTCTTGATTTAATCTGAATTAATAAATTCCAGCTTCCACAGCATTTTAATCATGACAATCAAGAAAATATTATTGATTGATGATGAACCGACGATTCGAGAACTTGTAAAAATTTGCTTAAATGATTTGGTAGGATGGAATGTGGTAACTGCTGCTTCTGCTCAAGCTGGGCTGAAACACCTAGAGATCGAACGTCCTGATGTCATCCTGCTGGATGTTTTGATGCCGGGTATGGACTTTACTACGTTTCTCCACAGATTGCATGGAAACCATTCACTAAAAACAATTCCCGTGATTCTGTTGAGTGTCAGAGCAGATTGGTTTACGTCACAGCAACTTCAGCAGCTTGGTGTGGTTAAGGCGATCGCTAAACCTTTTAACCCTTTAACTTTACCTGATCAGATAACTCGCGCTTTGGGTTGGAGTTTTCAGCCTGAGTATGAATTTACACTGTAAATAAGATGGGGCTTGCTGTGATTCCTACGCGTAGGGAGAGTAAACAATGGGGAACTGAGGCTTAATGGATTTTGAGTGTCAGCCCAGGCTCCACTCAGAAAAATTCAGTAGTATACTTATCGCTGAAGAATAAAAGTCACACTATCCTTATAAGTTTCTTATTTTTCAATGGTATTTTGAAACCAATTAATGAGCAAGAGGGAGTTGATTATCAATGGCTTAACAACAATGATAACCATTATTATTTTTGACTGTAACAAATATGACAAGAGGGAACTGTTATTTCAGGAAATAAATTGAAATAGAAAATTTGGAGCTAAACAAAGACTAAAGTAGCTTAAATATTCACTATCAAGGGTTTTTAAGCGTTAGTGAAATTAAGTTTTTATCTAAATTTCAACCTTTTAGCTTGTTTTGCTACCATTTTTTTGCATAGAACGACTTGAGAAAAAACAACTATGTTAAATAATGTAAAAACAACAGGATTGAGTTCATAGTAAGGACTTGAGTCCTTTTTTGAGAAATAAGGTTCTCACTATAAACCTTTAATTATCTACCCTGTTCTACTTAACTGACTTGAGCCAAATTTAGCGAGTTATTTCACACAAACAATAATTTGTTTAGGTTCAAAAAATAAAGTGTGGCTTTTTGATTATAAATGCTCAAGTTTAATCAGTTGTTTCCTAAAAATCTCGGCGTAATTTAGTGATCACAGCCAGCTAATTACTGCTGTGACAGCAAAAATACATTGTCACAAAACTCATGAAATTAAAGCAAAATAAAACGAAGAGAAGAAGAGGAGTTATCTTAACTCCCAAGGGACTAAAACGGTTACAAGAAGCGATTCTATCTTGGGAGATATTACAAAATAAAGGCGATCGCTTAACTTTAGAACAACTAAGCAGACAAATCAATGTTTCTACTAAAACTCTGAGCCGGTTATGGTCTTTGAGCGCCAGTGTAGATCACAGAACTTTAAAATTGTGCTTTGGAACCTTTAACTTAGAAGTAGATGAAGAAGATTACACAATTTTAACAGAAGAAAATGAAACAGGAATGTCTGATTTGCTGACAGATGTTGTATCTGAAAAAGCAGAACATTTATCTCAATTGTCTACAGAACAAATAGGAAATTCTTTGTCATATCCAGATGGGGCTGTATCTTTAGATTCACCTTTTTATATTGAGCGATCGCCCATAGAAGAACTAGTATATCGAGAAGTAACTCAACCTGGTTGCGTAATTAGGATTCGCGCCCCCAGACAAATGGGTAAATCTTCTTTGGTACTGCGTCTTTTGTCCTTTGCTGATACGCAAAACTATCACACAGTTAATCTCAAATGTAACCAAATTGATGAGCAATGCTTCACTAACTTAAATAAGCTTTTACGTTGTATTTGTTGGCAAATCGCCACACAATTAGGGCTTGATCCTAGTCTTGATGACAAATGGGATGAGGAAATTGGTTGTAAGTTGATTTGTAGCTTATACGTTCAAAACTATATTCTTAAACAATGTCACAATCCTATAGTTTTAGTGTTGAATGATGTTGATCGCCTTTTTGAGTATCCACACATTGCTAATGATTTTTTTGTTTTATTGCGTTCTTGGTGTGAGGAAGCACGGCAAAATCATAATTGGCAGAAGCTAAGATTGGTAGTAGTTTACTCTACGGAAAAGTATATTTCTCTAGATATCAACCATTCTCCCTTTAATGTTGGGCTACCCATCCGCCTGCATGAATTTACCCAGCAACAGGTAGAGGATTTAGCTAGACGATATGGGCTAAAGTGGACGGACGGTAAAGAATCGGCTCGGTTGATGTCTCTTGTGGGTGGTCATCCGGCACTGGTGCAACTGGCATTATATTATCTTAGTTCTGGGACTATGACTTTATCAGAACTGATCCAAGAAGCGATCGCTAATGGAGGAATTTATCGCCATCACCTACAGCGACACTGGGCAAAGCTACAAGTTAATCCTCATTTAGCTAGAGTATATACTGAGCTAGTGACAACCAAACAAAGCACTTTTATTGATCCTATGGATGCTCATAAACTCGAAAGTTTAGGATTGATTTGTTTTGAAGGCGATCGCGTACTACCTCGTTGTGAACTCTACCGCACCTATTTTGTCAAACAATTATCCATAATCGCTTCATGAAATCACCTATTCAAGTGGATTTAAAAGTAATAAATCTACTTGAATATTTCTTTGATTATAAATTTAGATAATTTCCTACTTCATCATTACCAGGAAGTTTTCTAACGATTCACTTACTAATATACTCCTATCTGTTGATGATAAAGTCAAGGACAGATAAGACACTTAAAGATTTATTGAAAAGATTGATAGACAGTTAAGAAATTTAGGACATTTAAGATATTTCAGCCATAAAAAATAGCAGCAACACACTAAAATTACCATGATTTTCTAGTAAGATACTAATGTAAATATTTTATTACTCACTCTTACACACAGGACTATTATTTGATTTCTGAAATATATGTAGTAGGGTGGGCAATGCTCACCCTACAGATACTTAAATATTTTCAACAATCAAATTTGATGCCTATATAAGAGGATGTTTGAAAAGTCCTATGCTTGGTAGCAAAACATTTTAGATCCCCCTAAATCCCCCTTAAAAAGGGGGACTTTGATTCATTTCCCCCCTTTTTAAGGGGGGTTGGGGGGGGATCAACGAGTGCTTAAAATCACAGCCAATCACTTTTCAAACAACCTCTAAGAAGTAATGATAAAAATCATAAACTCTCTTCTGTTCAAGCTGCCTAAAGTAACATGAAATATCAGGTTGGTGGTAGTCTCCCTAGTGATGATCCTAATTATGTTATCCGTCAGGCGGACAAACAACTCTACGCCAGCCTCAAAGCTGGTGATTTTTGTTATGTCTTAAATTCTCGCCAAATGGGGAAATCATCTCTACTACATCGCACAAGCAACCATCTGACAAAAGAAGGCCATATTTGTATTTATATAGATGTGACACGCTTGGGTAGTGAGGATACAACAACTGAACAATGGTACAAAGGGATTATTATCAGTATTTTTTACAGCTTAAATTTGTCTGAAAAAGTCAATTTTCAGCAATGGTGGAAGATGCAGTCAGGTCTTTCCCCCATACAGAAGTTAAATCAATTTGTAGAAGAGGTGCTACTGCCGCACAATCAAAGTGGGCGTATATTTATTTTTATTGATGAGATTGATAGTTTGTTGAGCTTAAATTTTTCGGTTAGTGACTTTTTTGCCTGGATTCGTCATTGTTACAACCAAAGGGCCCATGACCCCAAATTTCAACGTTTAGGATTTGCAGTGTTCGGAGTAGTGAGTCCATCTGAACTGATTACTGATAAGCGTCGTACACCCTTTAACATTGGCACAGCAATTCAGTTGTATGGTTTTACACTCGATGAAGCAACACCATTACTCAAAGGGTTAGAAGAAGTAATTAGTCAACCCCAAGCAGTATTACAGAAGATTATTGATTGGACGAGCGGACAACCATTCCTAACCCAAAAACTTTGTCAGTTAGTGGTGCAGACTGCATGGAACACACCAAACCGCAAAATTGATTTACCTCCAGCCACAGCCGGGTATTGGGTAGAACAACTGGTACAAAAGCAGATTATTCAATATTGGGAAGCTAAAGACGAACCAGAACACCTACGCACCATTCGCGATCGCCTCCTGTTCAACGAAAAACGCGCCGGCAGGTTGTTAGGGATTTATCAACAAATGCTGCAAGCTGAGTCCGGTCATTTACCTGTGGAAATCGATGATAGTCAAGAACAAAAAGAACTATTATTATCTGGTTTAGTTGAGAAACAGCAAGGCTATCTCAAAATTAAAAATCCCATTTATCGGTATGTTTTCCATCATGAATGGGTAATCAGACAGTTAGATAATCTCCGCCCTTACTCACAAATCTTCAACGTTTGGGTAGCCTCTGGTTATCAAGATGAGTCTCGTTTACTGCGGGGACAGGCGCTAAAAGACGCTCAAGACTGGTCCCAGGGCAAAAGTCTGAGCGATTTGGATTATCGTTTCCTCGCGGCTAGCCAAGAATATGAACAGCGCGAAATCCAAACAGCCTTAGAAGCAGCACGAGTCAAAGAAGTAGAAGCGCGACTAGTGCAAGAGAAAAAAACTGCTAAATTACAAAGATTGCTGTTGATAGCTATGTGCGTTAAGTTTCTGCTCTCTAGCAGTTTGGCTATGGGAATCTACATTTTGTACCGCCAAGCTAAAAACAGCGAAGTTCAAGCCAAAAACAGCGAAATTCGAGCGTTAATATCTTCTTCTGAGGGAATGTTTGCCTCACATCGCAGGTTAGATGCACTCATAGAAGCAATTAAAGCCAAAGATCGGCTAAAAAAACTAGAAAACCCCAACGCAGATATTACAAATCAAGCCAACAATTTACTACGGCAAGCAGTCTATGGTGCAGATGAGTATAATCGTTTTTGGGGACACACGGCAGCCGTGATGGCAGTAGATATTAGTCCCGATAGTTCTCTGATTGCTTCGGCTAGTATAGATAGAACCATCAAACTTTGGCGACGAGATGGAACCAAAATTGCCACGCTCAAAGGTCATCAAGGAGCCGTGAGATCAGTTAAATTTAGTCCTGATGGTCAGACGGTGGCTTCAGCGAGTGAGGATGGTACTATTAAACTTTGGAAACTCAATGGCACTTTGCTGAAGACTTTTAAAGGTCATACTGCTTCGGTCTGGGGAGTAGCCTTTAGTCCAGATGGTCAATTTCTCGCCTCTGCTAGTTGGGACACAACGGTGAGACTGTGGAAACGGGATGGTACTTTACTCAACACTTTTCAAGAATACACAGAGGCATTTTGGGGAGTTGCATTTAGTCCAGATGGTCAAACCGTGGCGGCTGCTAATCTGGACGGGACAGTAAAACTCTGGCAAAGACAGGGTTATGGGTGGCAGAAAGCCAAAACCCTACAACCCCTCAAAGGTCATACAGCTTGGGTTGTAGGAGTAGCTTTCAGTCCTGATGGACAGACGCTTGCTTCCAGCAGTGAAGATAAAACTATCAAACTCTGGCGGCGAGATCCCGTAGATGGCAGTTACCGCCTTGATAAAACTCTCAAACAAACGGCTGGGATTGCCGGAGTCGCCTTTAGTCCTGATGGTCAAACGATCGCCTCTGCCAGTCTGGACAAAACCATGAAACTGTGGAACATTGATGGTACAGAACTGAGGACACTGAGAGGACATAGCGCATCTGTTTGGGGTATTACTTTTAGTCCAGATGGCAGTTTTATCGCTTCTGCGGGTGCTGAAAACGTTATCAGACTCTGGCAAAGTCAAAATCCCATGCAAAAGAGTGTCATTGCCCATAGCGCGGGCATTTGGTCGATAGCAATTACATCAGATAGTTCTACCGTTGGCACAGCCAGCCATGATAATACTGCTAGACTTTGGAGTCGCCAAGGCGGATTGGTGAAGACTTTCACCCAAGAGAAGGGGGGAATTATCGCCATTTCTTTTAGTGCAGATGGCAGGTTAGTTGCCCTTCCCACTTATAATGAGACAGTTTTACTCAAAAAACCAGATGGTTCTGATGTGGCGAGTTACAAAAATACTCAAGGCAAAATTACAGCCGCAGTTTTGAGTCCCGATGGTCAAGCGATCGCGATCGCTAATGTTCACAAGATTGCTCAAATTTGGCGGCGTAATCAGCCTACATCCCAGGTTCTCAAAGGTCATGAAGCTGAAGTTTGGCAGGTTGCTTTCAGTCCTAATAGTAAAATTGTGGCTTCAGCTAGTGGTGATAGTACAGTTAAGTTATGGACTCTCGATGGTAAGTTACTGACAACCCTTGCTGGACACTCTTCGGTAGTTTGGAGTGTGGCCTTCAGTCCCGATAATAAAATGGTAGCCACTGGCAGTGGCGATAATACAGTTAAGCTGTGGACTATTGATGGCAAGCTTTTGAGAACATTTACGGGTCACACAGCCGCGATTTGGGGAGTAGCATTTAGTCCCGACGGCAAAATACTAGCCTCTGGTAGTGTGGATGCTACCGTCAAGCTGTGGAAAATGGATGGTACAGAACTAACAACTCTCACCGGACATACAGCAGCCATTAGGAAAATTGCGATCAGCCGGGATGGCACAATTCTCGCTTCTGGAGGTGATGACAACACCCTAATTCTGTGGAATCTGCCCCAGATTCTCAGTCTAGATGCCCTAACTTATGGTTGCAATCTAGTCAAAGATTATTTGCAAACTAACACAGCCGTGGAAAAAGGCGATCGTCATATATGCAATCATCTTGAGAACTAAACTATGGGAAAGTTTTCACGACAAATTTTGACACGGGTAAAAAATAAGTGCATCTGCCATACTAGCCAAGAACCGACTCGCCAAGCCCCCATTGACATGGGTTCCGCCGATGAATTTGGGCAGATATCAAAAATATCTCCGTCATAATGTAACCATTTGACTGGTAGATGTCCTATCGGTGTATTTGGTGATAATTTAAAAGTTATTTGGTCGTAATTTAACCAGTTTCCCTCTTTTCTCCAACCCAGGCGATCGCCAAGTTTCTTTTCCGTTTCGTAATCTATTTGTCCACCTATTTCTTCCCAAATACTTTGCTGAACACTAAAGCCAAAATAGCCGTGACTATATTGTTGCCAAAGTTGATCAATTTTATGTAATTCTTGACAAGAAAAAGTGAGAATATCTGCTTTATAAACCTCATGCCAATAATTCTTACCCATCACTCGCAACATTAATTTAGCAGTTTCTATATCAGCATCTTGCCATTTATACTGTGCGAGGAGATTTTGCAGTGTGCTGTAATCTATCTTTTTATTACTTTTAAACTCACTGAGACAATCAATATCATTATTATCTACTTCATTTGCTGCTGTTGCTTCAGAAGCAATTTTAGCATGGGAATACACAACATCTGTTTCTACCATCCCCAGCACTTTTTTTTGAGCAACCAGTTGAGTAGACATATAATTAGATATCAAACAAATTGCTTGATTTGCAGTTATATCATCTTGAATAAAATCCGAGTCTTGAAGCTGCCAATCTAATAATTGCGACTTTAAAAAAGCCTCATTTAGTCTATCTTTCTTTTCATAACTAGCAACTAATAAGTTGAGCAGATTATGGGAAACAGTCTGATTATCTTGTATAGTGAATACATTTGGCTGATAATTTAAATCATTAGTTGCTAAATGTTGAATCTCTCCTACAGTTGCGTAAAAATCCGCATCGATTTTGACTACCTCGTCGATTACAAACTGAAACGGATTAAAGTAATCTTTTAGAGAATTTTCAACATTCATTGCTGTTTCAGCTATTTTCGCTATTTCTTGACGAATTTTTGTAGCTCTGATTTGATATTCATAAACTTCTTGATATACATCTAAATCCTTAACTATTTGCTCAATAGCTTGCCTTTGATTGTGCGTGTCTTCGGCTAGTTGCTTAATACCTTCACTGAGCAACTCTATCTTTTCTAAAATCAAAAGGTTAGTTTTACTCAACAATAAAATCGATTTTAAATTCTCTTGTTTCTCCCGTGTTAATTTTTCAATAATTTGAGGATTACCATTATGTTTTATTTCTAGCTTGTTTCTTTCGTCGTTAATCTTTTTAATTTCAATATATTTCTGATTAAATAAACTTTTCCAGTCATCTATGAATTTTAATAAAAAACTTTGATAGCTATCTTTATAGTTATCCAAAGAATCAATGATTTGAATATATTCACTAATTAATAATTTAACTTCCGCAAAAACTTTTTTTTGAGTAACTTCCTGTTTTCGCTTAACTGTTCCCCAAAAATAAGAATTAGATTTACCACCTACTTGAATTAATTCTTGACATTTGATAATTTTTTTTTGAACTCTTTTTAATTGAGGATTTTTAAAAATAGGAAATCTATAAGTTTTTTCATAAATCGTAATTGATTCATAAGTAATTAATTGTTTGTGCTTTCTAGCTAGCATCACTAATTCTATCTAAAAAATTCTTATTATCTGTAGGGTGGGCAATGCCCACCAGACTTATATTTCAAAATTTAAGCAAAAGTCAAGCGCTAGTCCTATAGGGGACTTCCAGATAAAAAATATCCAAAATGTAGGGTGCGTCAGTGCCATAGAACCTAACTATACTCAAAAATTATTCATACTGAACACACCCTACTAAACTAAGCCTTTTCTCATGGGAAAGTCCTATAATTTTACAACTTGCTAATGACGTTTCTTTTTTTTGTCGGGAGGTTATTTTTGGGAGAAATATCTGCTGTTTTTATTCCCTTTTGCCAGCGATAATCTTCTATAGACACAAGTTGCCAACCAGATTCCTGCGACAGTTCTAATACCCATTGATGATAATTAAACAAGCTTTCTCTATGTCCAACACTAATGAAAGTTGTTTTAGTTGCTTGTAGCTGCTGATACAAGTTACCTTCGTTATTTAAATCTAAAGCACTCGTCGCTTCATCTAAGATAGTGAAACTAGGATGTGTGATTAATAATCGCGCAAAAGCCAGACGTTGTTGTTCCCCTAAAGACAATATATTTTCCCAAGGAACTTCTGTATCAAAACTATTTACGCGGGTCAGCAAGTGTTGTAAGTTAACTTGTTGTAAGATTTCTTCCAGTTGGCGATCGCTCATTGTCCGGTCTGTATGGGGATAGAGTAACTGTTGACGCAAAGTACCCAAAATGATGTAAGGTCTTTGGGGTAAGAATAAAATGTCTTTTAGAGGAGGACGCACTAAACGACCAGTTCCTGTGTTCCACAAACCTGCGATCGCTCTTAACAAGGAACTTTTACCCCTACCACTCGGCCCTACAATTAATAACCCCTCTCCAGGCTGGACGGTAAGCGACAAATCTTCAACAATTACCTGCTCATGATTTGGTGTTTTTAAAGTAACATTCTCAAAAGCCAAGCGTTTCTCTTCTAAAACTTTAATAGTAGCTAGATTCTCTGTTTTCTTACTAACATCCCTCAAAGCATCTGAAAACTCAGCAAAACGCTTTACATAGCTAGAAAATCGCCCTGAAGCGCCAAATTGAGCTATTAATTCTCCCAGAGAATTAGAGAACATAAAGCAAGCAAAACTAACTTGGTTAATTTCCCCAAAATCAATTTTATCTTGAATAAATAAAGGAGTCAAAATAAACATGGAAAACACACCAATAGCAGATTGATATGCTCTTCCAAAAGCATCTTGTCCCCTCTCCCAATTCAATCTGCGTTCAGCAGTTTTTATAACATTATTAAATCGGCGTTGAATTATATTTAATTCTTCCTCTTCTCCTTGAAAAAAAGCAATGGATTCCGCATGATTACGAACATGAGTTAGGCAATAAGCAAAATCTGCTTTAAACTGTATTTCTTCTTGATTAATTTTATTGAGTGATTGGTTTAAATAAACAGCTATTAAATTACCTATGATGGTGTAAATAATTAAATAAATTGCGATTTCTGCGGAAACAGTCCAGAGAATTATCAAAGCACTCCCCATTTCCAGAACTTTTTCTAGAAAGGTCGTAGAAAAACTCAAAGCAATACTGGTAATAGGTTCTATTTCTTGGGATAGGCGCTGATCTGGATTATCTATATCAGATTTAAAATTGATTTTGTAATAGGCTTGATTGCTTAAATATTTTTCTAAAATATGGCTATTTAACCATTTATACCAGTCAAGGATAATTTTTTTTCTGACATATCGCAAAGAAGTTACTAAAATTACTATTGTGATAACAATGAGACTAGATAGCCATAAAGTACTATTATATTTATCAATATCTCTCTGTTCAATCACAATATCCAGTACATAGCGATTCCAGTAGCTATTTACAGCATTTAAACATACAACTCCAGCTATTAATGATACTAGGAGAATCAGCATTCCCCATGAGCGAATGACATCTACAAATGCTCTTCCTTCTGCTTCTGTAGGATACCAATAAGGTTGAGCTACTACTTTTACATCTTCCCAAAATTGAGTAAAGACTGAAAGAGGATTTGTTGCCTTTTGTTGATGCACAGACGGAGTTTGCATATTAAAAAATACAGCCGTTATTAATTAGACTAGTAATTTGAAAATGGCCTTTGAGAATTAGATCAAACTCAGAGGCCATTTTTATTGCGCTTTGCGTGTCAGTTGTTAGTTGTGAGCCAGTACGGTCTTGGGGGTTTCCCCCATGAGTAACTGGCGAACCCGGAGGGTCAGTTGTCAGTTGCTGAAAGGATCTGGTCTAACACCCCAACTCACACATGGCGTGGTTTTTACATATCTTTGCCACTGACTACTGACCACTGACAAAACTCTATCCCCTTGTGGGTGGAGCTTTTATTTTTAGAGATTAAAGATGTTTTAACATCCCTAAAAATAACCGTTATGAGAATTACATCGAATAGACTAAATTATTGGTTCTTCATCAACAATTTCGATGTTTTTTGGCGCAAGGGGTTCTTCTCCAAGCTCAGTCACAACTACTGAATCAAGATGATGTTCGAGTTTGAGTTTTAAGTCATCTGTAATAGGTAATTCTTTAATTTCTTTGAGCAGAAATCTTACAGATTCAGTTTTGCTACGTTCTTTATAAATGAGCTTGAGAACGTTTTCAACTCCAAATTCCGCAATATATTCTCCTAGAATACCTACCAGACCAAGTAGTCCTAAACCTCCTAATAAGCCGAATGGCCCTCCCAACGATGAGAGTAAAGTTACAACGGCGGCGACACTACCCCCTGATGTAGCAGTTGCAACTACAAAAATTATCCCAGGAAGACCTAAAGCAGCAATTTTTTTGACTAGTTCATCCATTGTATTTACCTACGATCCTTATAAGGTGAAAAATGACTAAGAAAGTCATGACTAATTTCTTCAAAAAAGAAATTAACAATCTTACTTCCCGCACATAACATTGACAGTTGTTTGGTGCAAGATATAAGAAACCTGATTTAGCCCAACAAAAGCTCACAAAGTTCATCAATTTGTTGACTTTTTTCAGAAATCAGTCGATGGGCTATAGCTTGTAGCTGACGAGTATTTTGTAGTTTGGTATTATCTATTGCTTCTAACTCCGCATCTAACAATGTTTGAAAGCGATAATAAAAACTTTTAGCTTCTTTATCGCTAGGTTCAAACAACTGTTCTAATTCTCCAGATACCACACCGCTACCACCGTCAAACACAATATTTAAAAGTGGTCTTCCCCATTGTAAAAGTCCCCAATTCTTGACTTCTTTATAAGGATAAGCACTTGTTGGCGAACCTGTACCTAAAGAAACTACTAAAATATCTTCTTGATTAAGGACTGTTTGGGCTTTGCGTTTACTACTAATTTGCGCTTCTAAAATAGCTAAATGGGCTGGGTTATTAGCAAATACTCCCCCATCAATTAAAGTATAAACAATAGCACTATTTTCGGGGCTGACGATACGATGAGGAGCAAAATAAGTCGGGGTAGCGCTAGTAGCTAATGCGGCATCTAAGAGGGATACATTACCACACAATTTATGAAAATTCTTAGATTCTATTTGCTGTTTTTCTAGTTGGTTTGTAAAAAATACCGGAATTCGCTGCTCGATATCGTAACTAGTGACAAAAACTTCTTTAAGATTATTGGCTAGAGGAGTTTTACCCAAATATTGCCTTAAGATTTCTTCTTTGCTTGTGGAAGGATATTTTGGCTGGAGAAATATATCTTCTAACGGGCCAAGTAGTCTTTCAAATAATGGCTCATAAAATATTTCTACTCCATACTCAATAAATAATTGTACAAGGTCTTCAGCAGTGTATTCAGATAATGGCAATTCTTCAGATGAATTTAATCGGGGTTTAGTTAGTCCCAGTGCTAAAATTCCGCCGCTTGAAGTACCAGCAATTAAATCAAATAAACTAAATATAGGCTCTTGTGTCCGTCGTTCAATTTCTGCTAAGAGTAATGCAGGAATAATGCCCCGAATACCGCCTCCATCAATGGAAAGTATTTTATATTTGGGACGGGATTTTGTATTCATGGTTTCTGGCGATTCTGCCTGAATGAATGTTTGTAATGATTGGGTATTTATAAGGGCTTCAGGTTGTTCGATTGTGTTTGCTTCTTCCTGTGATTGGAGATTGTTCAAGTTTGCAATAATTTCTGATTCTTCGCTATTTATTTCTGGCTGTTGAATTTCTGTGGTTTGGTCTTCGTGGTTACTAACTAACGGTACTGTAGCTGCTAATAAATCTGTAGTTAAATTGGAAATATTCTCTTCGGTAATAGTTTCCATCTCAAATTGGATTTCATCTTTACTAGATAGCGACGCTGCAAAGGGAATTTGTGCTAAATCCCAGCTAGGATTACCCCGAAAATTTCCTTGATAGGATTTTCCTACTTTATTTTTAACTGTTGTTCCTTGCCCTTCATCTAATTTCCAGTAAGCCACTAATCCTGGTTCATCCCCGACAATTAATCCACAATGATGGGTTTGAATTTGTGACTGAGTGCATGGATAATTCCAGACGCTAATGTTTGCTAATTGCCCTGTAAAATAGACTTGCTTGTGTAAGGTTGCACCTAAAGTTATAGAGCTTGTTGCTTTATTTAAAGATGAACCCCTCAAAGAGTCATTGTACTTATGATCATCAAGATATACTGTGATTTGACCGCTATTAAAAACAATGGCAAAAAAGTGCCATTGTCCTATAGTTAATTCTCCATTACCAAAAGTTTTGATACCCTTACTAATGGTTTCATCAATGAAGATATCTAAACTCCCTGTCTCACTGATGCCGAATTCAAAATTATCACTGTATCGATCTGAAGAACGAGCAAAAAAGACATTCCGCGTTCCATAGCTAGTGGATTTTTCTGTTAATTTATGAGGATTTATCCATCCTGAAACTGTAAAATTTGAACTCCCTTGAGCAAAAACACCACCAATATCGTTTTTGCCAAAATCTATATAATCATCTACCCCATCAAATGTTAAAACTGTTTGTGTATTTGCTAGATTTATCACAAGTGTTTAATCTCCAAATATAAATGTATACGTATAATTTAAAAATCATTTATTAATATCAATAAGTAATATCAACTGGAGTTTAGACTAACTTTTATGAGTTAGTAATATTTCGGCGATCGCCTGGGAAATAGGATAATATGGCGGATATATTTCCATCCAGAAAAATTCCCCGACTGGGTTAACTTCTAGGAATACATGGCGACCGTCAGGGGTGAGAATGATATCAATTGCTCCGTACTTTAAGCCAAAATTAGCCATCAATTTGAGGAGTTTTTTCTCAATATCTTCTGGTAAGCTGTAAGGCTGCCAATTCTTAGCTAAGTTTTTCCCTTCTTTGCGCCAGTCATAAGTAGACCCTTGCAAACTTTGAGAGTCCACTGCGGCAGTAAATACGTGGTGTCCGACAATAGTTGTCCGCAACTCCAGCGCCTTCGGTATGTTTTCTTGAAACGTCATCGGACAAAAACACAGTCCTTCCATATTCTCCAAATCGTCATCTGTAATTGGAGTAGTAAATACAACATTCTCTCGCCCTTGGTCATCATAAATAGCGAAAGAAGAAAGCATTTTAGTGATGATGCCTTGCGGACAATCTTGAGCGAATTTCTTCACAGCTTCCGGATTGTTGGAAGTTAAGGTACGGGGAGTTAAAAGTCCAACTTCTTTGGCAACTTTCAACTGTAGTTGCTTATTATTAGCCCGGTCTACATTTGTCATTTGATCAAAGTGAAATCTTGGCAGGCTAGCAATCATACCCCTGACAGTAACGCGACATTCCTGAATAGACGCATCTCTGTATCGCTTGTCCATTGAGTCGGGGATTTTCTGCCCGTAACGCATCCGCCGATACCAAACTGATGATACCTCACTCAAATCGAGCTTTTGTTCGCCATCAGTAATAATTACCCGTTCAGTATCACCGCAATAAATATCTAACTTAACTTCGGTGGGATATCTATCTGTATCAAAGCGAAATGCTTTTTCTCCCCTGGCTTCTATTTCTTTGATTACTAAAGGAATGCTTTCATTGTCATTGCTAAATGTAACTATTAATACGGTCATAAAAGTATCAATTTTGAAGTAAAATATCTGCGATCGCCTCTGCAATGGGCAAGTCTAAATCTTTCTCTAGCATTCCCCACTCGCCTATAGGGTTGACTTCCAAAAAGACATACTCTCCTGATGGCGTGAGAATGAAATCTAACGAACCAAATAACAGCCCCAATTTCCCCATAAAAGCTTGCAGGCGACGAACCAATTCATCAGGAAGTTGGTGGTGTTGCCATGCGCCCACTCCAAAACCTGGTTTACGCCAATCAGCTTTGGTTGCTGCATACACATCTGCATTCAGCGCCCCCACAAATACACTGCCATTTACATACACCACCCGCAACTCCATCTGCTTGGGGATTTGTTCTTGAAAAACCATTGGACAATAACGCAGTGATTCGGCATCTTCTAAGTCTTCTGCTTTAACGATGCTGGTGTAAAGGAAAAATGCAGAATTGGCTTCCATACTCCGGGAAAGAGTGGTTAAAAGCTTACTCACCATTTTGCCGTTGACTTGCCCAAAGAATTCTCTGGCTGCTTGGGCTTTGTTGGTAACAAGAGTCTGGGGAATAACAAAACCTACCTCAGATGCAATTCGCAGTTGACGCAGCTTATTATTGGCATAATTTATCCGTTCTAAATCATCCACCCATCTAACACCCTTGAGGCTATCCCAAAAGGCATCTAAAGTTGCTTTCGATTCTCTAATGCAGGCTTCTTGGAACTTTGGCGCTAATTCTTGACTCAGGTTTGGTTTCCAAATGCGACGCATCCACACGGACTGCACCTGCTCTGTGCTGATAGAGTGGTTGTCATATTCTATAGTGTGGTAGCTTTGAGACTTGTCAAAATGTGCTGTTAATTGCACTTGTAGAGGAAACTTGTCGGTATCTAAACGAAACGGTTGCACTCCTTTTTTTGCCAAGGCCTCTGCCACTCTATCTATTGTGAAAAAATCACCACTGTGAGTGATTAATAAAACAACATCACGAGACAGGTGCATAAAATATTCGCTTTTAAAATTTTTTCTAGATACCCGACTTATTAGAAAGTCGGATATCTAAAGTTGTTATCTTAAATTGCTGATTATTTCTACTAAATCTTAGTATGGATGTTCAGCAATTTATTCTGCCAAGAAACAAACAAATGATGGAAATTTTCCCATATTTGCTGCTTTAACTATGTTCTTCAACACAGAATTATTTCTTGGTGTTGGTTGTTCTCACTAAGTAATTATCAAATAATTGATAACTACTATTCCCTTAATTTCAGATACAAAATAGTGGAATTATTGGTCTTCCAAATCTGAAGGATACTTGAAAGTCCAAGGGAAAGAAGGTGGATCTGTACCTTCTGTAGCTTGCTCTTCCAAGAAACGGGCAAAGAACGGTACCACTGCAACATTCACTGTTTTGACGGTGTTTGTAGACATGGTGTTTTTCCTAAGGGAAATTCTTTTAGCAACTAAAGATATACCAGTAATTAAATACGTGTGCAAGGACATTTAAGACAGTTAAGCGGTAATTATATTAATTCATTTAAGACAGTTAGGACATTTAAGATACTCCAGTAGACAGTTAAGTGAATTTCGGAAATTCAGGAATGAATATAATTTGCTACTACACAAAAAAATCCGCCTACACGGACTAATAGAAAATTAATATAGGACTAGTATTTGATTTAGGAATTAGAGACTATTTATAAAGGAAATCTTAGGTAAGATATGTTACTGCTATGAAAGAATTTGAGATTTAGAGACAATAAAATTTAGCCGTAACGCACCATCTGTGAGGCGGTGCGTTAGGCGCGAGGATAGTTATTTTGTGAGCAATCATCAGGGAAATCAGCGCCTAACACACCCTACAATAATTTTATTTTTTCTTTATAAATAACCTCTTATACGTAGGGTGGGCAATGCTCACTATATCCGGTTTTTGGTGGGCAATTCCCACCCTACAAATACTTACGTTTGTTAAATTTTCTATCTGTAAGTCCCTAAACTCTCACCCATTTCAACACCTGAGGATCTTTATCATAGCGATAGGTAATACCGTCCCTAGTAGTGATAGTATCTCCTTTACTTGCCTTGCTTCTAATAGTAGAAACAGAATAGTAGGTTAAGGAGTTCATTTCTTTATGACTGAGCCTTTCATCTGTATTAATTGCTGGCTCATTAGGAGATTCATCTTCAGATGAAATATCAATAGTAACTTGAGTATTTACTATTGGTTTAGTGATGCCATGTTTTTGATTGCGATAGTCTTCAACTCTCATAAGTTGCCAACTAGAATCTTGTACAAGTTCGAGAACCCATTGATGATAATCAAATAGACTTTCTCGGTGTCCAACACTAATAAAGGTTGTTTTCGTTTCTTGTAGCTGTTGATATAAACGTCCTTCGTTTTTCAAATCTAAAGCACTAGTTGCTTCATCTAATATGGTGAATCTGGGATGAGTCACTAATAGGCGTGCAAAAGCGAGGCGTTGTTGTTCTCCCAGGGATAGTATATTTTCCCAAGGAACTTCAGTATCAAAGCTGTCAACTCGACTTAACAGGTTTTGCAGATTAACTTGTTGTAAAACTTCTTTGAGTTCTGCATCACTCATTTGACGATGAGTTTTAGGATAGAGTAATTGTTCACGCAAGGTTCCCAAAATTATATAAGGACGCTGGGGTAAAAATAGAACTTCGTTTAGGGGGGGTCGCATCAAACGACCTGTTCCCGCATTCCACAAACCAGCGATCGCCCTCAGTAGAGAACTTTTACCTCGACCACTCGGCCCGACAATTAACAAACCTTCTCCAGGCTGGACGTTTAATGACAAGTTTTCGACTATTACCTGTTCATAGTTTGGTGTTTGTAAGGTAACATTCTCAAAGGCAAAATGATTTTCTTCGATGGTTTTAATTGTACCGACGTTTTCGGGTGGTTTGGCTGCTGCTTGTAAAGCATCTGAAAACTCGGATAAACGCTGGACATAACTAGAAAATCGTCCAGAAATGCCAAATTCAGCGATTAATTCTTCCAAAGCACCAGCAAAGAAATAGCAAGCCGTGGTCGCTTGTCCAACTTGTCCAAAATCAATGTCACCTCTGATATATAAAGGCGACAGTACTAAGAGGGTGAGGAGTTCAATAGCAGATCGATATCCTCTGTTGAAAATTGCCTGATTTCTCTCCCAATTGATTTTGTGTTTCATATCATTGATGAGAGTGGTAAATCGGCGTTGAATTATATTTTGTTCTTGTTCTTCTCCTTGAAAAAAAGCTACTGACTCAGCGTGATTGCGGACATGAGTGAGAGAGTAGCTATAATCAGCTTTAGATTCGAGTTCTGCCTGATTAATCTTAATTAATTCTTGATTTAAGTAAACAGCGATAAAGTTACCTATAAAAGTGTAAATTAACAAAGCAATAGCTATCTGTTGAGAAATTGACCACACAACTAGTAAAAAAGTGATCATTTCCAGAATTTTCTCTAGGAAAGTAGCTGAAAAGCTGAGCGCACTACTAGTAATTGGTTCAATTTCTTGAGATAACCGTTGATCTGGATTATCAATTTCAGGTACAAAGTTAATTTTATAGTAAGCACGATTGTGCAGATATTTATTCAATATATGATTATTCAGCCATTGATACCAGTCAAGAGAAATTTGTTTTCTAATAAACTTAGTAAATCCTACCAACAGTGTTATGAAGACAAGTCCCACACCATAAATTAATATGGTGTCAACAAATTTAGGATAATTTCTTTCTTGAATAATGACATCAATTAAATAGCGATGAATAAAAGTGTTAAAAGTGGTGACACCTACGAGAGCTAATATTGATAATATGAGGAGAATCAGCATTCCCCAGGCACGGATAACGTCTGAAAATGCTCTTTCTCCTGGCTTGGTAGGATACCAGTAAGGGCCGGCGATCGCCCTGACATCTTTCCAGAATTGAATAAAATCTAAAAAAGCATTTGTTGCAGGTTTAGCTTGAACAACTTGGGTAGGCATATTTGAGAAATAAAGTGAAATATTTGAGAGTTGGATATACTTTTTTTTAGTATTGAATAATCAGAGATAATTACCGAAAAAATTAGCCTAGCCACTAATGCTGCAACTGATATTACCTAATTGTTGAGTGCGGCTTAAAGCAGTCAGCACGGCATTAGAAATGCTAGTTCGCATCCCACCTTTTTCTAACTCGTAAATACCAGCAGCCGTCACTCCTCCAGGACTAGTTACTTTGTTACGTAAAACTGCTGGATGTTCGTTAGTTTGCAACATCAGTTCTACACTGCCGGCAATGGTATGTAGTGTTAGTTCTTGGGCTTGTATGCGAGTTAAGCCCATCTGAACGCCAGCATCAATCATCGCTTCAATGTACAGAAATACAAATCCTGTCCCAGCACTACTTAAAGCCGTTGCCATATCTAGGTAATGTTCATTTTGGGTGATAAATTCCTTACCTAATGCTTGTAAAATGATCTGGGTATGCGATCGCTGAATTTCTGTCACATTTGATGATGCACTCCAGACTGTAGTTCCATGACCAACTTGTACTGCAATATTGGGCATTGTCCGAACAACAGCACCATGATTTAAGCCTTGGCAAAGAGATAAAACACTCGCCCCACCCACAATGCTAATTACTAAAGCATCAGGGGGAATTTTATCTTTTAGTACAGCCATCACCTCTGGCAAAACCTGGGGTTTCACTGCCAAAATCACAATTGATGCACCTTGCACAGCTTCTATATTGCAGTTGGTGGTATGTACTCCATATTCTTTTTCTAAATAAAGGCATCGTGTAGAATATGGCTCACTAACAATAATTAGCTCAGATTTTTCAACAGTTTTTGTTGATAATAATCTACTAATTATCATTTCCCCCATCGTACCACCGCCGATAAAGGCAATTTTTAAATCTCCCAGCATAGTTGCAACCCCGATTTTTTTAAGATAATAGGACTTACGCACTCAGATTTTCTGTTGAAACTGGGTGTGAGGGTATAGGGGTGTAGGGGTGTAAGGGTTTAAAACATTTATTTTGTATTTTGAATTGATTCATACCCCTTCTCCAAACCCTTGGTCTTTCTTTTTCATGGGTAAGTTTAAGATAAATTAGGCTGAATTACTGCTTTTAATACAGAGCCACGCTCTACATCTGTCAGCGCCTGATTAATCTCATTTAATGTATATGAACGACTAATTAAATTTTCCCAAGCAATATTTTTTTTCGGATCACTGTGGCGCTTGAGTAATTCAATCATTCTATAAAAATGACTAAAATCAATGCCCCAAGTACCGCGAATATCAATATGTTTGAGATTAATTTCTAGGTGGGGATTGATGAGAATTTCCCCGGTGTTTGTGTAATGCCCAACAATGACATAACGACCACCATTTCTGGTCATATTCAAGCCTTCTTTCACAGCAATGGGAATACCTGTGGCTTCAATAATCACATCAGCACCGTGACCGTTAGTTAATTCCAAAACTCGCTCAATATGTTGTCGTGGATCATCAGCTTTAATGGCCAGGGTTTCATCTACACCGAAGGATTTAGCAACGGCTAACCGACTCTCAAATTTATCAATCACAATTACTTTGCCTGCACCTGAGAGTAAAGCTAAAATTGCCACACTCAAACCTACAGGCCCGCAACCCTGTACTACTACTACATCACCAATTTGAATCTGCGCCCTATCAATAGCGTGTAGTGCAGTGGGTAAAGCACATCCCCCAGCAATAAATTGCTTTGGTGAGACTTCTTCTGGTAAGGTGAGAACTTTCACTCCTGGTTTGAGGTAAATCAACTCAGACCAACCACCAAGCAAACCCTCTTTAGCTGAATAGGTGACACCATAAACCTTACGTTGGGGACAACGGGTGGAGGCTTTAGCTACTAGACAGTACCAGCAGTTGTAACAGGTTTCGTGAACATCCAAAAAAGTGGCGATCGCACCAGGCTGAATCAAGTTACCATTAACATCACTAACAGCGCCGCCTGTTTCTACCACACGACCCACGCTGAAGTGTCCAGGAATAATGGGATAGGGTACTCCCTCTAAACGCCCGTGTAGTAAATGTACATCAGTACCACACACTTCACTATAGAGAGTTTCCACAATGATTCCACCCTTTTCTAAAATCGGGTCTGGTAATTGTTGCACTACAACTGGTTGGTTAGGCGCAGTCATGACAGCAGCCTTGGGCATAAATTACTTCCTCACTCTGTTTACCAAATTGCTTCCTATCTTCTCAGGTTCAGCTTTAAGACCACAAAATAATTTCACCGTTAGGAAGTAATCCCATCGCCGAAGTGAAAGTTATACGTTGTCCATCCATCGGCTCAACAATGTGATAGTTGCGCGTATTAAAAATGAACACATCTCCCACATGAGGTTGGAAAGTAATCATGTCTGCATCTGCAATGACTGTATCACTATAGCCGTAGGAATCGAGCTTATATTGGTCATCTCCTGGTTGCCATTGGCGATCGTAAATACGCGTTTTACCATGACTACTGGCAGTTTTCTTCAAATACAAATTCCAAGAAAGTTGAGCAGTAATTGTACAAACTTCCCATCCAGACTGCTCGTATGGAGCATAATCAACATGGAGTTGAGTACCCTGCTCTATTTTTCTGATCAGTCCTGCATAATAACCACCATCTAATGGCTCTGAAGCTATACGCACAGTTGCACCTGTACACTCTCTAAGTTTCACCATTAAGCGTTCTAAGGGATTAAAAGAGGCTGCCAAAATCAAGTCTCGTAATTTAGTTGCTTGTTCTACAGCTTGAAAATAACCTGCCTTGCTAATGTGATTGTATTCAAACACTGTGATGCCAATTCGCTCAATTTTAGGATACACATCTTGATAACTATCAAAGTTAAATAATTGAGCCTGGGCTACTAAGTTTTCACACTCTTGGGGTGTAGCAAATTCCTGGAGTCGAATTAAAGGAATTTGGTTTTCCCAGAGCATTTTTAAAGATTCCGTAGTTAAGAAAGATGCTTGATTATTTTTCCATACTTTGGACTTAAGCTGTTGAGAAGTAGCAGTCATAACAAATTGCCTCACATTCTAATATAAATTTGATTTTTTGGAGATATTTTTTAGTAGATATCTATTCCAGAAAATTTTGAATTTTCTGCACTAGGGTCTGGATATTGGGTGGTGACATCATGCTGATATGATTACCAGGAACGACAAAAGTTTCTATCTGTTCTACTAGTTGCTTCCAGCTAGATTCAAAGTCTTCCTCAGTCTCAGCAGCTTTTAAGAGAACAATAGAGCCTGAATAAGATTGAGGTTGGTAATTTTGCAGTGCGTGAGCATTTATCTGAAGAATTTTCAGCAGATGAGGAGCTTGATCAAAATCAAAAGTTTCGATAAATATATTTTTCTGTTTAGCTTGTTCCACGACATAAGTTATTTGCTCCTCTGGTACAATTTGTCGCAGTTCCTCTAAACAGAGTTCTAGCTGATCTTTGAATAACTCAACTAGTAGAAAAGCATAGTCTATTTCTCCTCGATAACTAAGAGCAGGAGGCGTAGTATCTAGTAACGCTAACAAAGCTATCTGCTCGCCTTGACGAGAGAGTTGCTGTGCCATTTCAAAAGCTACCAAGCCACCAAAAGACCATCCAGAGAGGAAATAAGGGCCATGAGGTTGAACAGTTTGTAACTCTTTTATATAGTGAGTTGCCATTTGTTCAATACTAGTATGAGGTTGATTTTTGGGATTTAAACCAACACATTGCAGCCCATAAAATGGTCTTTCTGGACTCAAATAATAGGCGAGATGGTGATAGCAAAGAACGTTTCCTCCACCAGGATGGACACAGAATAGAGGCGATAAATTGCCATTTGTTCTGATAGGAACTAGAGCAGACCAAGGTGAAGAATCTGTTGGAGAATCCAGAAAACGTGATAGTTGTTCGATGGTGGGATATTGGAACAAAATAGATAAAGGTAAGTTTATCTGGAAGTGTTTTTGTATCCGGGACATGAGACGAACAGCTAGAAGAGAATGACCTCCAAGTTCAAAGAAATTGTCTTGTACACTGACAGGATGAATGCCTAGAATGTCTTCCCAAATTTGTACCAATTGGAATTCCCAGAGATTTCTTGGTGCGTTAAAGGCTTTGCGTTGTTCTTTGTGAATAAGTTTTGGTAGCCCTCGGACTTGGGGAATTTGTTCTGGCGAAATTCTTGCTATTAGGGTCGCCAAACGCTGTTCTGGAAGGTCAACAATGCTATTTAATAAAGCCTGAAAATGTTCCAAGATTAAGTTTATAGCTGGATGATCATAACGCGATCGCTGATAAATAATGCGAAACTCTAGCTGTGAAGTTGGGCTAACGAGAATGGTAAGGGCATATTTTGTTTGCGCTCCTATAGAACGATCTTGAGATTGCTGGTTTTCATGGTTTGCAGATTGTATGACTGATGGATCAACTGGATAGTTTTGAAAAACTAAAAGACTCTCATAAAGGGGTAATGAGCCAGGTACTTCGCTCCATTCGTGAATTTGTCCTTGGGAACAGTATTCATAATCGCGTTGCGTAAAGTTTTGCTCTTGGATTTCTTTTAGCCACGACCAAAGTGATGCTTGGGAAGTAACCAATAGCCGCATCGGTAAGGTGTTAATAAATAAACCCAACATGGATTCAGACCCTACCAATTCTGGTGGACGACCAGAGAAAGTCGCGCCGAATACCACATCTTCCAGACCGCTATAACGACTCAATAGCAAGCCCCAAACCCCTTGAACTAGAATATTTAAGCTCAAGTGATGTTGTCTGACCAAAGACTGTAATGCTGCTGTTGCTGGAGCTGACAGGCTAGCTTTTTGTTCACCATAGCGTTCTTCCCCATCAGAAAAAGTCACAGGTTCAGCTTCTATTCCCAATGGGGTGGGGTTTTTGAAACCTTGGAGTTTGTTTCGCCAGAATGCTTCAGCCTGGGACAAATCCTGCTGTTTGAGCCAAGCAATATAATTTCTGTAAGGATAACTAGGTTGCAGTGATAAATCATGACCTTGGCTGAATGCTGTGTATAATGCAAAAACTTCCTTGAAGATCAGGGGTGTACTCCACCCATCTGTAAGGATGTGGTGAGAAGTCCAGACGAACTGATAAGCATTTGAGGCTACTTGGAAAAGAGCCAAACGCATCAGGGGCGCTTGAGTCATGTTGAAACCATGCAGTCGGTCTGCACTGACATAGGTTTCTAATTTTTCCTGCTGCTGTGATGGAGAAAGTCCGCGCCAATCTTGTTGCTCTAGTGGAAGTTCCACTTGCTTGAGTACAACTTGCAGAGGCTCATTTTGATTTTCCCACACAAAAGCCGTTCTCAGAATTGCATGGCGATCGCTCACACGTTGCCAAGCCCTAGCAAAAGCTAACACGTCTAGTTCTGTTTGCAAGTTTAAAATGCACTGTTCGAGATGTATCCCAGACTCGGAAGCAGCTAGAGTCTCAAACAGCATTCCCTGTTGTGAAGGAGAAAGGGGATAAATTGATTCAATATTGTGGGTGGGGAAGCAAGTTAATAACTCATCCAGTTGTGATTGATTTAACTGTGCATCTGGGAAATCGCTTGGTGTAAAGCCTCGATTTTCCGCTAATTGACAATGTTCTATGATGGAGGCGATCGCCTGAAGATAGCTCTGTGCTAATTTCTCTACTGTGGAACGAGTATGAATATGACTATTGTAAGTCCATTCAATGCGTAATTTACCTTCTATTACCAGAGCATTGATATCTAATAAATGATTACGAGTCTGCTTTAAACTTTGGACAGACCCGGTAGTTTCTGGTGCAAATTTCCAACCAGTTTCTGATTGTACTTGGTCAAATTGTCCCAAATAGTTAAAACTGATTTCCGCAGTAGGAACCGTCTGGATTTTTTCCTTAACATTACTATCTTTACACAAGTAACGTAATATGCCATAGCCAATTCCCCGATGAGGAATTGCCCGTAATTGCTCCTTGATTGATTTGATAATTTCTCCCGTTTGTTTGAATGCAGGGAGTTGCAATAATACAGGAAATAAACTGGTAAACCAACCTACCGTCCGTGATAAATCTACATCAGCAAACAGTTCTTCTCGGCCATGTCCTTCTAAGTCAACAATTACTGTTAAATTTCCCGTCCACTCTGTAATAGAAATTGCTAACGCACTGAGCAATATATCATTAATTTGAGTGTTGTAGGCTTCATTTACCGATAGCAAAAGAGTCTGAGTTTCTTGATGGCTTAATGTTACTGACACACAATCAGAACTACCCACTGTGTTTTCTTGTGCAATGTCGCCACAATCTAATGGTAGTGGTGTGATTTCAGACCAAGGTTGGTTCAACCAGTAGTCTAATTCATCTTTGATAGTTGCTGATTGGGCATAATTATTTAACTTTTCTGCCCAATCAATAAATGCTGTGGTTTTTGCGCTTAACTCTACAGGTTTTGGCGTAATTAATTGTTGATAAATTTCTTCTAAATCCGATAATAAAATGCGCCAACTTACACCATCTACAGCTAAGTGATGCACAATCATGAGTAACCTGGCATCACTGTCATTACCCAAGTTAAACATCACTGCTTGCATGATTGCCCCTGTTGCCAAGTTTAAACTTGCTTGGTATTTGGCAGCAATTTTTTCTAGAGCTTGGGCTTGTTCATCTTTAGGGATTGATGATAAATCAACTACGGTAAAAGGTAAGCTATCATCCAACCCTTGATTTATTTGTTTGTATCCATCTGCAACGGATGTGAATTTTAAACGCAAAGCATCATGATGCGCTAGTAATTTCTGCACGGCTATGGCAATTAATTCACTTTGCAAATTATTGGGAACTTGTAATAAAACTGATTGATTATAGTGGTGTGAATCTTGCTTATTTTGTTCAAAGAACCAATGTTGAATCGGTGTGAGGGGTGCAATTCCAGTAACTACACCTTGTTGAGATTTAACACTGACTGTTGTATTAGCAACTTGAGCCAGTGCGGCGATGGTTTGGTTTTGAAATATTTGTTTGGGAGTGATTTGTATTCCAGCATTTTTGGCGCGAGAAACAACTTGAATACTCAAGATAGAGTCACCACCAATTTCAAAGAAATTATCGTGGATGCTGACTTTTTCTTTTAATAAAAGTTGTTGCCAGATATTAGTTAAAGTCTGCTCTATGGGTGTACGTGGTGCTAAGTATTCACTTTCCCGGTTAATTTCCCCGTCAGGTGTTGGTAGTGCTTTGCGGTCTATTTTGCCGTTGGGCGTTAATGGTAGCTTTTCTAAGGTCATGAAGCCACTGGGAAGCATATATTCCGGTAGCTGTTGCTTGAGGAATTGCCGCAGTTGGTTGGTGGTGAGGGATTCATCACTAGTAACTACATAAGCAACTAAGCGTTTGTTGCCTGGAATATCTTCTCTGACAATGATTACAGCTTGTTGAATTTCGGGGTGTGTGTTGAGAGCTGCTTCGATTTCTCCGAGTTCGATACGGAAACCACGAATCTTAACTTGGTTATCAATGCGTCCCAGGTATTCGATATTACCATCAGGTAAATAGCGTACTAAATCCCCAGTTTTGTACAGGCGTTCTGATTGGACATCAGAAAAAGGATTTGGGATAAATTTTTCTTGGGTAAGTTCTGGGCGGTTGAGGTAGGCTCTAGCTAAACCATCTCCTCCGATGTACATTTCTCCAGGTACGCCGATGGGTACTGGTTGGAGGTGTTTGTCTAGGATGTAAATTTTGGTGTTGGCTATCGGCCGGCCGATAGGAACGATTTTTTGCCCAACACCACCCCGGCAATTCCAAAATGTCGCATCAATGCAAGCTTCTGTTGGCCCATAGAGATTGTACAGGTCTATATTGATTTGCTCAAAAAAGCGATCTTGCAGAACTACAGGCAACGCCTCTCCACCACAAAAGACACGTTTGAGAGATTTACAGGTTTTAAACTCCTCCTGTTCTAAAAGCATTTGTAACAGTGATGGTACAAGCTGGAGTGTTGTTATCTGCTCTGTGGCAATTATTTGTGTTAAATAAACACTATCTTGATGCCCCCAAGGTTGTGCTACGACTAGTTGCGCTCCTGTTAGTAAAGGTGCGTAAAACTCCCAGACCGAAGCATCAAAGCTAAAAGGTGTTTTTTGCAGAACTTTGTCTGTTGCAGTGAGAGGGAACGCTGTTTGCATCCACAGCATATGGTTGCAAATAGCGCTGTGAGGAATTGCCACTCCTTTGGGTTGACCTGTAGAGCCTGAAGTATAAATGACATAGGCTAAGTTATCAGGCTTAACTGCGTAAGCTGGGTTTTCATCACTTTGTTGACAAATGATTTCCCAGTCTATATCCAAGGCAACTACATCTGCTTTAGTTGGCGGCAATTCTGGGATAATTTGTTTTTGAGTTAACAGGACTTTTACCTGAGAATCACTCAACATATAACTCAGGCGTTCAAGAGGATAATTGGGGTCAAGCGGTACATAAGCACCACCAGCCTTAAGTATCCCCAATAGTCCTACCACCATCTCAATAGAACGTTCCACGCAAATACCCACCAGCATATCTGCTTCTACACCCAATGAGTGTAAGTAGTGTGCTAATTGGTTAGCACGGCAATTTAACTGCTGGTAAGTAAGTTGTTGATCTTCAAATACAACTGCTACAGCATCCGGGGTGTGCTGGACTTGCTCCTCAAACAACTGATGGAGGCACTTATCTAGTTGATAATCAACCTGAGTAGCGTTCCACTCGATAAGTAACTGTCGTTGTTCTACGGCTGTCAGCATGGGCAATTGTGAGATTTGCTGTTGGGGATTGGTCACAATGCCTTCCAGCAATGTCACAAAATGCCCGGCCATACGCTCGATAGTGCTGGCATCAAACAAATCAGTATTGTACTCCCACGCACCCACTAGACCAGTGTCAGTGTTCTGCATTGATAATGTTAGGTCAAACTTGGCTGTTGAGCCTTTTATAATCAATGGAGTCACCATTAACCCAGTCAACTCTATGGGGGACATGGGGGTATTTTGCAGAACAAACATGACCTGGAATAGTGGTGTATGGCTGAGGTCACGTTCTGGTTGCAATGCTTCTACCAGCATTTCAAAAGGCAAGTCCTGATGGGCGTAAGCATCCATCGCCATATCTCGAACGCGACCCAGTAACTCGGAGAAACTGGGATTACCAGCCAAATTGGTACGCATGACCAAGCTATTGACAAAAAAGCCAATTAGCCCTTCGATTTCTAGGCGATCGCGGTTAGCAATTGGCGAACCCACCAAAATATCATCTTGTCCTGTGTAGCGATAAAGCAGGGTATCGTAAGCTGCCAACAGGGTCATAAACAGAGTACAACCTTGCTCTTGGCTCAGTTTTACCAACTTCTGGGTTAACTCAACCGACAGCGCAAACTCCTGATATGCCCCAGAGAAAGTCTGCACAGATGGTCTAGGTCTGTCTGTGGGTAGGGACAGCAAAGTAGGAGCATTTGCCAGTTGTTGTTGCCAATAACTCAGTTGCTTTTGTAGTACATCTCCCTGCAACCAGTCTCTTTGCCAAATTGCAAAATCTGCGTACTGAATCGCTAATGGTGTTAAAGGTGACTGCCGACTAGAAGAGGCAGGGGAGCAGGGAGCAGGGAGCAGGGGGAGCAAGCCCCGCCCTTTCAGAGAGCTTGACCGGGGCGGAGTACAAACTGCATCTCGGTTTTCCCCCTTGCTCCCTGCCCACTGCCCCTTTTCCTCTTGCCTATCTTGGGAATAAGCATCATACAGTGCGGCTAGTTCTTGGACAAACACACCCATTGACCAACCATCAGAAACAATGTGGTGCATACACACAAATAAAGCGTGTTCTGTCTGCGACAACACTACTAATGTCACTCTGATTAATGGTTCATTGGTCAAATTGAAAGATATTTGCCCTTGTTCTTGCGCCAAATCCTCTAAAAAACTTTCTTGTTCAGTTGTAGGTAAATGCTGCAAATCAACAACTGATATGATTCCCAATCCCCAATCCCCAATCCCCAGTCCCCAGTCCCGAACCACTTGAGTCGCTTTTTCCTCAACCGTGACAAAATTGGTGCGTAAAGCTTCATGACGATGAATAATTGCTTGTAAGCTTTGCTCCAGAGCTGCTTGATTGAGAGTTCCCACTAAACGCAAAGCTACGGGAATATTGTAAGAGGGGCTATTCGGCTCAAACTGGTCTAAAAACCATAAACGCTGTTGAGCATAAGACAGTGGTAAGTCTGTATTCTTGGTTCTTGGGACAATGGGCGGTGCAGATAATTCTAAGTCATGTTGTTGTAACTGCTCAAGCGATCGCGCCAATTCGCTGATTGTTGCACTGGCAAACAACTCACGCAAAGGTAATTCTACTCTAAAAACGTTGCGGATACGTGAAATTAGTTGCGTTGCTAGTAGGGAATGTCCCCCAAGATCAAAGAAGTTATCATGAATACCTACTTTCTCTATTTTCAGTACTTGCGCCCAAATTTGGGCTAACAGTTCTTCTGTTGGGTTCCGTGGGGCAACATATTTGTCTGTAATTTCGTTGTCTAAATCCGGTGCAGGTAAGGCGCGACGGTCTACTTTACCGCTAGGCGTTAGAGGTAAGGCATCCAACATCACAAAGGCACTGGGAACCATGTAATCTGGTAACTTGGCTTTGAGAAATTGCCGCAGTTCGCTAATTGTGATTGTAGAATCCTGATGTGCTACCACGTAAGCAACTAGGCGTTTATCACCGGGGGTATCTTCACGGGGAATGATACAAGCGGCTTGCACATCGCTATATTGACTTAATGCTGCTTCAATTTCCCCTAACTCAATGCGGAAGCCTCGTATTTTTACTTGATTGTCAATACGTCCCAAGTACTCAATATTACTATCTGCTAAGTAGCGGGCTAAATCTCCAGTTTTATATAACCTGCTTCCTTGTCCCTGCTCAAAAGGATTGGGGATAAATTTTTCCTGTGTCAACTCAGGGCGGTTGAGGTAACCTCTGGCTAAAGAGATACCACCAATGTACAATTCTCCCGGTACACCGATAGGTACAGGCTGTAAATAATTATCTAAAATATAAATTTTTGTATTAGTAATTGGCTTGCCAATTGGGGGAAGTAACGGCCAAGTTTCCACTGAATTAGTTAATGTAAAATTAGTGGCTGCATGAGTTTCCGATGGCCCATAATTATTGTGCAATGTACAGTGATTTAATTGACTGAACCATTGAGAAATCGCTGGAGTAATCTGCAACTGTTCCCCAGCCGTGATGATTTCTTTGAGGTGAATATTAACTAATCCACTATCCACAGCAACTTCAGCTAATTGCTGTAACGCCACAAAAGGAAGGAACAATCTCGCCACAGCTTTTTCTTGAATCAAACCCAACAAAGCCAAAGCATCGCGGCGCAATTCCTCTGTAATTAACAACAATGTCCCGCCAGAACACCAAGTAGAAAAGATTTCTTGGAAGGAGACATCAAAGCTAATAGGCGCAAATTGCAGGGTTTTTGCCCCATGAGCAATTGTTGTATTTTGCCGTTGCCATAAAATTAGGTTGCACAAGGAAAGCTGATTCATGGCTACACCCTTGGGCTTACCTGTAGAACCAGAGGTATAAATTACATAACCTAAGTTATTCGCCTGCACATTTGGGATGGGGTCTTCTTGACTGGAGTGAGAAATTAGTTCCCAGTCAGTATCTAAACAAACAAGTTGTGCTTGATAATTTGTAAGTGATTTTTCCCCCTGCTCCCCTGCCTTTTCGTAGGACGGTAGTCTTTCGAGGAGTAGCTGTTGGGTGAGTAGTACTGAAACTTGAGCATCTTCTAACATAAAACTCAGGCGTTCAGTGGGATACTCTGGGTCTAGTGGCAGATATGCCCCACCTGCTTTGAGAATCCCTAATAGCCCCACAACCATTTCTAAGGAACGCTCGACACACAACCCTACTAATACATCGGGTTTAACGCCTAAAGACCTCAAGTAGTGCGCCAACTGGTTAGCACGGTAATTTAATTGGGAGTAAGTCAGTTGTTGATTGCCAAACTCCACCGCGACAGCATCGGGTGTACGCTGCACCTGTTCCTCAAACAACTGAGAGATAGATTGATAAGAGGCAGGGGGCAGGGGGAACGGGGCAGGGGGAAAGGTACAAACCTTGCCCCTTGTGGGCAAAAGCCCCCTTGCTCCTTTTTCTCCCTTAGTTGAAGCCCCAACGCCAGTTTGCTCAAGTCGGGAAACCCGCCCACGCAACTGGCTCCCCCTTGTGGGTGGTTTTTCTCCCCTGCTCCCTGCTCCCTGCTCCCCTGCTTCTTCATGCGGGGGATAATTTACCTGAGTATTGTTCCACTCTACTAACAACTGCTGTTGCTCAACTTGTGTCAGCAAAGGCAATTGGGAAATTTGTTGCTGTGGGTTGGCAACAACACCTGCAAGTAAAGTAACAAAATGACCCGACATCCGTTCTATGGTGCTGGAGTCAAACAAATCTGTGTTGTATTGCCATATAGCTAATAGCCCAGAGGGGGTATTTTTAATAAATAAAGTCAAATCAAACTTAGCCGTTGTCCTTTGTGTCTCCAATGGACTCAGGATTAGCCCAGCCAGTTCTGCCTCAGACATTGGCGCATTTTCTAAAACAAACATCACCTGAAACAGTGGTGTATGGCTGAGGTCTCGCTGTGGCTGCAATGCCTTAACCAACTCTTCAAAGGGCAAATCTGGATGAGTGTAGGCTTGCAGCGTCACCTGCCGCACTCGACTAAGCAACTCTGGAAAACTGGGATTGCCAGATAAATCAGTACGTAAAACTAAGGTATTGACAAAAAAGCCAATTAGCCCTTCTAGCTCCAGGCGATCGCGGTTAGCAAGAGGCGTACCCACCACAATGTCATCTTGTCCTGTGTAGCGATAAAGCAAGGTGGCATAGGCTGTAAACAGCGTCATGAATAAGGTAGCGCCCTCTTGCCTACTGAATTGGGTCAGTGCTTGACTTAGTTCATTGGATAATTCCACATAGTGAGTTGCACCCCGATAAGTTTGAATGGCCGGTCTTGGTCTATCTGTGGGTAACTTTAGTAAGTTGGGAGCATTTTGGAGTTGTTGCTTCCAGTAATCAAGTTGCGTTTCCAGTACTCCGGTTTGTAAAAATTGCCGTTGCCAAATAGCAAAGTCAGCATACTGAATTGGTAACTCCGGCAGATTTACAGACAAGTTATTGCAGAGTGCTGAGTAAATAATTGCCAACTCGCCCATCAATACACCCATTGACCAACCATCAAAAATGATGTGATGTATTGTTAGTAGTAAAGCGTGTTCCACCTCTGTGAGTTTAATCACAGAAGCTCGAATCAAAGGAGAATTAACCAGGTCAAAGGGTTGATTAGCTGCTTGTGAGGCTAATTTTTGGCAGGCAATTTCTCTTTCAGTTGCAGGTATTTCTGTGATGTCTACTATCGGCACACTTAAGGTTAAACTATCAGCAATTACCTGGACTGGTTGCTCATTGATGATGCGAAAGTTAGTACGTAATACTTCGTGGCGAGCAATAATTCTGTTGAGGCTTTGCTCTAGTGCCACAATGTTTAACTGACCATGAAGTTTTAAAGCTACTTGTTCATTGTAGAAGGGGTTATTTGGTTCCAACTGGTTTAATAACCAAAGTTGTTCTTGGGCAAAAGAAAGAGGTAAGTTCTGAGGATGTTTGGTTTTGATTAGGGATAAATCTTTGTTGGTGTTAGTAGTTTTCTCGTGCAGCAATGAAATAAGTTCTGCCTTATTTTTAGCCAATAAATCACGAGTTTCTAGAGTTAATACTCCCTTGGGAGCATTAGCGCGCAACTGCTCACCTTCAACCCACAATTTTACACCCTGTTTATTTAAATCAGTAACCAATTGTTCAATATTCACAGCAACATTACCTCCACTCCAGCTAATTCGTAATTTAAAATTATTTTTTACTCAAATTGCTATTTCTTCTCTATCAAATGCACCCAAATTAGTATCTGGTTCTAGTGGTTTCCCTAGCTTTGGTGCTATTTCCGCTATCGTGGGGGATGCAAATAAACTTGCCACAGTTAAGCGCATAGCAAAAATATTGCGTAGTCTTGAGAGAATTTGAACAGCTATGAGAGAATCACCACCAAGTTCAAAAAAATCATCATGGATTCCCACCTGATTAATTCCCAATAATTCTTGCCAAATATCGGCAATCTTTTGTTCAATTTCATCACGGGGAGCTATATATGAATTGGCTAAATTAGGTCTTGAATGTAGAGTAGATAATTTTTCTGGCTGCAAGCTATCCGGCTTTGTTGGTAATGAAATATTTGATTTAGTCTTAGTCTCTTGCTGTCCAGATTTGCTGCTAAATGCAGTTGACACAGCAGCTTGAGCCATAATAATTTGATGCTCAAATGCTTCAGTTTCAGGAAACGCAGCAACTTGAACAAAATCTTGAGCTTGTAGTGCTGCAAACCACTGGTCTTTGATAATAAAAGGCTGACCTGGGTCGCGTCTTTGATCATCTAAAGGTTTCAATAGCAAACCCCAACTAATATCAAAATCGATTTTAGGTTGAGTTATTTCCCACACTAAAAGGAAACCCCCAGGAGCTAATAAAGAGCGTACATGATGCAGGGTCTTATCGATATTCTGAGTTGCGTGGAGAACATTAGTAGCTATGATGACATCAAAGCTGTACTGCTCAAATCCTTGCTCAATTGGGGAATTATCCATATCTAATAATCGATATTCAACAAATGGATATTCCTGAAACTTTTGTTGGGCTTGAGTCAAAAAGCCGCTACCAATATCAGTAAAAGTATAGTTGGTTTGTTGAGGCGGCAATAAAGGTAATAATGCTTGTGTAGATACACCAGTACCCGCACCAATTTCTAGAACCCTCAAATGAACAGATGATGGTAAAGACTTGACTACCTGTTCCAAGCTTGAGCGCAAGATAGAGTTGTAGTAATTAATTAAGGGAGATTCTGAATATGAACCTTTGTTTTCTTTTTGGTAAACTAATTCATTGAAAATCTCTAATGGTTCCTGTTCATCAGTGACAATAGCAGCTAAATTTTCTCCACATTTCTGAACTAAATCTAAATCTACTAAAGATGAAGCCGCAAACCTCGCTCTAACTTCGGCTAAATGTTCATCAATATAATCTTGTGAGCATGACACTAACCCAGTAAATAAACCCTTCTGTTGTTGTAATTGACCTTGTTCTATTAATATTTGCAACCATCTAGAAAACAATTGTTGATAGCGGGGAGAAATATGATATTGCTCCCAAAAATTCTCCAAAGAATACTTCTCTTGGGGATGATGAAAAGCACCTAATTGTCTAAGTGCAGTGTTGATGTAGGCTGTACATAAACTATCCAACCATTGTTTGTTTTCCTGATAGGTGGACTCGTTAAGTTCGGCATTTCTCACACTTGCTTGCTTTTGACCTGCTTGTGTCAGCAAATTCCACAATTGTGATGTTGGCGGTAAGGTTTGCAACTGTCCCCAAGCTGCTTTTTCTGGGGGGTCAATCCAATAACGTTCTCGTTCAAAAGGATAAGTAGGTAAGGGAAGACGATAATATTCATCTTGACTATAAAATCCCCACCAATCTACCTTGACCCCTGCTAACCAGAGTTGACCAAATGTGTTGAATAAAACCCGAATATCGGATTGCTTTTCTTGTGGATGGCATACTGAAGTTAAGACTGTTTGTGTAGCTATTTTACTGGGATTTCTTTTCACTAAAGTAGTTAGTGTGTGTCCCGGCCCTACCTCTAATAAAACCTGCTCTGGTGTTGCTAATAATTTTTCTACACCTTGGGCAAACAACACCGGAGAACGCAGATGTTGAGCGTAATACTCAGGATTGGTGGCTTGGGTAACTGTAATCCAAATACCAGTCAAGTTAGAGATGTAGGGAAGCTTGGGAGGATTTAAAGTCACTTGTTTGACTCGCTCTGCAAATCCCTCTAAGATGGGTTCCATCATTTGAGAGTGGAAGGCATGGGATGTATGCAGACGGCGACATTCAACACCTTGAGCAGCTAGCTGATTTTGTAGAGTATTTATAGCTGTTATGGAACCAGAAACTACACATTGCGATCGCACATTAATCGCCGCAACAGCAAGTTCTGTACCTAACAGAGATTGTACCTGATCGGCGGGTAAAGGAATAGAAAGCATTGCCCCGGTGGGGAGTTGCTGCATCATCTGTCCCCGTGCTGCTACCAAAGATAAGGCATCTTCCAGGGAAAAAACCTCTGCTAAGGTTGCGGCTACATACTCACCAATACTGTGACCGATGGCAGCCTGTGGTTTTACTCCCCATGACTGCCATAATTGAGCTAAAGCGTACTCAATGACAAAAATAGCAGGTTGAGCAATTCCTGTTTGTTGTAGTTGCTTGGATGCTGCATCAATCTTGTCGTCACTGGGATAAATAATGTGGCGTAAATCTAATCCTAGTAAGGGTTTAAGAAATTCCGAGCAGTAATCAACTTGTTCTTTAAATACTGCCTCAGTTTCATAAATTTCCCGCCCCATGTTCACATACTGAGAACCTTGACCAGGAAACATAAAGACCACAGGCCGTTCTGTAATCTCTGTATAGTTAGTAAATACTTGTTTTGACTCTAGACCTTTAACAGCATCTTCTAAGTCTTGACAAATCAACATCCGTCGATAATTAAAACCCCGACGACCACTATTGAGGGTATAAGCCACATCACCCAAGTTAACTTCCGGATGCTCTTTTAAATAAGTAATTAAATTACCCGTCGCCTTCTCCAACGCACTCCCAGTCTTAGCCGACAAACACAACAATAAGTATTTATTTTTAACTTTTGACTTTTGACTTTTGCCTTGAATTGGTGCTTCTTCCAAAATCACATGAGCATTAGTACCCCCCATACCAAAGGAACTAACCCCAGCACGGCGAGGAGTGTTATTTGTTTCCCATTCCTTGAGGGTTGTATTCACATAAAAAGGACTGTTGGCAAAATCGATTTGGGGATTAGGTGTCTCGAAGTGCAAACTAGGAGGCAGCATTTTATATTGCAGTGCTAATACAGTTTTAATCAAACCTGCCACACCTGCGGCTGTATCTAAATGTCCTAAATTGGTTTTGAGCGAACCAATAGCACAGAAACCTTTTTTATCGGTAGTTTGATTAAAAGCTTGAGTTAAAGCAGCAACTTCAATGGGGTCGCCCAAAGGTGTAGCTGTACCATGAGCTTCGATGTAGGAAATTGTTTCCGCATCTACACCAGCGATAGCTTGAGCCTCACCAATAACTGCGGCTTGTCCACTTACACTAGGTGCTGTGTAACCAACTTTGATTGCCCCATCATTATTGATAGCTGAACCTTTAATGATTGCACAGATGTGGTCGCGATCGCTGATTGCGTCCTTTAATCTTTTCAAAACCACAATCCCCGCACCGCTACCAGCAATTGTTCCTTGTGCTTGAGCATCAAAAGCGCGACAGTGTCCATCAGGGGAAAGAATCATGCCCTCTTGATGTAAATAGCCTACTTTTTGAGGAATACTGAGAGTTACACCACCTGCCAAAGCCATGTCACACTCACCATTGAGGAGACTTTGACAAGCTATATGAATAGCAACCAAAGAAGTAGAACAGGCTGTCTGTACATTGACGGCGGGGCCAGTCAAGTTAAGCTTATATGCAGCTCTTGTGGGTAAAAAATCTTTATCGTTGGAGAATCCTAATTGGATAGGGTCAATTGTTGCTAGTAATTGATGATGAGAATAGAGGTTATTGAGAAAATATCTATTCATCCCCACACCACCATAAACTCCTATCAAACCATGATAAGTTTGTGGGTCATAACCAGCTTTTTCTACAGCCTCCCAAGCTAATTCTAAAAATAAGCGTTGTTGAGGATCTATTAACTCAGCTTCTTTGGCACTATAAGCAAAGAAATTAGCATCGAATAATTCAATATCTGAGAGTACACTACTGGCTTTTACATAATGAGGATTATTCAATAAATCTGGAGAAACGCCAGAATTGAGTAATTCTTCATCTGTTAGCCAGGAAATAGACTCTACACCATCTCGTAAATTCTGCCAAAATGATGCAATATCTTTCGCGCCCGGAAATCTCCCCGCGACAGCAATAATGGCGATTTCAGAATTATTAAATTCGTGATTTTCATACCCTGAATCTATGGTCATATAGCGGTTCCTAAGCAAGTGAAGTACAGATGAGATTGATTGTTTTTAACCTCAGTGAAAAGTTTTGTAGGAGGGTTAGCCCGACCTAGAAAACTTTTCAAGAGAGAGGGGTGCGGAGATTGGTAAATGCTATGTTCTATGTTTTTCTCTGAGCGCGATGTTGTTGTCTGGATTGTAATTGTCTGTTCTTTAAGTCTTTGATTTCGCTATGGGATTGAGGGCGAGAATTGTTTTGTTGTGTAACTGTATTTTTTTTGTGAATATTAGTGTTTAAATGTTGACTTAGGCTGTGTACTGTCGGGTAATTAAACATATCAATTATTGACAGTTCTAAGCCAAATTCTTCTTGTAACTGCTGGTTGATTTTTACCAGTAGTAACGAATGACCTCCTAGCTCGAAGAAGTTATTGTAAATTCCCACTTTTTCTACTCCTAATACTTGCTGCCAAATCCCCGCAATTATCGTTTCTAGTTCTGTATTGGGTGTGACATAATCTGATAACTTTTGGTGTAAATTTGGGTCGGGTAAAGCACGACGGTCTACTTTACCATTAGGTGTTAAAGGTAAGGATGGCAATATCACAAAAGTAGCCGGAACCATATACCCAGGCAGTTTATCAGCAAGGAACTGACGCATTTCTCCTGTTGTGAGTGTCACGTCTTTTTGCGGCACTACGTAAGCGACTAAACTCTTATTTCCTGGGGTTTCTTCACGAGCGATGACACAACATATCTGTACATCATCATGTTGACTCAGTAATGCTTCGATTTCTCCTAATTCGATGCGGAAACCCCGAATTTTTACTTGATGGTCAATGCGTCCTAAGTATTCAATGTTACCGTTCGATAAATAACGCGCCAAATCCCCAGTTTTATATAATTTTGACTTTTCAAAAGGATGAGTAATAAACTTTTCCTGTGTTAGTTCGGGACGGTTGAGGTAGCCTCTGGCTAGTCCCACACCACCGATGTGTAACTCTCCTGGCACACCTATAGGTACTGGTTGTAAATTTTCATCTAATATGTAAATTTGTGTATTAGCGATCGCACGACCAATAGATATTTTCTCGTTATTATGGCATTGTGCGTTCGCCTTCGGCGTGGCTTTGCCAATCGTGGCACAGACTGTAGCTTCCGTTGGCCCGTAGGCGTTGAAGAAGTTTCTACCAGCCGACCATTGTCTAACTAATTCAGCAGCACAAGCCTCTCCAGCGACAATGATTGTTTGCAGTTTTGGCAATTCCGACACAGGCATAACGGCTAAAGCCGATGGTGGTAGGGTGATGTGGGTAATAGAATAATCACGTAATCGCTCAATTAAGGGCTTCCCTGGTAATAAAGCGTCTTTTGTTGCCAGATACAGCCTCCCACCTGACATTAAAGCCATGACAACTTCCCAAATAGCAGCATCAAAACTGAAGGAAGCAAACTGGAGGATACGACTATCTGAAGTCAAGCCAAAGGTTTGCATCTGAGCTTGAGCTAAGTTGCATAGTCCCTTATGCTCAACCATGACACCCTTTGGTCTACCTGTGGAACCAGAGGTGTATATCAAATTCGCTAAATGACAGGCTTTGACTTTACTAGTTGGGTTATCTTGACTGTTTTGGGCAATTTGTTCCCAGGTTTCATCTAAACAAACCAATTTTGCTTGATATTGAGGCAACCTCTCGATTAAATGTTGTTGAGTCACCAACACGGCAACCTGAGAATCTTCTAACATCAAGGTCAAGCGTTCAGGGGGATACTCTGGGTCAAGTGGCAAATATGCCCCACCCGCTTTGAGAATCCCCAACAGTCCAACCACCATCTCTAAAGAACGTTCTACGCAAATACCCACCAGCACATCTGGTTTGACACCCAATGAGCGCAAGTAATGAGCCAACTGGTTAGCACGACAATTTAATTGATGATAGGTCAGTTGTTGATTGCCAAACACTACAGCAACAGCATCGGGGGTGCGCTCTACCTGCTCCTCAAACAACTGATGGATACATTTATCAGCAGGATAATCTGTTTGAGTATTGTTCCATTCCACAAGTAACTGCTGTTGTTCAACAGTTGTCAGGATTGGCAATTGTGAAATTGGCTGTTGGGGGTTAGCAATCACACCTTCCAGCAAGGTGACAAAATGACCAGTCATGCGCTCAATGGTACTAGCATCAAACAAATCAGTGTTGTACTCCCACACTCCTACCAGCCCAGTAGCAGTGTTCTGCATAATCAAAGTTAAATCAAACTTGGTGGTAGTACTTTTTACCTTGATGGGATTTGCGGTGATTCCAGTTAACTCCAGTTGAGATATAGGAGCATTTTGGAGGACAAACATCACCTGAAACAGTGGTGTATGGCTAAGATTTCGTTCTGGTTGCAATGCTTCCACCAGCATTTCAAACGGTATATGCTGATGAGCATAAGCTCCTAACGCCACTTCTCGGACACGAGTTAGCAATTCACTAAAACTGGGATTCCCTGCCAAATTAGAACGTAAAACTAATGTATTGACAAAAAAGCCAATTAACCCTTCTATCTCAGAGCGATCGCGGTTAGCAATTGGTGTCCCCACCAAAATATCTGATTGTCCCGTGTAGCGATAAAGCAAGGTATCATAAGCTGCCAACAGCGTCATAAATAGAGTACAACCTTGCTCCTGGCTCAGTTTGATCAATCTATCAGTTAACTCACCAGAAAGGACAAACTCTTGATATGCCCCAGAGAAAGTCTGCACAGCAGGTCTAGGTCGGTCTATAGGCAGAGACAACAAGCTTGGTGCATTTGCCAATTGTTGTTGCCAGTAACTCAGTTGCCTTTGTAATACATCGCCTTGCAACCAGTCTCTCTGCCAAATTGCAAAATCTGCGTATTGAATTGGCAGTGGTGCTAAAGATGACAGATGACCTTGAGAATAAGTATCATACAGCGCTGCTAGTTCTTGAAAAAACACACCTATAGACCAGCCATCAAAAACAATGTGATGTATGCAAACTAATAGAGCGTGTTCTGTCTCAGATAGTAAAACTAATGTTGCCCTGACCAATGGTTGTTTTGCCAGGTCAAAAGGTTGTTGTGCTTGTTGTTGCGCCAAGTCCTTTAAAGCACTTTCTTGCTCAGTTGTAGATAAATGCCACAAATCCACAACTGATACTATTCCCAGTCCCCAATCCCCATTACCCCTTATCCCCAGAGGGGACCCCACCTTCCCCAATCCCCTAATAACTTGAGTTGGTTCTCCATCAACTGTAATGACATTAGTACGCAAGGCTTCATGACGACCAATAACTTCTTGTAAGCTTTGTTCTAAAGCAGTCCGATTCAGGGTTCCAGCCAGACGCAGAGCTATGGGTATGTTGTAGAAAGAGCTATTGGGGTTTAATTTATCTAAAAACCATAGCCGTGTTTGGGCATAAGACAGGGGTAACTCTGTATTCCTCGTCCTTGGTAAAATGGCTGATGCTGTTAGTTCTAAGTCCTGTTGTTGCAACTGTTGAATATTTTGGGACAACTCCGCAACCGTTGGTGCAGCAAATAAACTCCGCAATGGTAGTTCTATGTTCCAGGTAGTACGTATGCGGGAAATCAGTTGGGTTGCCAGTAAGGAATGTCCCCCAAGTTCAAAAAAGTTATCATATATTCCCACTTGCTCTAATTTCAGCACTTGCGCCCAAATCCCTGCGAGCATTTCTTCTGTTGGGTTCCGTGGAGCAACATATTTGTCTGATAATTGGCTGTGTAAATCAGGTGCGGGTAAAGCACGGCGGTCTAGTTTACCGTTGGGGGAAAGGGGTAGAGCATCCAAGATAACTATGGCACTTGGCATCATATACTCCGGTAATTTTTCCTTGAGGAAGTCCCGTACTTCCCTCACCGAGAGTATCTGCTGTTTTTCTGGGACAACGTAAGCGACTAGGCGTTTATTGCCAGGTGTATCTTCACGGACAACCACACAAGATGCTTGCATATCCCCATATTGGCTCAGTACTGCTTCCACCTCACCCAACTCAATACGGAAACCGCGAATTTTCACTTGATTATCAATGCGTCCTAAAGATTCAATGTTACCGTCAGGTAAATAACGCGCTAAATCTCCGGTTTTATATAATTTTTTCCCTTCTACTTTCTCAAAAGGATGAGGAATAAATTTTTCCTGGGTTAACTCATAACGGTTAAAGTAGCCTTGGGCTAAAAGCACACCAGCAATATACACTTCTCCTGGCACACCAACGGGTACAGGTTGTAAGAACTTGTCCAGAATATAAATTTGTGCGTTGGCAATAGGGCGACCAATGGGAGGAAGCACAGGCCAAGTCTCTACTGCATCACTCAAAGTAAAACTGGTGGCTAAATGGCTTTCTGATGGCCCGTATTGATTGTGCAATGTACAATCAGTTAGTTTATGGAACCACTGAGAAATGGCAGGGGTAATCTGCAACTGTTCCCCAGCCGTAATGATTTCCCGCAAATGACTATTCACAAAGCCATTACTAACAGCAACTTCCGCCAATTGCTGTAAGGCCACAAAGGGGAGGAAGATTCTTTCTATGGCTTTTTCTTGAAGAAAATCTAGCAAAGCTGGTGTATCTCTGCGTAGTTCCTCCGTAATTAAGAACAATGTGCCGCCAGAACACCAGGTGGTGAATATTTCTTGGAAGGAAACATCAAAGCTAATGGAAGCAAATTGTAGGGTTTTAGCTCCACGGGCAATTTTCAAATTATCTCGATGCCACAAGATATGATTGCCAAGGGCAAGCTGATTCATCGCTATACCCTTGGGTTGACCTGTAGAACCAGAAGTATAAATTAAATAAGCTAAGTTATTCGTTTGTACAGTACAGATGAGATTTTCCTGACTGTTGTGAGTAATCAGTCGAGCATCAGTATCCAAACAAATCAGCTTGGCTTGATGCTGGGGTAATCTGTCAACAAGTGACTGCTGTGTTAACAAAACTGAAACTTGAGCATCTTCTAAAATAAAGCTCAAACGCTCAGGGGGATACTCTGGGTCAAGGGGTACATAAGCAGCACCAGCTTTAAGAATCCCCAATAGTCCAATGACCATCTCTAAAGAACGTTCTACACAAAGCCCCACCAGCACATCCGCTCCCACACCCAAAGATTGCAAGTAATGGGCTAATTGGTTAGCATGACCATTCAATTGCTGATAGGTTAGTTGTTGATTTCCCCACTCCACAGCCACAGCATTAGGTGTACGCTCTACTTGTTCCTCAAATAATTGATAGATGCACTTATCTAATGGGTAATCCACTTGAGTATCGTTCCACTCGACCAGTAACTTTTGTTTTTCTGGCGGTGTTAGCAGTGGTAATTGTGCGATTGGCTGTTCTGGGTTAGCAACAATACCTGTCAGCAAAGTCACAAAATGACCAGTCATTCGCTCAATGGTACTAGCATCAAACAAATCAGTGTTGTATTCCCACAGCCCTATCAATCCAGAAGCTGTGTTCTGCATGATTAAGGTTAAATCAAACCTAGCATTTGCCCCTTTCATCGGGAATGGACTGACAGTTAGCCCAGTCAATTCTACTTGTGATGTAGGGGCATTCTGAAGGACAAACATCACTTGAAAAAGTGGTGTATGACTCAGGTCGCGTTCTGGCTGTAATGCTTCTACCAACATTTCAAAAGGTAAATGCTGATGAGAGTATGCCTCCATTGCCATTTCCCGCACACGAGTCAGCAACTCACAAAAACTGGGATTGCCTGCAAAATTAGAACGCATGACTAAGGTATTGACAAAAAAGCCAATTAACCCTTCTATCTCAGAGCGATCGCGGTTAGCAATTGGCGAACCCACCAAAATATCTTCTTGTCCTGTGTAGCGATAAAGCAGGGTATCATAAGCTGCTAACAGCGTCATAAACAAAGTACAACCTTGCTCTTGACTGAGTTTTACCAATCCATCAGTTAACTCGGCTGACAGTGCAAACTCTTGATATGCTCCGTTGTCGGTCTGCACAGCAGGTCTGGGTCGGTCAGTTGGTAACGACAACAAAGCTGGTGCGTCTTTTAGTTGTTGTTCCCAGTAACTCAGTTGTCTTTGTAATACATCTCCTTGCAACCATTGTCTTTGCCAAATGGTGAAATCTGCGTACTGGACAGGTAGTGGTGCTAAAGGTGTTCGCGTAGCGTCTCGCAGAGAAGTTTGACCATGAGAATAAGCATTATATAGTGCGGCTAATTCTTGGATAAACACACCTATCGACCAACCGTCAGACACAATATGGTGCATACACAGTAACAACACCTGTTCTGTCTCGGACAAGACAACTAATGTCACCCTGACTAATGCTTGTGTTGCCAAGTTAAAGGGTTGAATAGCTTGTTGTTTGGCTAATTGCTGTGTGGCAATTTCCTTTTCAGTTGTGGATAAATGCTGCAAATCCACAACTGATACTATCCCCAGTCCCCAGTCCCCAGCCCCCAATCCCCTAATAACTTGCGTTGGTTGTCCATCAACTGCGATGAAATTGCTGCGTAAGGCTTCGTGACGAGCAATTATTTCTTGTAAGCTTTGTTCTAAGGCGGATCTATTCAGTGTTCCAACTAGACGCAAAGCTGTAGGAATGTTGTAGAAAGCACTATTGGGGTTGAACTGGTCTAAAAACCACAAACGCTGTTGAGCAAAGGACAGTGGTAATTCTGCATTGTTTAGCCTGGGGACAATGGGTGCTGTAGAAAGTTCTAAGTCTTGTTGCTGTAATTGCCCAATTGATTGAGCTAATTCGGCAACTGTGGCATTTGCAAACAACTCACGCAATGGTAGTTCCACCTTGAAAACATTACGGATGCGTGAAACTAGTTGCGTTGCCAGTAGGGAGTGTCCCCCCAGTTCAAAGAAGTTATCATGTATGCCTACTTGCTCAACTTTCAGGACTTGCGCCCAGATTTGTACCAGCATCTCCTCGATGGGAGTGCGTGGAGCAACGTATTTTTCTAGTTGTGTGCTGTCTAAGTCTGGTTTCGGTAACGCACGACGGTCTAATTTACCGTTGGGAGTCAGAGGTAAAGACTCCAGCAACACAAAAGCACTGGGAACCATGTACTCTGGTAGGGTTGCCTTGATAAATTGTCGTAGTTCACTGATTGTGGGTGTACAGTCTGGATGTGCTACTACGTAGGCGACTAAGCGTTTATCACTGGGATGATCTTCGCGGATGATGACACAAGCTGCTTGCACATCACCATGTTGGTTCAGTATTGCTTCAATTTCGCCTAACTCAATGCGGAAACCGCGTATTTTTACTTGGCTATCAATACGTCCTAAGTATTCAATATTGCCATCGGGTAGATATCGAGCTAAGTCTCCTGTTTTGTAAAGGCGAGAATTGGGGTCAGAACTAAAAGGGTTAGAAATAAATTTCTCTTGTGTCAATTGTGGGCGGTTAAGGTAGCCTTGTGCTAACCCCAAACCACCAATATGAAGTTCTCCAGCTACACCTATAGGAACTGGTTGTAAGTACGAGTCTAAAATGTAGATTTGTGTGTTTGCTATGGGTTGCCCAATAGGCACTGTTCTCAGATGAGTATCTGGTTGACATTGCCAGTAAGTAACATCAATTGCCGCTTCTGTAGGCCCGTAGAGATTGTGCAGTTCGCAGTCTAGGCGATGGAAAAAGCGTTCTTGGAGTTCTAAAGGCAGAGCTTCACCACTACAGATAACTCGTTTTAAACTACGGCAACTTCTTAAATTTTGTTCTTCTAAGAAAACCTGGAGCATAGAAGGAACAAAATGCAGTGTAGTAACCTGCTCCTCTGAAATCAAGTTGACCAAGTAAGCACTATCTTTATGTCCACCGGGTTTAGCCACAACTAAACGCGCTCCAGTCATTAACGGCCAGAAAAACTCCCAAACTGAAACATCAAAGCTAAAAGGGGTTTTCTGTAAAATGCAGTCGGCTGGTGTTAATTGATAAGCTTGCTGCATCCACAATAAACGATTGCAAATCCCCAAGTGGGTGTTCATGGCTCCTTTGGGTTTGCCGGTAGAACCAGAAGTATAAATCACGTAAGCCAAGTTACTGTACTGCACGCCAGCAACAGAATTTTCTTGGCTCGACAGAGAAATATATTGCCAGTCAGTATCTAAACAGACAACTTGCCCTGGATGTTGAGGCAACTTTTTGAGGAGTTGTTGTTGTGTTAGCAGTACTGGAGCTTGAGCATCTTCCAGCATGAAAGTCAAGCGGTCTTGAGGATAATCTGGGTCGAGTGGTAAATATGCCCCACCCGCCTTGAGAATCCCCAATAGTCCAACCACCATCTCTAAAGAACGTTCTACACAAATACCCACCAACACATCTGGTTTTACACCCAATGAGCGCAAGTGATGAGCCAACTGATTAGCACGATTGTTCAACTGCTGATAAGTCAGTTTTTGCCCTTCAAAAACAACTGCTACTGCATCTGGGGTACGTTCAACTTGCTCTTCAAACAACTGATGGATAAATTTATCCTGGGGATAATCTACTTGAGTGTTGTTCCATTCCACCAACAGTTGATGATGTTCTGCTGGACTCAATATTGGTAATTCTGCAATTGGCGCTTTGGGATTGGCAACAATCGCTTGTAGTAAAGTTTGAAAATGTTGGGCTATGCGAGCAATTGTCGCTGCATCAAATAAATCAGTACTGTAAGACCATACACCCTCTAAACCTCCTGACACTTCCCAGTAGTTAACTTCCAGGTCAAATTTTACTGTTTCATCTATTGGTAAGGAGATGTTCTCAATAGTTACACCAGGTAAATTCCAAGTCTCCTGTGAGGCATTCTGGAGAGAAAACATCACCTGTACCAGGGGATTACGGCTCAAATCTCTCTCTGGCTGGAGCTTTTCCACCAACATATCAAAGGGCAAATCCTGGTGGGTGTATGCTGACAAGGTTGTTTGCCGCACTTGCGCTAAGAAGTCGGCAAAGCTGGGGTTGCCAGAAAGATCACCCCTTAACGCTAAGGTGTTAGCAAAAAACCCCATTAACTGCTTGACTTGGGGGCTGTTGCGGTTGGCAATGGGAGAGCCAACGACAATATCTGATTGACCACTATAACGATGAAGTAATACTAAAAAAGCAGACAGTAGAGTCATAAACAGCGTTGCGTCTGACTCTTGGCTCAACTGCTTGAGGCTTTGTGTGACGTTGTGGTCTAGTGAAAAACGCTCAACTGCACCCCGGAAGGTCTGAACTGGCGGTCTTGGTTTATCAGTAGGCAGTTCTAGTACCCCAGGAACACCTGTTAATTGTTTCTGCCAGTAAGTCAGTTGCTTATCCAGAACTTCCCCTGTCAACCATTGGCGTTGCCAAAAGGCAAAGTCAGCATATTGGATGGGTAATTCTGGTAGTGGGTTGGGCAATCCTTGAGTGAAAGCTGTATATAGCTGAGATAACTCACCAAAGAAGATGTTTAAAGACCAGCCATCATAGATGATGTGGTGCATCTTCAACAGCAGTATATACTTCTGATTACTTAGTTGCAGTAGAGTGAATTGTACTAACGGCCCAACAGCTAAATCGAAGGGCTGGGATGCTTGATAATTGGCTATTTGACGAATTCGGTTAGTTTGCTCCTCAGCTGACAACCCCTGCAAATCATCAAATGGCAAAGCTAAGGCAGTCGGGGCAGCAATTACCTGGATAGGTTTTCCGTCTACTGCGGGAAAAGTTGTTCTTAATATTTCGTGGCGGCGAACAATTTCCCTCAGGCTTTGTTCCAACGCCACTATATTCAGCGACCCATTTAGTTGCTGAATTAGGAGCATATTATAAGAACGACTATCGGGGGAGATCTGGTGCAGAAACCAGAGGCGCTGCTGTGCAGAAGATAGGGGTAGCTCACCATCCCGTGACACTGGTTGAATCGACAACTGATGAGCAGCTTTCACCTGCTTTGCTTGCTGTAAAAATAGAATAATTTCTGTTTTACGAGCAGCTATTTCCTGACGTAGGGTTGGAGTTAATACCCCTTCAGGTGCATGACAACGCAAGCGAACCTCTTCTAGAGGCGCTCCACTAACGCCATCAATTTCTATTTCAATCTTCAAGCTTGTCAGGTGACGGACGAATTCAACAGTGCTGTTAGTCATTCTCAAAACTCCACTACCTCGCTACTGACTTCTTTATTTGATAAATTTTGGGTTACTAAATTCACTACTTCTATATAGGCTGCTATCCCAGCTACAGTAGGAGACTCAAACATGATCTGTATAGATAAATCCAATCCAAAGGCTGAGTTAATCTGTGACAGGACTTGGGTAGCTAGCAGGGAATGACCACCAAGCTCAAAGAAGTTGTCTTTAATGCCAATGGGTTCAACGCCTAAGACTTCACTCCAGATTTGTGCCAGTTGAGCTTCAATGGGAGTCTGGGGTAAAACAGTTCCATTTGATAGATTTTTAGTGGCTATATCAGGTGTTGGTAGAGCGCGACGGTCTACCTTGCCATTGGGTGTCAAGGGTAAGGCATGGAGGAGAACAAAAGCTTGTGGCATCATGTAATTGGGTAGCTTTTGTTGAATAAATTCGCGTACTTGCGGCACTAGCTTCTGATTATCATGAGTGTAGTCATCAAGAGCAGGAACTAAATAAGCTACTAGACGTTTGTCACCAGGGGAGTCCTCTCTTACTACCACAACACTTTCTTTTAATAAGGGGTGTTGACTCAAAACGGTTTCGATTTCTCCCAATTCGATACGAAAGCCGCGAATCTTCACCTGATGATCTATCCGACCAAGAAATTCAATATTGCCATCACTCAGGTAACGTGCTTTATCTCCCGTTTTGTAGAGACATGAATAGGAATCAGAACTAAAGGCGTTAGGAATAAATTTCTTTTTTGTTAACTCTGGTCGGTTGAGATATTCTCTTGCTAAACCATCACCCCCAATGTAAATTTCTCCTGGTACACCAACGCCCACTGGTTGCAGTTGGGAATCTAGCAAATAAATTTGCGTGTTGGCAATTGGTCGCCCGATGGGAATGGTTGTAGCGTCTTCGGGAACATCCTGTACTAAGTACCAGGAAGTAAATGTGGTATTCTCTGTTGGCCCATAAACGTGGAGTAGTTGCTGGGGCGCACCATTGTTTAGTACTTCTCTGACCCATTTAACATCAACAGCCTCGCCGCCAAATAGAAGATACCGCAGTGAATTGAAAGCAGAGGGGACTGCTTGAGCAATTTGATTGAACAAGGCAGTTGTTAAGAATAATACGCTGATACCTTGCGATCGCATAAAAGTTGCAAACTGTTTGGGGGAAAGTGCCAAATCTTTGCTCACTCCTAACAACCGCGCGCCATTAAGTAAGGCTCCCCAAATTTCAAAGGTTGCAGCGTCAAAGGCGCAATTCGCCGCTTGAGCAATGACATCTGTTGGTTTGATGTTGATATAGTTTGTGTTGATCACCAAGCGGTTGACTGCTTTGTGGTCAACAGCAACTCCTTTGGGTGTCCCTGTTGAGCCTGAAGTATAGATGACATAAGCAAGATGATCGGCTGTGACTTCTACTGTGGGGTTTTGCTGACTCTCTAGAGCGATCGCCTCTAGTACGGTATCAGTATCAAAGCAGACAACACGCCCTTGATGTTGGGGCAGAGTTTCAGCTAGTTTCTGTGTTGTCAACAGCACCGATAGCTGTGTGTCTTCGATGATGAAAGCCAAACGCTCTTGAGGATATTCTGTATCCAAAGGCACATAAGCCCCGCCTGCCTTGAGAATTGCCAACAACCCAACAATCATAAATACAGAACGTTCAACACAAATACCCACCAGTACACCTGGTTTCACACCTAGTTTTTGCAAATAATGTGCTAATTGATTTGCTTGTGTATTCAACTGGTGATATGTGAGTTGTTGTTCTCCATATACTACGGCGATCGCATCAGGAGTTTTTTGGACTTGGGCAACAAATAAATGATGGATACATTGATTACGGGGATAATCAGTATCAGTGTTGTTCCACTGTATTAATAATTGCTGTTTTTCTTGTGCTGTGAGTAGGGGTAATTGATTGACTGATTGTTGTGGGTTAGTGACAATAGTTGCCAACAAATTCTGGAAGTGTTTCATCATACGGGCGATCGTTGCCCCATCAAATAAATCGCTGCTGTAATAGCAAATCCCCTCAAGACCTTGGGGAACTTCCCAGAAATGAACTTCTAAGTCAAACCTTACTGCATCAAGCTCCCAAGGCATTTCCTCGACCTTCAAATTGAGTAGATCCCAAGAATTTTTCGGAGCGTTCTGAAGCGCAAACATCACTTGCACCAGTGGGCTACGATCTAGGCTTCGCTCAAGGTGTAACTCTTCGATTAACATCTCGAAGGGCAAATCCTGATTCTCATAAGCGTCTTGAGTAACCTGTTTTACCTGCTCTAGTAAAGTATTAAAGGTCTGTTCTGGGGACAGATCAAATCTCAATGCCAAAGTATTGACAAAAAGTCCAATTAACCCTTCAATTTCTTGACGGTTGCGATTGGCAATTGGAGAACCAACAACCAGATCCCTTTGCCCACTGTAGCGAGACATTAACACAACAAAACCCGCCAGCAGCGTCATAAACAACGTGCTTCCTGAACCTTGGCTGAGTTTCTGGAGTTGTTGCGTCAGCTTACCATCTATTTGAAATCGTTCTATACCCCCTCGAAAAGTCTGTATAACCGGGCGGGGATGATCTGTAGGTAGTTCTAATACAGGTGACGCTCCTGCTAACTGCTGTTTCCAGTAGCTTAACTGATGCTCTAGTGTCTGATTTGTCAGGTGATGGCGTTGCCATAAGCTATAGTCTGCATACTGCACAGGTAACTCTGGCAATACCACAGAATCCCCCTTGGCAATAGCTCGATAATAGGCAGAAAGTTCGTTTATGAAAACACCTTTTGACCAACCATCAGCAGCAATATGGTGAATAGCAAACAATAGTGCATAATCATCTTGAGAAACTCTCCAGAGCATCACCCGCAACACAGAATCATTCGCTAAATCAAATGCTTTGCAGGCTTCTTTTATTGCCAGTTCCTCGACTTGTCGCCAGGGATTTACCGTATTTTTTAGATCCACTACTGGCAATGCTAAGGTTATTTTGGGGTCTATTACTTGTACTGGCTTATTATTTTTGATTTCAAAGCGAGTACGCAAAACCTCATGACGCTGCACTATCTCCCCGATAGCTTGTTCTAAAGCTTTGATATGGAGATTTCCCTCTAGGCGCACAGCAAAAGCTATTGTATAAGCACCACTTCCAGCTTCCAACTGATGCAAAAACCACATCCTTTCTTGACTAAAAGATAAAGGTAAATGGTGATTGCGCTCAGTAGGTAAAATAGGTTCAAAAGCTAGTTTTTTTGTATTTATTGATTGTTGAAGACAGTTCAAAATTTCGTTCTTTTGCTCCATCAAATCCTGCTTGATGTTTGGAGTCATTACTCCCTTGGGCGCGCGATAACGTAGTTGGTTGTCTTCAATCCAAACTTTTATACCTAACCTGTTTAACGAAGATAAAAATGCAAATACTGTCATTTTATTCATAATCTTTTCAATATTAATAATAGAAATTATAGTTAGCCACTGCTTATTTACCAACCCATTATCTATCTACAAAATTATTTATATAAGCTTCGGCAATACGTAATCCATTACTTTATAAACATCCCTCTTCATATTCTTCTGCTATATCATTAGCAATGGCATATTCATTTTTCATTAATATCTCTATTACCTCTATATTGCTAGCTAATTCAGCTACAGTGGGTAATTTAAATAAACTCTGTAAAGACAAATCAATGGAGAAGGTATTTCGTAACCGAGAAATTACTTGCGTTCCGATAAGGGAATTTCCTCCCAATTCAAAGAAGTTGTGATGAACACTAAATACTGGTCTTCCCAAAACTTTTTCCCAAATATCAGCAATTTGTTGCTCTAACTTATTTCGGGGTGCTACATGAGTTCCTGTTTCCTGTCCAGTAAATTGTCGAATTAATTTGTTCTTATCAATTGCACCACTTTCGGTTAAGGGTATTTCTTTCAGCCTGACTAAGTTACAATTGCAGGAATTTCCAAAGCGGTCTTCCACGGTTAATTGCTGTAATTTAAAAATATCGTCACTACTATGAGTAGTAAAATAAGCAGACAATTTTTGTAAATTAAAGGCTTGAGACTGCCAACGTTGAATGTTTTGGTTGCTGCCATCCAAACCTATTAATAGATGGGTTTGCTGATGTTGTAAGCTGGCAAGCATTGAAGATATTGCTTGAAAAGAAGACATCACATAGAAACCTTTGGTGCGGATGAGATTCTTCATCTGATATCCTTGGCTCATGCCTATTTCATGCCACATACTCCAACTCAAACAATAGCTTGCTAATTCACTCTGTGAATTTTGGTGATGAGAAAAGCCGTCCAAAAAACTATTAGCCGCAGCATAAGCACCAACAGCAGTACTACCAAAAAAACCGTTTACCGAAGAAAAGTTGATAAAAATGCTGCCTTTGTTATCTTTTACCAATTGATGTAGTGTCCGAGCACCAAACACTTTAGGACGTAGTGTTGCTGCTAAGTTCTCCTGAGTTTCTTCAAGTATCATTTGCTCATGAGAAGTTCCAGCTAAATGAAGTATTCCATCAAGATTTCTACCCCATTGGGATTGGGCTTTCTCAACTATTATCTGCAACTGTTTTAAGTCACATATATCAACAGCTTCGTAAATTACTTCTCCCCCAAGCTGTGATAGTTCTTGGTAAGCTTTTTGACGTTGTGTAATAACATCTTCTTTTCCATGATGAATTAAAGGAGTTCTACCAACTAATAGGAGTCGAGCTTGGTAATATTTTAGTAAGTAACGCGCAATTTCAATTCCTATACCACCCAATCCTCCAGTTATTAAATAAGTGCCTCCGTGCTTGAAGGAAATAGGAGATTTAGGTTTGCTGGTAAAATCTACTTTTTCTAGGCGAGGAATGAAACGTTGCCCATTTCTATAAGCTACCTCTCGTTCTTTTGAGGAAACCTGCATCTCTTGTAAGAGATAAGTTCCAGTTTTCTCAACTTCAGCAAATGGCAAATCTATATGGCGACAGTTTAACCAAGGTAATTCTTGAGGAACAGTTTTTAGTAGTCCTAAGACTGGGGATTTTTCATAAGCTATGGGGTCATCTGAGGCAATAGATTGAACATAAGAAGATATAAATAGCAATTGAATAGGACTATCTACACCCTGAACTTTTGCTAAAGCTTGAACCAGGGACAATAAACTATATATTCCCTTTTCTTGTGCTGCTTCCAAAGCCTCAATACTTGTGATTTCGCCAAGATATTGGTCATAATTCCATAGATGAAGAATCTGCCCGATGGTAATATTATCGGTTGCTAGAGATTGGAGTAATAGTTGGTAGTCTTTGGCCTGCCCTGGGGTAATTGTGTAGTGTGAGTGATTGATTTTGCGAAAATCTTCACCTGGAGAAACTGTTATGTATTGCAGGTTACGCTCTGATAATATTTGACACAAGTGTGTACCCAAACCAAAAGCATCTAGAAATACCAGAGTGCAATTAATAAGGGTTAAAGAAGAATTAAAAATATTAGGATTTTTGGGCTGCCATACTTGACGGTAAAACCAATCAGGAATGGTATTGGCGTTCCCTAGTAATATATCAATTCGTTTAATAATTGATTGAAACTCACCTATATTAAAACGCTGGCTCAGTTGCGATCGCTGAATTTTTCCAATGGCAGTTTTGGGAATAATTTCTTTATCTACTGGAATCAGATAATCTGGATTTATTCCCACTTTATTAACTACAGAAAGGCGAATTTCTTTCAGCAGAGTTATTAAACTAGCATCATCAGTAATAGAAGTATGAAAAAATATAGCTAGCTTATCAGTATTATTTTCTGGTTGTCTGACTGCACAAGCGGCTGTATATGAAATTTCTACAGATTGAATTTCCTCAGCCGCAGCTTCAATTTCATGGCAGTAGTAGTTTAACCCATTAATGATAATGACATCTTTAATCCGTCCAGTAATTGTTAAACACCCTTGATTGAGAAATCCTAAATCACCTGTATTAAACCAACCATCAGAAGTAAAAACTTCTTGATTCGCCTGGAGATTTTGATAGTAACCACTGGTAACTGATGCACCTTTTACTTGTAAACGTCCAATCGTACCTTCTGTGACTATCTGTTCACTTTCATCAACAATCCGCAACCAAGCACCAGCAATTGGTTGTCCTAATTCTACAAATAAACTGTCATCTGATGAAGATTCTAGAGTGAAGCTGTCAGAGTATGTAATACCAGAAGAAGTTTCACTCATCCCAAAGGCTGGACGAATTGCATTTGTTGGTAAACCATAAGGGCGAAGCAGTTTTAAAAAATTTCTGGCTACTTTAGTGACAATGGGTTCTCCCGCATTAATCACAAAACGCATGGATGATAAATCCCACTGTTTTTGCTTAATATCGTTCGTATGATACTGGTCACTAAAGGCATCGCATATCAGCGAAAAGGCAAAGTTAGGGGCCCAACTAATCGTAGCTTGATGTTTGTCAATTAAATCCAGCCACAAAAGCGGGTTCTGGACAATCAAGTTAGTAGGTACGTGGATTTGTTGGCAACCTAAACTCACAGCCATAATACTGAGAGAAACTAGCGCACCGACGTGATCCAAAGGCATCCAGTTTAAAACACTTTCCTGGCCGGAGAAATGACCCATTGAAATTAAGCCAGTTGTCATGCTCAATAAATTATGATGATTGAGCATCACACACTTGGGTGTACCAGTGCTTCCAGAAGTCAAGAACAAAACTGTTAAATCTTCTGGCTGACTTTGATGTACATTTAAATCCGGTTCACACTCACGCAACTGATCAATAATTGCAAATTGAAAGTTTTCTAAATTCAAAGACTTGGATAACTCATCAATTTTGATAGCTAAATCAGCATTTGTTAGTACAAGCGGTTTATCCAACATCTGCCAAGTGTTTTGCAGTTTGCTGGCAATACTATTAGCTAATTCGTAGGTTGGGGCGATGGATATGGGTACTGGAACGAAGCCACCAAGCACGCAAGCCCAAAAACCACAAATGAAATCTTGATTATCTTCTAGTTGAAAAATTACTTTATCTTGGGGCTTAAGTCCTAGCTTCCTTAACCCAGATAGAATCCGTTCAGCATCTTGCCATACTTCCCGATATGATTGGGATTTTTCACTACCATCGGGTTGAATATAAATAATATTTTTAGTCGAATTTTGAGCAGCTTTTTGTAATAATTCTTTTAAAGTTTTGGGAGCATTTCCGGGCTGTGGCAGAGGTTCCCCTTGACTAATAGCTAAATTTTTTGATGAAAATGTCTCATTATTTTCTACGTTCTGTCTAGGTATAGTTGCTTGTATATTTTGCTGGTTATCTTCAAAGGCGATCGCTTCTGTTTCCCCTAGTAAGTCTTGCAAATGCACAGGAGGAATACTTGTCACCAATGGTTCAGCCACCACCGCAACACGTTCAATTGCTGACAATGACTCTAGTTGCTTCTGTGCGCGATATATTAAGTCGGAGTCAATAACTTCTAAACTAGCTAGAGTAACTTCATCTACCTGACCTGTACTTGTTAGGGGTATGGTGGAGATTGTGACTATGGCGGTAGGTACTAATTTGCTAGGTAGAGTTGCTTGCAGGTGAGACAATAATTGTTCTGGTACAAACAACCCTGATGGAACTATATAAGCAACTAATTCTGATTCTAGATTTTTTGTTTCTTTCTCTCTAACTACACAATCATCAACAGTTAAACTCGACAGAATCGCAATTTCTATATCTCTATATATAAGATTTTCACCATCTGGACTTTTTAGGTTTTGACTATAATTATTTAGCTGCATTAGCCTTTATATCCTTATTAAACTTGATTGTTTATAAGTTAAAAATTAGCTTTAATAGGAAAGCATGATCTTTGTTTATTATTCTTAAATTATTCAGTAGAAAGATACTCTCAACTTTATCAATGAAATGCAATAGCATTTAAGACAGTTAAGATAGTCAATCAGAAATTTAAGTGGACAGTTAACATAGTTCAATAGACACTTAAGACAGTTAAGACAGTTAAGAAAATCACTGGACTGGCGCAAAGGTAATCTTTGTTGCTTATAGTAAAGTTTGTGCAGGTGTCGTTTAACGCCTTCATTCTTCCTCTAGGTCGGCTTCTAGTTTTATGCAACCTCGGCAAAGCGTTACTGAAATTTTTTCGACTTTTGTGCAGTTCGATGCCGATCGCTTCAGTGGTTGGGCGACGGAATCACGATTGCGTCGTAGTATCCTCAGTTGTCTGAAGCACACGCCAAAGGAAACTTCGGAATATTTTTGGGCTTTGTATTGGTATAAGTTTTGGCAAGTTCCGGAAACTCAACCTCTGGCGAAGCAACATCTAACTGCTTATCTGCAAGAACCTTGTTATTGGATATCCCAAAAAACAGCCGCTAGTTTTGTCAGTACGCAATACAGGTTATCGGATTGTTTCCAAGTAGCGATCGCCCAAGTTGATCGAGTCCTGAAAGGTTTCGACCCCAGTCAAAGCAGTACCCTGAAAAACTACGCCAGTCTGATTTTTGGTAGTGCGATCCGCGAAACTTTACGCCAACGTCAAGAAGTCGATATCTGTACTGATTGGGGTCTGTTACGCAAAATCAGCCAAAAGCGCTTGCATGAGTCTTTACAAAACAGTGGTTTATCCTCAACGGAGATCCCTGCCTATATCCTCGCTTGGAATTGCTTTAAAACTTTGTATCTCCCCACCAAAGCGGCTAACTCTCGCCAACTGTCCCGACCAGATGATGCTACTTGGGATGCGATCGCCAAAGCTTACAATTCCCAAAGCAACCAACCAACTAACCCCCAAGATATCGAAAAGTGGTTGTTAAATGCAGCCAAAGCAGCCCGTAAGTATCTTTATCCCACCCCAGATTCTCTCAATGTCTCCAAAGGTGCGGATGATTCATTTGAGTTGCTAGATAATCTCCCTGGGACAGAACAGCCATCCCTAATTCAGGAAATTATTGCCCAAGAAGAAGAACAAGCCAGAACTTCTCAACAAACGGAAATTTATCAGGTCTTAGTTGCAGCGATCGCCAAACTTGACACGCAACTACAACAAATACTGCAACTATACTACGAGCAAAAACTCAATCAAGATGGCATTGCTCAACAATTAGACATCAAACAGTACACTGTTTCCCGGCGATTAACCAAAGCCAAGGAAACTCTACTGCGGTCTGTAGCTGGCTGGAGTCAAGACAAACTGCATATTTCCCTGACTTCAGACATACTCAAAGCTATGAGTACATTAATAGAAGACTGGTTACAGAATTACTACAATGTCTCCAAAGCATAAAAAATGCTAAAACAGTCGAAAATTAACTATTAATAAAGAATTGGAGATTTTCACGTCTGTTCGGGAAACAGCAATTTTCCCAGCTTGCCCCAAACCCAGCCAAAGAAATCCCCGGAGTAAACCCTATGACTGCTAACACCACCGTATTCACCTTTGCTGACTCGACAGACCTAATTTTAGAAATCCCTGACTCTACAACAGCAAATATTGACAGCCAGTTATTTTCTCATCCTTATTCACGTTATCAAGCTTATCTCAACGAACTTTGCCTGAGTGCAGTCTTACCGTGGTTACAGGAAGACTTTTCCACACAGGCAAAGGTGTGGCCATCCACTACAACTCTAGCCAGTCTTTGGGAACTAGTGAACGGAACCGCAGTCACAATTGACGGCAAGAGATTTATTTTGGTTCCCAGTGAAAATATTGATCACAGCGAATTACGTGTACAGCAGGAATGGGTAGATTTACCAACTTGGGCTGGGGATTATTATTTAGCAGTGCAAGTAGATGGGGAATATGTAAAAGTTTGGGGCTATTGTACCCACACGCAACTGAAGCATCAAGGTAAATATGATCCAGGCGATCGCACCTATTCGTTAGACATAACTGATATTGTTAACGATATAAGTGTGTTAGCTGTAGCGCGGGATTTATGCCCTGATGAAATTACTCGTACAGCGATCGCCCCATTACCAACCATACTCCAAGAACAAGCCCAAAATCTCATCACCCGTTTAAGCAATCCAGAAATCATTAACCCCAGGCTAGCCATCCCTTTTCAACTATGGGGTGCATTAATTGAACATGGCGGCTGGCGACAAAGCTTATATGAACGTCGTTTGGGACTACCAGAACAAAGATCCGTGCTGCAATGGTTACAAAGTGGTGTGTCTCAAATAGCACAGAATACTGGTTGGGGACGCTTGAATTTACAATTAAGTGCGGCTGGGGCTAGGAGTGTAGAAGATAGACAAACAGGTGTCACCCTATCACGTCGATTAACCATTGCTGGTCAACTATACGAACTGTTGATTACACCACAAGGTGAACCAGACGCACCTTATTGGCGTTTTGAATTACGGAATGCAGCCGTAGGCGCAGTTATTCCAGGGGGCTTTAAACTCCGACTCCTCACAGAAGACCTACAGTCATTTCCCAACAATGAAGACATCGCCACAAATGCAGTAGAACAACTCTACGTTGAAGTTGCCCTAGAGGCTGGAGAAGGCATAGTATGGGAAATTGAGCCGCTACCGGAAAATTATGACCGAGAAATTCTCAAATTTTAAGCTGTTTCGGAGCTTTTTTTATTGATAATGTGGATAAGCATTCTTTCTCAATCCACATGAGATAAAAAACCATGAGATTACAACACAACAAACAAATGCGGGTCTGGGCGATGTTGTGTCATTTCTCAGCGTTATTAGCGTGGTTACTTTTATTTTTTGTAGTATTTCTAGGCATTCCTTTATTTTTACCGTTAAATGTTTTAATCCCTTTCTTAGTCTGGAAATCCAGAAAGGTCAAATATCCCTGGGTTGATTTTCAAGGTAAAGAATCATTAAATTTTCAGATTTCTTTGACGTTCTACATCGTCTTCGTCATAGCCGTATCATTACTATTAGTTTTAGCTAGTTGTAGCGTTGCAGTCACTACTAATGGTGAAATAAATCAAGTTAGTACAGTTTTAGACAGCTTATTATTGATTTGGATGTACTTCACCATAGCCTTACTATTAATGCAACTATTTTTAGTAACTTTTGCCGCTACAAAAGCCTACAACGGTGAACATTATCGCTATCCTTTTACAGTGCGAGTTTTAAGGTAAGTCGTAGGTATTGGGTACCGGGGATTGGGGATTGGGGAGATAATCCCTCTTTTGTTACTTTAGGAAAAGAAAAATTGACAAGAGATTCAACT